>JAGBAT010000030.1 GCA_017938835.1 Oscillospiraceae bacterium | reverse complement strand
TATTTAAGACGAATGAAAAGGTGGCGAGATGATATGACCTTGACGTCGCTTCAGATCAATCGTCCCACACTGTGGCAGAGAATCAAGCGTCAAAAGTGGTTGCTCCTGATGCTCTTGCCGCTGTTGGTTCTGACGATTATCTTTTCCTATGTGCCGCTGACCGGTTGGGTCATGGCCTTTACCGATTATCACATTGGCGCCCCTCTTTTTGGAAATCCGTGGACGGGCCTGAAGCAGTTCCAGCGCCTGTTCTCCTACAGCAATGACCTGACCCGCCTTCTGCGCAACACGGTCGTCATCAATTTCGTTTCTGTTTTCAACAATCTCGCATGTGCGCTGGGTCTGACCCTTCTGCTGCGCGAGGTGAAGTGGAAGAACGGTGCGAAGGCCGTTCAGACCGTTACCTTCTTCCCCTATTTCGTGTCTGCGGTTATCGCATACGCAATTGTCAATGGCCTTTTCTCCGTGAACTCCGGCGCAATCAACATGACGCTGATGAAGGCCGGCGTGATCAAGCGAGGCTTCAACCTTCTTGGTTCTGCCGATTATTCCTGGGGCCTGATGATCATCATGAACCTGTGGAAGCATACCGGCTACAACTGTGTTCTTTTCATGTCTGCTGCTGCGGGTATTCCTACGGATCAGTACGAGTCTGCTGATATCGATGGCGCAACCCGTCTGCAGAAGGCTATGTATATTACTCTGCCCAGCCTGCTGCCCACCGCGTGCGTTCTGCTGATCATGAACAGCGGTTGGATCCTCAACAGCAATATGGATATGTTCATGGTCTTCCAGAATCCCACCAACCTGGAAACCATGGAAGTTCTGGACATGTACATTTACAAGTACGGCCTGAAGCTGATGGACTATTCCTATGCAACGGCTGCGAGTATTGCCAAGACTGTGGTCAGTCTGCTGATGCTGCTTATCGTCAACAAGACCGTCGACAAGCTGAACGGCACTGGCATTTTCTAAGGAGGGCTGTCTATGCGTACTAAGAAAAACAGAAACGGTGTGCGCCAGCCGATTACTCCGATCGGTCTTGCGTTTGATATCGTCAATTCCCTGTTTATGATCGCGCTGTTCATCGTAATGGCCTATCCGTTCATTTACGTTATCTCTTATTCCCTGTCCACTCCGGCGAAGATCACCAACCCGCTGGTCCTCTGGCCCCAGGGATTTACCGTGAAGGCATATGCGACTCTGTTTGGCGATGCGGACTTCTACATGTCCATGTTCGTCAGCGTGGCCCGTACCATCATCGGCCCGCTTTCCATGATGGTCGTCTGCGGCATGGGCGCATACGCGCTGAGCAAGAAGGATCTGGTGTTCGGCAAGTTCCTGCGCATGCTGATTTTCTTCACCATGTACTTCTCCGCCGGCGTCGTTCCGGTCTACCTGCTGATCAAAAACCTGGGTCTGACCCGTTCTTTCTGGGTTTACATTCTGCCCGGCATGGCCAGCGCTTACAATGTTGTTCTGCTGAGAACCTATATTGAAAGCCTGCCCCGCGAGCTGGATGAAGCCGTTCAGATCGACGGCGGCAACGAGATCCAGTCGTACTTCCTGGTAATCTTCCGCGTCTGCCTGCCGGTTAATGCTGCGGTCATCCTGTTCAGCGCCATTTCCAACTGGAACAGCTACATCGATACCCAGTTCTACAATTCCATGGACCCCGAGCTGTATACTCTGCAGTACTATCTGTTCCAGACTCTGCAGGCCAACGTCTCCCAGTCCCTGCAGGAGGCAGTCGCCAAGGGCAACAGCTCTAACGGAGCCCGCGTCGGCACCCAGACGCTCAAGATGGCCATCACGGTGGTCACCGTTTTCCCGATCATGTGCCTGTATCCGTTCATTTCCCGCTACTTTGTCTCCGGTTTGCTGGTTGGCTCGGTCAAGGCATAAAATTCGAAGGAGGGTTGTCTCACGAAGAGGCACCCCTTTTTTCACATGGAAGCCGTTCGGGCAGTGCAAACCTGAATTTTCAAGGTGAAATGGAACCGAGCCGTTACGGCGTTGCGGCGCATTTCCCGGAGAGAACTCAAAACCGATTACCGGTTTATACAATACGAGGTGCAATATGAATATCGAAATTCTCAAACAGTTGGGCAATATCGATCAGATTGCCGGCGTCCGCCAGACAAAGCTGCTCTATGGACGCGGAGAAGGAATCCAGCTGGCAGAGTTTTACAATGCCGCCGGCCTGCGCTTTACGCTGGTTCCGGATCGGTGCATGGACATCTATGATCTGTCCTACAAAGGAGTGAACCTGTCCTTCCAGTCCAAGAACGGTCTCACTTCGCCTCAGGCGTTTAACGCCATGGACGGGGAATTTGCGGAGCAGTGGCCCGGCGGCGCGCTGGTGACCTGCGGTCTGGACAACGTGGGCATTCATGCGGTAAATGGCGGCGTCTATCCCACGCATGGCCGGATTGCGCACACGCCTGCAAAGAATTTCGGAGTCGATACTTTCTGGGATGGAGAAAATTATGTGCTGGCGGCTGCCGGCGAGGTTCACCAGACGAAGATGTACAGCCGTCATCTGTCTCTGCGCCGCCGCGTGGAGACGGGTTTGAACGATAAGTCCATCCGGATTCAGGATGTGATCACGAATTTTGAGGCCGAAGACGAGCCCTACATGATGCTCTACCACTTTAACTTTGGCTATGACTTCAAGATATGGGTGAAGACCGTAGATAAGTCATATGAGACTGTCGAGGGTTATATCAATATGCCGACTCAGGTGCTCAACTAC
>JAGBAT010000029.1 GCA_017938835.1 Oscillospiraceae bacterium | reverse complement strand
TTTCGTCAATGCCCAGAGCTTTGCACATTGCCGCAGCACGCTCTCGGTCGAAGTCCCAATAGAAGTCCTGAAATAGCTTAAAGACATCCTTTACCCGCATCCAGTCTCCAAAGTAGGGTCTGTCCGGCAGATAGCTCACTTCACTCTTCGTCACTACGCCGGGTTTGTTGCCGTTGATAATGACCGTACCTGCATCCGGCTGCAGCAGACCATTCAGTATCTTGATCAATGTCGTCTTCCCCGCACCGTTGGGGCCCAGAAGACCGATAATGCGGCCCGGCTGTATGGTCAGATTGACCTCTTTCAATGCAAGCTTGCCGCTGTACTGTTTACTCAAATCTGTGATTTGTACCAATGGTTCACTCATTCGTCCATCCCTCCAAAATCTCAAACGCTTCTTTTGGCGTATATCCAAGCTGTTCCATGCCCGTCAGATACTGCCGGATGATCTCATCGGCAAACTGCCGACGGATCTCCTCAATCTTTTTGCTGTCATTCGTGACAACGCGCCCCATGGTCCCCATGGAATGTGCAAGCCCATCGCGTTCCAGCTCTGTCAGTGCACGCTGCATGGTATTGGGGTTCACCCCCGCTTTCACTGCCAGTTCTCGCACAGACGGTAATCTGCTTCCGGGCGGATATTGTCCGGTTACGATTCCCACAGAGATCTGTTCTTTTAACTGCAGCCAGATTGGACGGTCACTGCTGAGTATCCAATCCATAGTCCATCCTCCTTTGTGCTATTGTGCTAGTTCACTAATACAATAGCACAGCTGCGCACTTCTGTCAATACAAATCTAAAAAAAATAGAAACCCGGTAACAGACGCTTGGTCTATTACCGGGTTTCTATATCAGCAGCACAAAAGGCGATTAAGCCATTTCGTTCATCTTCTTGTCCATAGCGGACTTCTTGTGAGCTGCGTTGTTCTTGTGGATCAGGTTCTTGCCTGCAGCACGGTCAACTGCGCTAACAGCAACTTTATAGGTAGTTGCGGCAGCTTCCTTATCACCTGCAGTAACTGCTGCGTCGAACTTCTTCATAGCAGTCTTCATTGCGGACTTTTCAGCCTTGTTCTTTGCCTGCTGTTCCTTGTTCTTACGGTCTCTCTTCATCTGGGACTTGATGTTGGGCATGCTCTATTGCCACCTCCTACTATAAAATAACACGTCTTACAGACTTGCGGATTATAATTTTATCAGGTTAATACAAAAAAAGCAAGTATTTTTTTGATTTTTTTCATAAAAATTTTGGAATGTATTGTTTTGTGGTAAGCAGAAATACTAACCACAAGATTTTGTATTTTACGGAGGAAAATTTTCCATGCAAAAAAATATTCGCACCGATCTTGCCATGGAATGTTGGGATTTGGCAAAGCAGGAACACGGACGAGGCAGGGGAGTCCCCGGTGTAGAATACGCCCGCAAAACCATCCACAATATACCGGTCCACACCATGCTGGTACAAACACAGCAAGCCGCCGATGTGTTATGTAAACCCGTTGGGAAATACTATACGGTTTCATTAAAGAAAATGCTTCGCAGATATGATGATGCATTCATTGACGGCGCAAAATGTATTTCTACAATTGTAAATGCCTTACTGCCACAGCATGACCGGTGCCTGATTGCATGTCTCGGCAATCCCCAAATTACGCCGGATGCCATTGGCCCGCTGTGCGCTGATCACCTCATGGTAACCCGTCATTTAAAAGCCTATATGCCGGAAACATTTGAGGCCTTTGGAGAAGTATCCGTTATTTGCCCCGGTGTATTGGGCACTACAGGTATTGAAAGTGCTTCGATTGTAAAAGGAGCGGTGGAAGCTGTCAAGCCCGATGTAGTCATCGCGGTAGATGCACTGGCCGCCCGCAGCATGGATCGGCTTTGCACCACCATCCAGATCTGCGATACCGGCATTGAGCCTGGATCGGGCGTGGGGAACAGGCGCTACGCACTGAATGAAGATACACTCGGTGTTCCGGTGATCTCCGCTGGAATCCCTACAGTGGTATATGCCGCAACCCTTGTATCTGATTTAACGGGAGACAACCACATTTCCAGAAAGGACAGGGGAGAGGACATGATGGTTACACCCAGAGAGATCGACACTTTTGTATCTGACAGTGCGAAGCTGCTGGCTTATGGTCTAAATTTTGCACTGCATGAGAATTTGACACTGCAGGACATTGATCTATTTGTCAGCTGATGTTTCACGTGAAACATCAGCTTGTTTTCCGGCATTAGTGTTTCACGTGAAACGTTTAATTTCCTGCATGTTATATGTTTCACGTGAAACATTTTGTCGAAAGCCTTGAAAATAATAGATGGGATTGATATAATACAAAAACAAGATTCAAAAAAAGGATTTGAGGTATCTATGGCAAGAATTATTGCCGTTGCAAACCAGAAAGGCGGGGTGGGGAAGACCAGTACCTGCGTAAACCTGACCTTCGCCCTGAAAAAAAGGGGCCGCAAGGTGCTTCTGGTTGACTGCGACGCACAGGGAAATGCCACCTCAGGAATGGGCGTAGACAAAGGTCGGACACCAAACATGTATTCCATCCTGTCGCAAAATGTATCCGCAAAGGAATGCATTGTACGCACACCCTATGGTGATGTGATTCCCACAAACAAAGACCTGTCCGGCGCATCAGTTGAACTGGTTGATATGGATGACAGGGAATATATTCTCAAAAACGCATTGGAGCCGCTGCGCAACGAGTATGATTACATATTCATTGACTGTCCTCCCTCACTGGAGCTGCTGACCGTCAATGCATTGGCCGCCGCAGACAGTGTACTGGTTCCCGTGCAGTGCGAATACTACGCACTGGAAGGCATTGCTGATTTAACCACTACAATTAAAATGATCAATGCCAATATCAACCCCAAACTGGAGATTCAGGGAATCGTGCTGACCATGTTTGACAGCCGAACAAATTTCTCGGAACAGGTAGCAGCTGAAATCACCCGATTCTTCGGGGATAAGGTATATAAGACCAGAATCCCCAGAAACATTCGCATTGCTGAAGCTCCCAGTCATGGTAAACCTGTCATTGCCTATGATAGGATTTCCCGTGGTTCTGCCGCCTACATTAAGCTGGGCATGGAGCTGGTAAAGCAGGTAGAAGGAAAGTAGGGCTTAAAACATGGCAAAAAGTTCAAAAAAAGGCCTTGGCACCGGTTTGGGTGCACTGTTGGGCAGCGAAACTGTTGTTGAATCCAGCAGTAAGCAAACTACACTGCCGATTTCAAAAGTGGAGCCCAAAACAGACCAGCCACGCACCGTATTTGATGAAATAGCACTCACCGAACTGAGCGAATCCATCAAACAGCACGGCATTATACAGCCAATTACAGTTCGCAAACTGCCTACTGGTTATTATCAGATCATTGCCGGTGAACGTCGTTGGCGAGCTGCCCGCATGGCAGGCTTAACAGAAGTTCCTGTAAATATCATCGAAGCGGATGACCGCACTGCAGCAGAGCTGGCACTGGTGGAAAATCTCCAGAGAGCAGACCTGAATCCAGTGGAAGAGGCCCGAGGCTATCAGCGGCTCATCAAAGAGTTTGGCCTGACACAGGAAGAAGCCGCACAAGCAGTAGGGAAGTCCCGCCCCGCCATTACAAATACCATGCGTTTGCTGACATTGCCGGAAGAAGCACTGGAGCTGGTGGAAAGCGGTATGATTTCTGCCGGACATGCCCGTGCGCTGCTGGCAATTGAAGATGACGACTTAAAAGTTGAAGCTGCAAAGATGATTGTCGCCAAGGGTCTCAGCGTTCGCCAGACCGAATCTCTGGCCGTCAGTCTCGGAAAACGCAAGGAAAAGCGAGAAAATAAACCTGTGGGCATAGATTATCTGGCTCTGGCTGCCAAGCAGCTGGAAACCAGTCTGGGCCGTAAGGTGCGCATGACCGAAGGCAAAAAAGGCGGGAAAATCGAGATCGATTACTACGATGCCGATGACCGCGAAGCACTGATGGATGCACTGCGCTCCATCGGTAATAAGCTCCCGAAAAAGAACTAATATACCAAAGAAATTATAGATGAGGTGTAATCACAATGCTGGACATTAAATTTATCCGTGAAAATCCGGAAATCGTAAAGGAAAATATCAAAAAGAAGTTTCAGGACCAGAAGCTTCCTCTGGTTGACGAAGTCATCGCTCTGGACGCTGAACTGCGTGCAACCATTCAGCAGGCACAGGATCTGCGTACTGCAAGAAACGCACTGAGCAAGAAGGTCGGCATGCTCATGGGTCAGGCTAAGAAAGACCCTTCCAAGCTGGCAGAAGCAGAAACAGTAAAGGAAGAAGTCCGCAAGGATGCTGAACTGCTGGCACAGCTGGAAGAAAAGGAAGGTGAGCTGAACGAAAAGATCCGCAAGATCCTTCTAACCATTCCTCAAATTATTGACCCCTCTGTTCCCATCGGCCCCGACGACGAACACAATGTGGAAGTGCAGCGTTTTGGCGAAGCAACCGTTCCTTCTTTCCCGATTCCTTACCATACCGAAATTATGGAAAGCTTTGACGGCATCGATATGGAAGCAGCAGGCCGCGTTTCCGGTTCCGGCTTCTACTATCTGCTGGGCGACATCGCACGTCTGCACGAAGCGGTTCTGGCTTATGGTCGCGATTTTATGATCGACAAGGGCTTCACTTACTGCATTCCTCCCTTCATGATCCACGGTAATGTCGTAGAAGGCGTTATGAGCCAGACCGACATGGACTCCATGATGTACAAAATCGAAGGCGAAGACCTGTATCTGATCGGTACTTCTGAACACTCCATGATTGGCCGTTATATCGACCAAATCATCGACGCAGACACGCTGCCTCACACCCTGACCTCTTACTCTCCCTGCTTCCGCAAGGAAAAGGGTGCTCACGGCATCGAAGAACGCGGTGTTTACCGTATCCACCAGTTTGAAAAGCAGGAAATGATCGTTGTCTGCAAGCCTGAAGACTCCGCAGCATGGTATGAAAAGCTGTGGCAGTACTCCGTGGAACTGTTCCGTAGTTTGGACATCCCCGTCCGTCAGCTGGAATGCTGCTCCGGTGACCTGGCAGACCTGAAAGTCAAGAGCTGCGACATTGAAGCATGGTCTCCCCGCCAGCAGAAGTTCTTTGAAGTCTGCTCTTGCTCCAATCTGGGCGACGCTCAGGCTCGTCGTCTGAAGATCCGCTACAAAGATGAAAACGGCAAGATGCAGCTGTGCCACACCCTGAACAACACCTGTGTTGCACCTCCCCGCATGCTGATCGCATTCCTGGAAAATAACCTGCATGAAGACGGCACCGTCTCCATCCCCAAAGTCCTGCAGCCTTACATGGGCGGCAAGGAATTGCTGATTCCCAAAGCAAAGAAATAATTAAAAGTTATGTAAACCACACCCCGTGTGCATTTGCACATGGGGTGTGGTTTTTCAATTAAAAATGCAGTTTTACCCGTTCTTTCCTCTCATTCCGAAAAACAAGGTGCAAAATCATTGGAATTGTAATCATTTTTTCACCAAAAATAGGGAAAATGGATTGTTAAACTTTTTTCTTGCATAATACTGGACAAATTTTTTAGCACATTCTACAAAAGTTATGTTTAAAAAATGTCAATTATAGATTTTCTTCCAAAATATGACTATACTGTGAATGAGATATGTACGGATCGGGTCATTTTGTTCACACAGTTTGATCCAACAAGAAAGATTTGTCTCGGCAAGGGTCTTTTGGTTGTCCGTGAAAAGTTTTGATTTGCCGCATGAACGGGAAAGCATGTGGAAGATCGAAGCTTTTTTCATTGCCGATGTAGGAAAAACATTTGGGAATTGGAGGAAATTTAATGTACGCAATCATCGCTTTTATCCCCCTGATCGTGACCATCTATCTGATGATTGGCCGCAACTGGGGCGCGTCCAAAGCTCTGCCTTTGGCATGGCTTCTGGCATGTGTAGTCGCATTCACTTTCTGGAAAATGAGTCTGTTGGATATGGCTGCATACACTCTGACAGGTTTCTTGAGTGCTCTTGAAACACTGTGTATCGTCTTTGGTGCAATTTTGATTATGAACACATTGTCCCGCTCCGGTGCAATGTCCGCAATCAACGGTATGTTCATGGGTGTTACCAAAGATGCTAGAATTCAGGCTATTATCGTCGGCTGGGCATTCGGGGCATTCATTGAAGGTGCTGCAGGCTTTGGCACTCCCGCTGCTCTGGCTGCACCTCTGCTGATCAGCCTGGGCTTCCCCCCTCTGGCAGCTGCTACCATCTGCCTGATCTACAACTGCACCCCCGTTATCTTCGGTGCAGTCGGTACCCCCACCAACACCGCATTTGCTACTGTTAAGGACGCTGTTATCGCATCAGGCGCTAATCCCGACGCATGGCTGACTTCTCTGACCAGCTTCTCCGCAATCTGCATGGCATTCGGCGCGTTCTTCATTCTGATCATTGGTATTGGAGTCGTTGTTGTCACGTTTGGCTGGGAAGGTCACAGACATCCCAAGTTTATTCTGCCCATTCTGCTGTACGCAGGATTTACCGCTACTGTATTCCTGCTCGTTTATCTAGCTATCGCAAGCTTCATCGGCGGTGAACTGGCATCTCTGGGCGCAGCTCTGGTCACCCTGTTGGTTTCCATCCTTGCAGCAAAGAAGGGCTTCTTGATGCCCAAAAAAGAATTCTACTTCGACAAGAAGGAAAGATGGGATTCCTCTTGGCTGGCAAACACTGAGATTCCCGAACCCAAGACCAGCGACATGCCTCTGGTCAAGGCTTTTATGCCCTATGTGATCATCATTGCAATCCTGGTCATCACCCGTGTCTGCCAGAAGTCCGGTATGGCTTGGGCAGATGCTATGAAGAGCTTCACCATTGGTACAGGTTCCTCCGGCATCATTCTGGGTCAGAACTGGAACTGGGCTGCTCTGTGGAGCCCCGGTGTTGTCTTTATTCTGGTCGCTCTGCTGACCGTTCCCATGCATGGCATGAAGAAGGAAGACGTTACCGGTGCATGGAAGGATACCATCAATCAGGTCAAGGGTGCTGCAATCGCTTTGTTCTTCGGCGTTGCTATGGTTAACATTTTCCGTTACACCAACGCATCCTCCGATGTCATGGACGGCTCCATGCTGCTGATCATGGCACGCGGTCTGACAGACCTGGCAGGCAAGGCATACATTGTCATGGCTCCTGTTATTGGTGTTCTCGGTTCCTTTATGTCCGGCTCTAACACCGTATCCAACACTCTGTTCTCCTCTCTGCAGTTTGAAGCTGCATCTCTGGTCAACCTGTCTCCCATTGTAATCGTCGCTCTGCAGAACTGCGGCGGTGCGATCGGCAACATGGTCTGCGTCAATAACGTTGTTTCTGTTTGTGCAACCACCGGCGTTTCCGGCAACGAAGGCAAGATCATCAAGTTCAATGCAATTCCCTGTGTCGCTCACTGCCTGATCGTCGTTATCGTTGCAATTATTGCAATGTCTCTGGGTTACGGTGCACTGACCTAAGCTACCAATACATAAATAATGGCATCCCTGCTGCCCCGGCAGCAGGGATTTTTCTAATTATAAGAGTCACCGTTTTGGGCAACCACTGCTCCAAGCAGCTGGTCGAAGACATGAAGATGGAATGGGCACCTGATCCGGAAACTGCACTGCATCGTGCTTACGAAATCAAAGGCAAGGACGCTCATACTGTCGTCATCCCCAACGGTATTTCCGTGATTGTAGAAGAATAATTGAAAAACAGAAGCACCTCGTATCTAAACTGATGCGAGGTGCTGTTTGTTTTCCACATTTTCTATGTAAACTGTGGACTTCTATCCAATTTTGGACTGAAATTCAGCGCGCTATTTTAATTTTGGTGAAAAGTTTTCCACATTTTTCGGAGTTTTCATCATCAAAAAAGGACTTACCAAGGGTAAGTCCTCTTTTTTCATTAACCAAAGATTTTGGACGGGGACAGATTTTCAAAGTCACCGACCCAGTGGACATCTGCTTCATCCATCCACTGGCGCAGGAGCTGGTCATAGACATAAGAAGCAGCATAGTCTTTTACAGTATAGATAGAACCAGAGGTATAGTCATAGTCGATCACACTGTCACCTGTAGTAGGAAGGCGCAGAAGGATGTGATAGCCATAAGAAGTCTCTACAGGCTCGCTGACCTGATACTCTTCCAGTGCGAATGCGGCAGCTTCAAATTCTTTCACCATCTCGCCGGTAGTAAAGGTATATCCATCGATATAATACAACATTCCTTCATCCTCATTGTATTGATCGATCAGCTCGTCAAAGGTGGTCAGCAGCTCTGCCTGATCGGTGATCTCGCTCAGCTGTAAATACAGTTCCTGTGCCTTCTGCTGTGCAGCAGCGATTTCTTCATCACTGAGTGCATTGCCCGCGTCGTCTACTGTTCTCAACAGAATGTGTTTTGCAGTCACATAGGGTGCCTCTGCAATATACTCAGCCACCTGTTCATCGGTGATTTTTTCGCCGTTCACACCGATGACGTCGTAATAAACACCAACGCTCAACAGGGCGCTTCTGTTCATGTAATCATATACATCTCGGGTCAGATAGATGGTGCTGAGGAACTTGTTGAAGTCTTCTTCTGTGGCCCCTTCGCCGCAGTTGCTGAGCATATCGTTTTCCACCAGCTCTATCAGATATGCCTCGTCATCTTCACTCAGTTCAATCCCCAGTTCCGCTGCCTTCTGATTCATCAGACGATAGAACAGTACAGATTCTTCCGCAAATGCAGTGACATAATCTTCGTTTGTAGCATAGGCTTCGGAGGGTCCTTCGCCGGACCATGCGAAGTTGCCTGCATAGTACTGCAGGTTATACACTGCAGAATACATGGAATAGAAATATTCACTCCAAGTCACTTCGTCGCCATTGATGGTCATGACCACGGTATCGGGATCATATTTTGCATACGTTGCATCAGCGTCAATTACTGCCGGTTCGTCATTCTTTGCGCATCCGGCAAATACCGAAAGGCATAGAATCAGAACCAACAGAACTGCAGTCAGTTTTTTCATGCTTTTAAACTCCTTCGGGGTTGTTTTTCGAGTTTTGATTTTATCATAACATACTGCTTGTGAAAAGAACTTAATTTTGCCAAAGAAAAAGGCAAACCGTCTGGTTTACCTTTTTGTTATGTAAATCATGCAAATACCTGTTCAGCAGTAAGTCCTTCAAACTCCGGTGCCCACTGAACATCTGCTTCCTCCATCCAGGATGTCACCAAACTTCTGAATACTTCAGAAGTAGCATAGGTCTCAACGGTGTAGTACACACCATTCTCGTAGTCATAATCCACCTTGCTGTTGCGCTGGGTAGGCAGACGCAGCAGAATATGATAACCATAGCTGGTCTCCACGGGTTCACTGACCTGATACTCTTCCAGTGCAAAGGCAGTCGTTTCAAATTCTTCTACCATTTCACCGGTTGTAAAGGTGTATCCATCAGGGAATACTGCCAGACCGGTGTCTTGGCTGTATTCATTCATCAGAGAATCAAAGGTTTTCAGCAGCTTTTTCTGGTCAGTGATCTTGCTCAGCTGTGCATAGATGTCCTCAATGGTTTGCTTTGCCGCGGCGATCTCCTCCTCACTGAGAGCATTGCCTTCATCATCCACAGTGCTCACCAAAATGTGCTTTGCAGTCACATAAGGAACGCTATTCGCGTAATCGAGTATCTCTTCATCGGTGATTTTCTCACCGTTTTCTCCCACACATTCCAGATACAGCTTTTCATATAGCGCGGAGCTTTCGTTGATAAACTGATACACATCCATAGTCATATAGTAGTTTTCCATGAGATACTGCTCAAAATCCGCATCCGTGGCATCCTCGCCGCATACCTGCTGTTTGTAGGTATTCTCTGTTGCTTCAATGCTCTTCAAATCCTCATCAGACAGCGTAATGTTCATGTCTGCAGCCTTGCTCGCAATGGTATGGAACTGCTTCAGAGAATCCATCGTCAGCAGCATGGAATATTCTTCAAAGGTATAGCCGTAGCCTGCAACCACCTCATTTTCCCAGATCACATCGCCAAAGTAGTACTGCAGCTGAGAGACACCGGAATTCAGCATGTGGAAAAATTCACTCCAGGTCACCTCTTCACCGTTGATCGTCATGACCACGGTATCGGGATCGTACTTTGCGTACGCAGCATCGGCATCAATGACCGCCGCATCCTTATTTTCACCGTTTTCTGCTTCTTCATCTGCACAGCCGGTGAACACGGTCAGACACATGACCATAGCCAGCAGCATTGCAATCAGTTTTTTCATGTTCGGTTATTGCTCCTTTGGGTTGGTTTACAATGTTTGATTGTATCATACCGTTTCCGGTATGGAAAGGGTCATTTCTTTGCAGATTCATTTAGTCCCTGAGCTGCTGCCCAGTCCCGTACAAACTTTCGTGCCTGATCCAATGTGTGAATCTTTGGTGCCAGCTTCAAACTGATGCAGGGCACTGCACCGGGTACCAGCTGCAGTCTGCCGCGATATTCCGGCATACCCAGCAGCACAGTGAAATGATCCATAGAGAAATCGTTCATCTTCAGCAGCAGTTTCCCTGCCTTCTGGCTGATATCCGTAATGCCAGCTCTGCCGGCATCGCTGCGCAGCAGTGCAACAGAGACCAACGCATTGACGCAGGAGGGAGGATCCCCAAAACGGTCAATGAGTTCATCGACCATATCGTCGGCTTCTTCCTCTGTTGCGATCAGTGCAATACGCCGGTATAGATCCATGCGCTGTGCAGAAGAGGGAACATAAGTCTCCGGAATATTGGCCGAGATTGCAAGGTCGGCAGCACACTCCGCCTTGACCTCAATTTTCTCGCCCCGTTCTTCCTTCACCGCTTCATCCAATAGACGCAGATACATATCATAGCCTACATCGATCATGTGACCGGATTGTTCTGCACCCAGCAGATTGCCTGCGCCGCGGATCTCCAGATCCCGCATGGCGATACGCATACCAGAATTGAACTCTGCAAACTCGCGAATGGCGTTCAGACGCTTTTCTGCATCCTCTGTCAGGACTTTATCCTTCTTATAGGTCAAATATGCGCTGGCGCGTCTTGCAGAGCGTCCTACGCGGCCTCGGATTTGATGCAGCTGTGCCAGACCAAGGCGGTCTGCATCTTCAATGATGATGGTATTGACATTGGGAATGTCGATGCCTGTTTCGATAATGGTCGTACATACCAGAACCTGCACCTCGCCGTTGGATACTGCCTCCATAGTGCGGGACAGCATTTCCTCTGACATCTGTCCATGAGCCACTGCTACATTGATCCCGGGCAGCTTTTCCATAATACGGGCAGCTGTGCGGTCGATGGTGCTGACACGGTTATGCAGGTAATAGACCTGCCCGCCACGATGCAGTTCCTTTTCGATGGCATCACAGACCACACCCCAGTTATGCTCCATGACATAAGTCTGCACAGGCAGTCTGTCCTGAGGAGGTTCTTCCAGCACAGACATGTCCCGGATACCGGACAACGCCATATTCAACGTACGGGGGATGGGAGTCGCAGAAAGAGTCAGTGCGTCTACGCTCTTGCTCATTTCCTTGATATGTTCTTTATGGGTCACACCAAAGCGCTGTTCTTCGTCTACTACCAGAAGGCCAAGATTTTTGAACTTAATATCCTTCTGCAGCAGACGGTGAGTCCCAATGACAATGTCACAGGCGCCAGAAGCAAGGTCGGCCAGAGTGGCCTTCACCTGTGCCGGAGTACGGTAGCGATTGAGCAGCTGAATATTCACCGGGAAACCAAAGAAACGGCGAATGGCTGTCTGATAATGCTGCTGTGTCAAAACCGTAGTTGGGGCCAGCAGAACCGCCTGTTTGCCATCCAGAACGCATTTCATGATGGCACGCATTGCAACTTCCGTTTTGCCGAAACCCACGTCTCCGCACAACAGACGGTCCATAGGCATCGGTTTTTCCATGTCCGCCTTAATTTCTGCCACGCAGCGCAGCTGATCTTCCGTCTCCGGATATTCAAATCGCTCTTCAAATTCCGTCTGCCATTCGCTGTCAGGGGAGAATGAAAATCCCTGTGCCTGTTGTCTTGCAGCATACAGCGCGGTCAGTTCCTTGGCAATAGATTTTACTGCCGCTTTCGTACGGGTTTTGGTTCTGGTCCAGTCGGCACCGCCCATTTTGCTTAACTTCATAGGCTTGCCGTCATCATCACGACCGCCGCCGACATATTTGCTTACCAGATTCAGCTGCGTGGCAGGAACATAAAGCACATCGGTACCTGCATAGCAGATTTTGATGTAATCTTTATCTGCACCATCCACCTGCATGTTTACAACGCCTGCAAAGCGGCCTATGCCGTGGTGTTCATGTACCACCAGATCACCCACTGTCAGGTCGGCACAGGAACCGATGGCATCTCCTTGATGCTTACTTTTTTTGACAGCTCTCCTTTTGCCCGTATGCATGATCTGGGTATCGGTCATGACCACCAGTTTCTGCTCGGGATATTCCATACCGGAAGACAGGCTGCCAGGGGAGACCATGCACACACCAGGTTTCCCGATGGTTCCCGGGGCCGCCGAAAATACCGCATTGATCCCGCCCCGGCGGAGGTACTCTGTCAGAATATTACCGCGGCGTTCGTCGCCCGCCAACATAACGACAGTATAGTTTTTTTCCAGATACCGCTGGGCATCTTCCATCGCCGTCTGGGCACTGCCCCCGTAGGAGGGCAGCTGCTTGGCAATGATGCTCACCACAGTTTTCGGTTCCATGGGGTATCTGCCCACAGTAAAGGCATCCGCCATTACCACAGGGTATTCCGCCAGTTGTCGGCTCATATCATCCCACTGGCAAACAAAGTCGTTGGCACCGGAATACATTTTTCCGCTGCGCATCTGCAGCTTCACATCATCACCGGTGGATTTTGCATATTCCTTTGCACGCTGTCCCACTTTGCCCGGCTGATCCAGAATGACCACTGCATCGTATGGAATATAGTCCGCCGCTGTGGCAAAGGTTCCTGTAATAAGTCCCATATAACAATCGGCATCCCGCAGGGAAACGCCCGTTTTCAGCAAAGTCGCATCAGTACTCAGAGTATCTGCCACTGCCTGTGCAGACGCAGAGGTGCGCTTGGCACCAAACTGCCGGCTCAGCTGTTCCAATTTTTCTCCCAGTGCAGCTTCGCCGCCGGGATACATACTAGGCAAGGTCTCCGCTGCCGGAAGTACCGTACAAGCATCAATGGATTCAATGCGGCGCTGGGTATCAATGTCAAAAAAGCCCATGGAGTCAATATCATCCCCCCAAAACTCGCAGCGCACGGGATTTGGGTAACCAGGGGTAAAAAAGTCTAAAATACCGCCGCGACGGGAAAACTGACCCGGGCCTTCTACTTGATCAGTACGACGGAAGCCACACAGGATCAGTCTCTTTTCCGTGTCTTCCAGAGAATACGTTCCACCGTTTTCCAGTGTGAACGCACTGCTCTGCAGCATTTCCGGCGGCAGAGTCCGCTGACACAGAGCAGAAGCAGTACACACTACCGCTTTCGGCGGTGTTTCCGCCAGCAGGGAATACAGGATTCCAAGCCGTTTCTGTTCGTCTTGTCGGGACACCGCATCTGCTGCTACAAATGTAAATTCTCTGGAAGCCAGAACCGGCACATTACAGCCCAGCAGATTGCCCAGATCCCGTGCAAAGTGTTCCGCAGAAGTATCATCGGGACTGATGATACACAAAGGCCGCTGCGTATCCGCCTGCACCGAGGCCGCCAAATGAGCCCGATGCACGTTGGACAGACCTGTATACAGTACAGGAAGTCCCCCGGATTCTAACAATACCTCCACACAGGCACATTTATCCTGAAAAATATTCTGTTTTTCCGTGATAAATTGATACATAAGCTTCTCCAAAAAGGGTATACCCTTCCATTATTATCAGAATATTATACAATCACACCGAAGAGAATTGCAAGCTGTTGTGCTAAATTTCCGGTTTTCAACATTTTCCACAGAGTTTTCAACATTCCTGTTGCGGTATATATTTAAATGTAATACAATATAAATAAATATCTGAAATATGTTGAGTTTTCCTCATAATTTTGATATAATTTAGCTTCAGAGTGAAAGGACTGATCGTATGAACTCATTAGCTGAAATTTGGAGCAGTGTACTGGAAGTTCTCCGCAGCCAGATGACCCCAACTGCTATGAATACCTGGTTCAATGACTGTGAACCGGTGGATATCAACGATAAATGTATGGTACTGAAAACCTCAACAGACTTTAAGCGCAGCATCATTGAATCCCGCTTCGGTGATGAGATCCGCCGTACATTGTCTGATCTGTTTTCTTGTGCATTTGAGATCAAGCTGCTGGTCGGTGATGAGATTGACGAGTATATGATGGAAAAGAAGAGCAGCTCCACCATGCCTGAAATGGATGGCTATAACTTCGATAATTTCATCGTCGGCAATTCCAACCGATTTGCTCATGCAGCCGCTCTGGCAGTCGCCAAGGATCCCGGTAAGGCATACAATCCGCTGATGATTTACGGTAACTCCGGTCTAGGGAAAACCCATCTGCTGCTGGCCATTGGTCAATATATTGAGGAGCACAGCGCAAAGAAGCCTGATATCAAATATCTGAAAGGTGATGAATTCACTGTACAGATGGTGGAATCCATCAAAGCCGGTAAAGCAGAGGAATTCCGCCAGAAATACCGCAATGTAGACCTTCTGTTGGTAGACGATATTCAGTTCATTGCCGGTAAGGAAGCTACACAGGAAGAATTCTTCCATACCTTCAACAATATTTACGAAGCCGGCCATCAGATTGTGATCACATCTGACCGTCCTCCCGTGGAAATGACCACATTGGACGACCGTCTCCGCACCCGTTTTGAAGGCGGCCTGATTGCTGACGTTCAGCCTCCTGACCTGGAGACCCGCATTGCCATTACCAGAAACAAGGCAGCTTTGCTGGGCATGGTTCTGGCTGATGATATTGTATATTATATTGCAGAAAATCTGGTGTCGAATATTCGCCAGATTGAGGGTGTTGTGAAACGTCTGACTGCATACAGCAATGTACTGCAGGATAATATTACCATTGAGCATGTCAACCGTGCCATCAAGGATGTTGTCCGCGTCGGTGTCTATATTCCCACCCCCGCAGTCATTATTGAAGAAACTGCCCGCTACTACAATCTATCTCCCGATGATTTGAAAGGTCAGCGCAGAAGCAAAAATACGGCACTTGCCCGTCAGGTTTCCATGTACCTTATGCGCCAGCTGACCAACATGTCCTTTAAGGATATTGGTGCACAATACGAAAACAGAAATCATGCAACCGTTATGGCATCTGTCAATAAAATTCAGAGTCTGATTGAATCTGACAAACAGATTGCCAACACCATTCGCGATATTACCAGCAATATCAACTCGAAAAACGGTACTGTCAACATGTAATGCCGGTTTTCGACACCCTCATGTTAATTAAACATTGAAATGCTGTTGTTTTATTGTTGAAAAATGTTGAAAACTTTTTTCTAAATTTTTGATGTGAAAAACCTGTCGAAATTTTCAACCTTTCTTTCCACACCGCAAACCCTGAAAAAATCAGGCTTTTTTCCACTTTTCAACATTTTTTTCCTCTACTACTACGACAACTAAAAATATATCCTTTCTTTCCTATATCGCGTTTTTCTCCGAAAAAAACGCGACCCTTGATCCAGGAGGTAATTTTATGATGAAATTCAACTGCGAAAAACATATTCTGCAGGAAGCCGTCGGCATTGCGTCCCGCGCAGTCAGCCCCAGAAGTGCACTGCCTGTTCTGGAAGGCATCCTGCTGGAAGCAGAAGGGGATACCCTGAAGCTGACTGGCTATGACCTGAAGAAAGCAGTCTTTACCACTGCAGACTGCACCACCATCGCATCCGGTTCTGCTGTTCTCAATGCAAAACTCATGGGCGAAATTGTCCGTTCCATGCCAGACGGACTGGTGAATGTCACAGTGGATGATAACATTGCGATCGTTCGCTGCGGTAAGGCTGAGTATACCATCCCTGCAATGCAGTCCAGAGATTTCCCTGAACTGCCTGAATTTGAAGAAGACAGAAGCTTCTCTATGGAACAGGGTCTGATGAAGACTATGATCAGCGAAACCATTTTTGCGGTTTCCGATTCTGAAAGCCGTCCTGTCTACATGGGGACTCTATTTAAAATCGAAGACGGCATCCTGACTATGGTGTCCGTAGATGGTTACCGTTTGGCTCTGCGTAAGGAAGAGATTGCCGGTGTAGACATTGATAAATTCATTGTTCCCGGCTCTGCTCTGGCTGACGTAGAACGCATCTGCAAGGACAGCGAAGAGCTGGTTCACATCTCTCTCAGCCCCAAGCATGTGTTCTTTGAAATCGGCGACACATCTATCATTTCCCGCCGTCTGGAGGGTGAATTCCTCAACTACAAGAGTGCGATCCCCGAAAAGTTCCGCTATGAAGTTACTGTTGACCGCAGAGAAATGCTGCAGGCAGTTTCCCGCGTTGCGCTGATCGTTGACGACAAGACCCGGGTTCCCATTCGCCTGACCTTTGCAGATGGTACCATTGATATTCATTGTGCAACTGCCATCGGCAGCGGCGTTGACAGCTGCATCTGCGATGGAAACGGCGGTGGTACCGAGATCGGATTTAACCATAAGTATCTGTCTGATGCACTGAAAGCAGCTCCCGCAGATGAAATCAAGGTCTGCATCAACACCGGTTCTGCTCCCTGTGTCATCAAAGCAGCAGACGGTGATGATTCCTTCACATATCTGGTTCTGCCCATCCGTCTGCGCAGCGAATAATAAGAGGTAAAATTATGGCTCAGATTGCAATTTCTACTGAATTTATCAAGCTGGATGCATTTTTAAAATTTGCCTGTGCTGTTTCCAGCGGCGGCGAGGCTAAAATTTTAATTTCCGAAGGAGAAGTACTGGTCAACGGTGAAGTCTGCACTATGCGCGGCAAGAAGATCCGTCCCGGCGATACGGTTTCCATTGGTGGTGAAACCTTTGAGGTCGTGGCAGAGTGAAAATCCATCGGATCTGCCTGAACGGGTTTCGCAATTATGATTATCAGTGGGCAGACTTTGATCCGGGAATCAATGTGATCACCGGAGAAAACGCTCAGGGAAAGACCAATCTACTGGAAGCAGTCTATCTGCTCAGTACCGGAAAAAGCTTCCGTACCCGTTATGATCGGGAAATGGTAGGCTTTGGTTATAGTGCCGGTGAGGTTCTGGCAGATGTGTCTGCGGGCGGCAGAAAACAGACTGTCAAAATGGTTTTGCGCCCCGGTGTCCGTAAAAATATTATTATCAACGGTGCAAAATCAACCACTGCAGATCTTGTAGGAAAATTTTCCTGTGTATTGTTCTGTCCTGATGATCTTGATCTGATCAAGGATGGACCGTCGGCACGGCGAAAACTCATGGACAATGCCATTTCCCAGCTGCGCCCCGGATATGCCAAGCTCATCAGTGACTATAACCGATTGTATGAGCAGAAAGCAGCTATTTTGAAAGACTGGCATGAAAAGCCATCTCTTTTAGATGCTCTGGATGACTTTTCTGACCAAATGTGCAAGGTATCGGCCCAAATCATTCGTTATCGTGCGGCCTTTGTGACCAGACTTAACGATGTAGCATCGGAGATCCATAGTGATTTTTCTGGCGGCAGAGATACTCTGCGCATGAATTATACTACGGTCAGCACGGTCAAAGACCCTATGGCAACAGCGATGGAGGTCTATTACGACTTGTGCGATCATCTGGAGACACACCGTAAAGCAGAGATAGAAAGCGGCATGTGTCTGTCCGGCTGCCATAAGGACGATATTGAGATATTCGTCAACGATATGCCTGCCCGCAGCTTTGCTTCTCAGGGACAGACCCGCACGGCCGCTCTGTCCATTAAGCTGGCAGAGCGGGAGATTCATCTGCAGGAATTTGGAGAGTATCCGGTCTTGCTGCTGGACGATGTATTGAGTGAGCTGGATCCCGGCAGACAGGAATTTGTCCTGAACCGGATTGGAGGAGGACAGACCCTGATCACATGCTGTGAGGGAGAAAGCATCGCATCCCGTACTGGTGGTAAGGTGATTACCGTGGACGGTGGAAAAATTTTGGAGTAATATCATGTATTTGCACATTGGCAATCACTATTATGTGAGAAAACAGGATATTCTGGGAATCTTCGATATGGATAATGCCACTTATTCTTACCGCACCAGAGAAACGCTGAACAGAGCGGAAAAAGCAGGCAGCGTCATCAATGCTGCGGAGAATGAAATTCCCAATTCTTTTGTACTGTGCAGGGATGGCGACGAAACAAAAATTTATTTGTCCATGGTCACTGCTCAAACCTTGCTCCGCAGAGCAGAGGAACATTTATTTTGATCAAGTAACAATTTATTTTATCGATACACTGTGAATTAGGAGAGTATTCAATGGCTGAAATCACAGAAAAAATTACAGAAGAATATGACGCCAGTAAAATTCAGGTTCTGGAGGGTCTGGAAGCAGTCAGAAAAAGACCCGGTATGTATATCGGTTCCACATCCAGCTCCGGTCTGCACCATCTGGTTTATGAAATCGTAGACAACTCCATTGACGAAGCACTGGCAGGCTACTGCACAGAGATCAACGTGGAAATTGAAGAAGGGGACATCATTCGTGTCACCGATAATGGCCGCGGCATCCCTGTTGATATTCAGGAGCAGACCGGTAAGAGTGCACTGGAAGTTGTCTTTACTGTGCTGCATGCCGGCGGTAAGTTCGGCGGTGGCGGCTATAAGGTCTCCGGCGGGTTGCACGGCGTTGGTGCGTCCGTTGTAAATGCATTGTCTGAGTGGCTGGAGGTTCAAGTCCACAAGGATGGAAAAATCCATGAAATGAAATTTGCCCGGGGTAATATTACCCAGTACATGACAGTTGTCGGTGAAACTGACCGCCGCGGTACTACCGTCCGTTTCAAGCCCGACCCGGAAATGTTTGATGATACCGTATACGATTATGAGACCCTGCATAAGCGTATGCGCGAACAGGCATTTCTGAATGCTGGTCTGAAAATCACCACGGAAGATAAGCGACCCGGTAAGGAACAGTCTGATTCCATGCATTATGAGGGCGGCATCCGAGAGTATGTCACTTTCATCAATAAGAATAAGACGCCCGTTCACGAGAATGTCATTTATATGTCCGGCAGCAGAGCGGATTCCGAATGTGAAATCGCTATGCAGTATTCCGACAGCTACTCCGACAATCTGGTTTCTTTTGCAAATAATATTCATACCCCTGAAGGCGGTATGCATGAAACCGGCTTCAAGATGGCATTGACCCGTGTGCTCAATGCCTACGGCATCAGCAAGAATATTATCAAAAATGACGACAAGCTCTCTGGCGACGACTGTCTGGAAGGCATTACTGCGGTCATTTCTGTTAAGCTCACCGAGCCTCAGTTTGAAGGTCAGACCAAGACCAAGCTGGGCAATGCGGAAATGCGTACTTTGGTGAACACTGTTGTAGGTGATAAGCTGGCAGTGTTCTTTGAAGAAAATCCTCAGGTAGCCAAGGCGATTTTGGAAAAGGCAATGATGGCATCCCGCGCCAGAGAAGCTGCCCGCAAGGCCCGCGAATCCATCCGCCGCAAGACCGGTCTGGAATCCGGACAGATGCCTGATAAGCTCCGCGACTGCAATGACCGTGACCCCGAACTGACTGAAATCTACATCGTGGAAGGTGACTCTGCAGGCGGCAGTGCAACACAGGGCAGAGACTCTCGTTTCCAAGCAATCCTGCCGCTGTGGGGCAAAATGCTGAATGTGGAAAAATCTCGTGCGGATAAAGTTTACGGCAATGACAAGCTGCAGCCTGTTATCACTGCACTGGGTGCTGGTATCGGTGAAGAATTTGACCTCAACAAGCTGCGTTATCACAAAATTATTATCATGGCCGATGCGGACGTGGACGGCAGCCACATTCGTACCCTTCTGCTGACTTTCTTCTTCCGATTTATGAGACCTCTGATTGATAACGGCTATGTTTACTCTGCTGTTCCTCCGCTGTATAAGCTGACTCGCGGTAAGACCACCCGTGTTGCATTTTCTGATGAAGAACGAGATCAGGTTTCCGCAGAAATGCGCGGCGACAACCCCAATGCCAAGGTTGACATCAGCCGCTTCAAGGGCCTTGGTGAAATGGACCCCCACGAACTGTGGGAGACCACCATGAATCCTGAAACTCGTACTCTGCGCCGCATCACTTTGGAAGATGCCATCAAGGCGGATGAAATTTTCACCATCCTCATGGGTGAAGAAGTGGAACCCCGCCGTAAGTTTATTGAAGAAAACTCTGCCAAGGTCAGCAACCTGGACTACTAAGAAAGGCGGTGACTGAAAATGGCTAAAAAACAGAATAAAGACTATCTGCCCGAGGAGATCCGATTCCCGGACCAGAAAATCGTAAACTCCGAGCTGGTTTCCGAAATGAAGGACAGCTATATGGCATACGCCATGTCCGTCATCGTCGGTCGTGCACTGCCCGACGTACGCGACGGATTCAAGCCTGTTCACCGTCGTATTTTGTACGCAATGTACGAGGACGGCTTGACCAAAGATAAGCCCTTCCGCAAATGTGCGACTGCAGTCGGTGACGTTCTGGGTCGTTACCATCCCCATGGTGACGCATCCGTTTATGGTCGTTTTCCTCAGGTAATAAATCACTATTTTCAACCACATATTTTTTTGTTGCATTAATAATTGTATTTATTTGCTGCTCCTGTAAAGTCACTTC
>JAGBAT010000028.1 GCA_017938835.1 Oscillospiraceae bacterium | reverse complement strand
GCAGGGTCTTTGCCTTGTAACGACTCTTGTTCTGGATGCCGCTGTCCGCAAAAGCAGTCACTCGCTCCAGTTGATACTTGGGTTTCAGCTTCAGCACTGCAACGCCCTGCGTGGTGCGGCTTGCCTTAGCCTGCAGCGCTTCCGAGTTCAGCAGCAGTGCCCTGCCCTCAGTCGTAAACAGGACAAATTCGCCTTCATCCTTGATTTGAATGACTTCCACCAAAGGACTCTTATCGGAATAAGCCCCGGTCAGGCGCTTACGGTTGGTTTTCGTATCATAGACACTGGTGGGATACTTTGCCACCTTACCATTTTCAAAGAACAGCAGAAGCATGGTATCGTAATCCGCAGGGATGATGGTCAGGACACTTTCTCCCTCATCCATTTCCAGCTTGGCTGGCAGATAAGTGCCCAACACGGACGCCTTGGAGTCTTCCATATCCCGCAAACGCAGTTTATAGACCTGCTGCTTGTCCGTGAATACCAGAAACTCCTTGCGGTTGGAGGCTTCGTAGCTGACTTTCAGACTGTCTCCATTCTTGTACTTCTGCTCAGAGTTCATGCGCAGAGACTGGGGCGTGATCTTCTTGAAATAGCCCTCCTTGGACAGGAACACAGTGCAGGGATAGTCAGCTACAATATCATCCATGCTGATAGTCTCCACTTCCTCCGCCTTCAGAATCCCCGTACGGCGAGGCGTGGGGTACTTCTTCATCACATCCTTCAGCTCACGGATGATGATGTTCTTGATCTTTGTCTTGCTCTTGAGAGTCGCTTCCAGATCGGCAATTTCTTCTTCCAGCTTGGAGGTCTCCTCCAAACGACGGAGAATGTATTCACGGTTGATGTTGCGCAGCTTGATCTCTGCAACGTAGTTTGCCTGAATTTCATCGATCTGGAATTCTTCCATCAGATTGGGCACAACCTCCGCTTCCTTTTCGGTCTCACGGATAATTTTAATTGCCTTGTCGATGTCCAGCAAGATACGGCCCAGACCCTGCAGCAGGTGCAGCTTATCCTTTTTCTTCCCCAGATCAAAGTGCACTCTGCGCTTGACGCATTCCGTACGCCATGCGCACCACTCGCCGAGAATTTCCTTGACCCCCATGACCTTGGGATAGCCGCCGATGAGGATGTTGAAGTTGCAGGGGAAGTTATCCTGCAGAGGGGTCATCTTGAACAGCTTCTGCATGAGCAGTTCAGGGTCAGTCCCCTTCTTCAGGTCGATGGCCAGTTTCAGACCATCCAGACCGGTCTCGTCACGCATGTCGGAAATTTCCTTGATCTTACCGGACTTCACCAGTTCTGCCACCTTGTCGATGATCAGTTCGGACTTGGTGGTATAAGGAATTTCGTAAATTTCAATGATATTGGCCTTTGTATCATGTCTCCAGCGAGCGCGCACCGGGAAGCTGCCACGTCCGGTCTCATAGATTTTCCGCATTTCTGCTTCGCTGTAAATAATCTCGCCGCCGGTAGAGAAATCGGGCGCAGGCATCGCCTGCATGATATCACATTCCGGGTCATTCAGATAGTCAATGGTCGCCTGACAGCACTCCGTCAGATTGAAGCCACAAATCTGGCTTGCCATGCCGACCGCGATACCCATGTTGGCAGACACCAGTACATTAGGGAATGTGGTAGGAAGCAGCGTGGGTTCCTGCATAGTACCATCGTAGTTGTCCATAAAATCAACAGTATCACTGTCAATATCCCGGAACAGTTCTGCGCAGATATCCGCCAGCTTTGCTTCCGTGTAACGGGGTGCTGCATAGGACATATCCCGGGAATAGACCTTGCCGAAGTTACCCTTGGAATCCACAAAGGGAGTCAGCAGCGCACCGTTGCCCTTGGCCAGACGCACCATTGTCTCATAAATTGCGGCATCACCGTGGGGGTTCAGTCGCATGGTCTGACCCACAATGTTTGCAGACTTGGTCTTTGCGCCTTTGAGCAGGTTCATCAGGTACATCGTGTACAGCAGCTTTCTGTGAGAGGGCTTGAACCCGTCAATTTCCGGAATCGCTCTGGACACAATGACGCTCATGGCGTAAGGCATATAGTTGGTCTCCAGTGTCTCAGTGATGGGCTGTTCCACGACCTGTCCCACCAAACCGATGACATCCGGATTACTATTTTTATGTTTTACTTCTTTATCAGCTTTTTTTCTCGCCATTTTATATCTCCATCAGCTCAAATCAGCAAATTCGAGGTAATAGCCGCCCTCCTGGGCAATGTGTTCCTTTCGGCCCGCCAGATTGTCGCCCAACAGCAGATCGAACATCAGCTGGGTACGCTCTGCATCTTCCGGCATGACCCGGATCAGACGGCGGGTATCAGGGCACATGGTGGTCAGCCACATCATTTCAGGGTCGTTTTCACCCAAACCTTTGGAACGCTGAATGGTGCACTTGGCACCATTGAATCCGCTCACAATATTGTTCTTTTCTTCATCTGTGTAAGCAAAATAGGTTTTGCCCTTGCAGTTGATCTCATATAGAGGTGTCTCTGCAATATACACCAGCCCTTCTTTGATCAATGTAGGCATCAGACGATAGATCATGGTAATGATCAGGGTACGGATCTGGTAGCCGTCCACATCCGCGTCGGAGCAGATGATGACCTTGCTCCAGCGCAGGTTTGTCATATCAAAGGGAGAAATATCTTTGATGTGCTTATCCTTCACTTCTACGCCGCAGCCCAGAACTTTCAGCAGGTCGGTGATAATATCGCTGCCAAAAATACGGGCATAGTCGCTCTTCAAGCAG
>JAGBAT010000027.1 GCA_017938835.1 Oscillospiraceae bacterium | reverse complement strand
GTTTTTGTTGGTCCAGAGGGAGACAGGCAGCAGGATGACCTTGGTCAGGAACGTGAAGACAAAGATGGCCAGCACATAGTTGTTCAGCACACGGTTGCAGGCATTCAGCAGCGCTGTCAGCGGGATGCCGATGATGTGGGTCAGAGAGAAGCCGTCATCCTGCGTGGATTCATAGGGAATGACTTCTCCACCTGGAGTGTTGAGGACAACAGTACGGATACCTAAACCGCGAACATCCTGCTGCTGTGAAGCTACATCAGGATATTCCAGACGAATTTCCAATGTGCTATCGGAAATGAGCTCGGCAGGAATGGTAAATTCCAATTTTCCACTCGTTGTTACTGTGCGGCTTTCCACATAAGTATCGTTTACGTACAGGTCCACCTGTTGTTTATCATAACGTACCAGAAGCAGATCCAGTGTGAATACGAGGTCGCCGCTGGTGTAGTCAGCCATGGGGAAGGACCAGTGTGTATAGCTGCCACGGGTCCATGTCATTGAAGATTCGGCGAACAGCAAGCCGTATCGCACATAAGTGGGATAGCCGGGTTCGTCTTCCATGTAGGGGATCAGCTGTCCCAGATGATACTCTCTGGCATCAGTCACTTTGCCGCCGGGGCTGTAGACCATACCGGTGGGGGTGCGGGAGGTGATGTCCCGAACATTGCCGGTAATGGAAAATTCGTACATTTGCGGCATATAGGAACTAGACCAATCACCGGCCCATTCGTAATACAGGAAGCGGCGCTCGCGGGGTTGGTCTTTGGGGATTTCAAATATAGTAGTGCCGCAGTCTTCTCCGGTCAGTGCTTCCATAAAGGTGGGCATCAGGTCAACATAGCTGATGGGAGCCTCAGAAACGGTGATGCCGTCAGTTTCGGATGCAAAGGGTTTGACCATGAGCATGGGGTTGAACAGCTCTTCCGATTCCCAGTCACCGTGGTCAGCCAGAACGACAATCATGGTGTCGTCATACAGCCCCAAAGCTTTTAGCTGCTGTATGTAATCGGATACAATCTTCAGGCTGCCCTTAGCCTGCTGCATTTCGGTAGCATTGTCACTGTATTGTGCATTTTCATCCATTGTGTACGGAGCATGAGGGCCGTTGAGGTAATAGAAGCGGTAGGCACCGGTATAGTCACTGTTGGTGCTCAGACCGATGGACATCAGACTGTTATAGAAGGCCGTATCCGGGGTCAGGTGAGTGGAGTCTTCTTCGGAGATGGTTGCTTCTGCAAATTCGCCGGTGTACATCCAGAAGAACTCTTTCAAATAATGGGGGAAACAAGTGAAGGCGGTGAGCTTATACATGAGCTGCATGACCATAGGTTCATTGACAATGGTTTTTTCGTATTCCATATTTTCGAAGATGGCAGCGGCACTGCTATCAACATACTGTTTTTCTACAAACAGGCGGCTGTCATACCCCAGTTCTTCCAATGTGGAATAGAGTTTGTTGTTTTCATAGCCTTGCTTTAGATAGTCCTTATAGGACAGGGAATTGTCGTTCCACATGCCGGTGAGAATGAACGGCAGTCCGCCTTTCGTCGTGCAGCCGCCGCCGGAGGTGTCCGGGAAATAGGTAAACCCATCAAATTGTTCGTTATACGCGGTATCTTCTGTGATGATCTCTTCAAGCAAAGTAGAGGAGAAATTGTCTGTCAGAAAGACGACAACATTCTGTTTGTCCGACAATGTAAATGCTTCTTCGTTTGTGATGCTGAAGTCGTCGGTCTTAATCATATCCTGGGTTCCGCCAATGGCGATGAGGACGACGCAGGTGAGTACCTGCAGAGCCAGTACCACACCTGCAATCAGGTTCAGGATGCGGCGGTTTTTCAGAAGCAGAACCAATGCTGCGGGGACTGCAATGCACAGTACCCATACACCACTGGTCAGCACACCCCAGCGATCCATACTGCTCCAGTCGATGGCGGCACCGTTCAGACTGCCGTAAGGACCGGCCATCAGGTTGGACTGCAGGAAAAAACCAATGCCGATACCGACGATGATGGCGGTGAGGCTACTGCGAGCCTTTTCATTGCGAACCAGACTACAAATCAACATCAGCACAGCAAAACAGATTGCGGTAGCCAGAAGCAGCTGTGGCAAAATGTCAGTAATGGAAAAGACAAATTCATTTTTGTTGCCGATGAATAATGCAAACGGACACAATAGGAAAAATAATGCGGATGGCAGCAGACAGGACAAAGCGCAGTCAGCGAATAATTGCTTAAAAGTGGATTTCATGTGGATCCCTCTGATTTTACATAATTAGACCAATATATCATACTGCAAGTGGAAAGCAATGTCAAAGAAAAGCCCCACTGTTTCTCAGCAAGAAACGGTGGGGAATATAATCAATATCCGTTGGGGTGATTGCTGTGCCAGTTCCAAGCGTCTGCAATAATGGTTTGCAGACCACGCAGGGGTTTCCAGCCGAGGATTTCTCCAGCCTTTTTGTTGGAGGCAATCAGAACACTGGGGTCGCCATCACGGCGGGGTTCCACAATGGCGGGGATTTCTTTTCCAGTGATCTTTCGTGCTGTGTCAATGATCTCTTTGACGGAGTAGCCGTCGCCGCTGCCCAGATTGAAGGCATCGGACTTGCCGCCCTTATCCAGATATTCCAGTGCCAACAGATGGGCTTCTGCCAGATCGCGGACGTGGATATAGTCGCGGACACAGGTGCCGTCGGGAGTGGGGTAGTCGTCGCCGAAAATGCCGATGTGGCTGCGCTGACCAAGTGCGGTTTTCAACACCAGAGGAATCAGATGAGATTCGGGGCTGTGGTCTTCTCCGATGCCCACCTCAGTATTGGAGCCGGCAGCGTTAAAATAACGCAGAGCCACATAGCGGATGTCGTAGGCACCGTCGCTCCACTTGAGCATTTTCTCAATGGCGAGCTTGGTTTCACCATAGGGGTTGGTAGGCTCGGTGCGGTCGGTTTCCTCAATCGGCTGCTTTTCGGGTTCTCCGTAAACAGCTGCGGTGGAGGAGAATACGATCTTATCTACACCGTGCCGATCCATAGCTTTCAGCATGGAGATAGAGCCACCAACATTGTTATCGTAATATTTCAGTGGGTTCTTGACGCTTTCGCCCACCAGAGAGAAGGCGGCAAAATTGATGACGCCGTCAATTTTGAATTCAGTAAACAGTCTGTCCAGAAAAGCACTGTCACGCAGATCGCCCACCCGCAGCTTTGCACCTTTGGCTGCCTGCCAATGGCCGGTACTGAGATTATCTGCAACGACAACTTCGTAGCCGCGCTCCAGCAGCAGTGCTACCATGTGGCTGCCAATATATCCTGCTCCGCCGGCTACAAGAATGGTTTTCATGATATTTTCCTCCGAAGAAAACGAAATTTTTATTTGCTGTTTATAATAAAGACATATTTTTACAGTATCATTATCATATCATTTTCCCGGAACGAATTCAATATGTGAGCACCGGTTTGGATTTGACAACGATATTCCTGTATAATAAAATATACTTGATGAGTAAGGAGGCACTCCGAAATGAAAGGTATTGTTTTAGCTGGTGGAAAGGGCACACGCCTGTATCCAATCACAAAATGCTGCTATAAGCCGTTGCTGCCTGTATATGATAAGCCAATGATCTATTATCCTCTTTCAGTATTGATGAGAGCGGGGATCAAAGATATTCTGATCATCACACCGCCTGATGGCGAGGAACCGTTCCGACAGCTGTTGGAAGATGGCAGTCAGTTCGGTATTACCATCAGCTACAAACAGCAGATGGTGCAGCGTGGCATTGCCGATGCGTTTATTGTTGGAGAAGAATTCATCGGAAACGATGATGTTTGTCTGGTTCTGGGGGACAATATCTTTGATGGCCCTGGGTTTTCCATTGACTTGAAACATGCTGTTGAAAACAAACATGGTGCTACTGTTTTCGGTTACTATGTGGAGGATCCCAGACCCTTTGGGGTGGTGGAAATCGGTGTTGACGGCAAGGCTATCTCTATTGAAGAAAAACCCCTTGAGCCCAAGAGCCACTACATTATTCCAGGGCTATATTTTTACGACAATCGGGTCATTGAGATCGCAAAGCATATCAAGCCTTCTGCCAGAGGCGAACTGGAAATCACAGCAGTCAACAATACATATCTGGAAATGGGCGAGTTGAATGTCATCCGACTGGGGCGAAAATTCTGCTGGTATGATACTGGAAATGCGGAGAGTATGTTCCAGGCAGCAGAAGCGATTCGTGAGATACAGCGCAGCGGCCGCATGGTTGGCTGTTTGGAAGAAATCGCCTATGAAAAAGGCTTTATTGACTGCGAACAACTGACAACTGTTGCGGAGGCTATGAAGATGACTGAGTATGGAAAAGTTCTTGCAGAAATCGCCAAACAGTAAATATTATAATACATAACAAACGAGCCATCCCGATCGGGATGGCTCGTTTGCTGTCTTAAATCAAAGGTTCGTCACCGAAGTAAAGGATGTTATCCTCAACCTCTTTGTGCGCATTTTCGTCGATGCCGAATTT
>JAGBAT010000026.1 GCA_017938835.1 Oscillospiraceae bacterium | reverse complement strand
CGGGCTCCGGTAAGTCCGTGTGCATCAACACGATCATCAACTCGATCATCTACCGCGCCTCGCCCAAGGAAGTGCGCCTTCAGCAAGCCGGTTATTAAGGCACATGGCTCTTCCACTGCACCTGCCATCGTTAATGCAGTTAAGCAGGCAGCTGCATTTGTAGACTCCGGATTTATCCGTACCATCGAAGAAAATATTGAAAATATGCGTGTTTCTGACGCGCAGGAATAAAGGAGAATTTAGTATGAACGTTTATCAGACTATTGCAGAAATGGTAGCAGATCGCTTCAACAAGTCCGTGGAAGACCTGTCCCGTGACACCGAATTCATCGCTGACCTGAGCGCTGATTCTCTGGATCAGATCGAACTGACTATGGACATTGAAGAAGAATTTGACCTGAATGAAGTGCCCGAAGAAACTCTGATGAAGATTGTTACCATCGGGGATCTTGTGGACTACGTGGAATCCGTAGTAGAATAAAATGATCGAATTGGAACAGAAACTGCAGTACACATTCAAGGACAGAAGTCTTTTGGAAAATGCACTGCGACACAGCTCTTATGCCAATGAGGGCCGCAATCGCGGTGTGACCAGTAACGAACGTCTGGAGTTCCTTGGAGACTCTGTGTTGGGCTTTGTGACTGCCAAGTATCTGTATAAGCATTATCCGGAACTGCCGGAGGGAAAGATGACCAAGGTGCGTGCTGAGCTGGTATGCGAACATGCACTGCACGCAGTTGCCCAGGAACTGGGTCTGGGAAACTACATCCGTCTGGGCAAAGGGGAAGAGAATACCGGCGGCAGAACCCGCCCGTCCATACTGGCGGATGCTGTGGAGGCGACCATTGCAGCCATGTTTTTGGATGGCGGCATGGAAGTGGCAGAGCAGTTTATTCTCACCCGGGTGCTGACGAATCTGGAACAGGGACTGCCTGTGTCCAGCAGTGACAATAAGACCAGACTGCAGGAATTGATACAGCAAAAGAACGGACAGGTCCTGACGTATGCCGTTACCGGCGAAACGGGACCCGACCATTGCAAGCAATTTACTGTGAGTGTTTCTCTCAATGGTGATGTTGTTGGCAGCGGAACAGGCAGAACGAAAAAGGAAGCAGAGCAGGCCGCAGCAGGCGATGCTCTCGGAAAATTGAAATGAGTGCAAGACAGACCATTATTCCGGTGTTTGTACCCCATGTGGGATGCCCCAATGATTGTGTATTCTGCAATCAGCGCCGCATCTCCGGTGCAGTGCGCCCGGTCACACCGGAGGAAGTGTCTTGTGCCATCCAGCAGGGTGCCGCTATTACCCCCCACGGGGTACAGCGGCAACTTGCGTTTTATGGGGGGAGCTTCACGGCAATTCCCGCAATGGCACAGGAACGCCTTTTAGGGGCAGCGCAGCCATATCTGGCAGACGGCACGATCACATCCATTCGTCTGTCTACCCGCCCAGATGCGATTGATGAGGAGACATTACTGCGTCTGCGTCGCTATGGGGTGAAAACCATAGAATTGGGGGCCCAGTCAATGGATGATCGGGTTCTGCAGCTTTCCGGCAGAGGCCATACCGCACAGCAGGTCATTGATGCAGCAAGAATGGTGAAGCAGCATGGCTTTGAGTTGATTTTGCAGATGATGACAGGTTTGCCCGGAGATGAGGATGGGGCGGCTTCAATCATGTCTGCACGTGCACTGGCGCAGCTGCATCCGGATGGTGTCCGCATATACCCGACAGTCATTGTGCGGGATACAGCACTATATGATTTGTGGAAGGCAGGGAACTATCAGGAGCACACCGTGGAGGCGGCTGTAAGTGTATGTGCGGAGATCGTACCGATTTTTGAAACAGCAGGAGTTCCTATTATCCGCTTAGGGCTGAATCCTACGGAAGACCTCACAGAAGGCGATGCGGCGGGCGGCGCTTATCATCCGGCACTGGGTGAACTGGTTCGCAGCCGTATCATGCTGGACAGGGCGCGAGCGTTGTTTATAGAAGTTGAGCCGGGAAGCAGTGTAATTTTGCAGGTTGGAAAAGGGAAGCTCTCCCAGATGATTGGTCAGCATCGATGCAATCTTTCTTCCCTGATTACCGAATTTGCTCTGGAAAGCATTAAAATTCAGGAAAAAGACGAGAAAAGTGATGAAATATCGCTGCTCTTCGTTGCAAAATCAGAAAAAATATAATACAATAAGATGATTATACTCGGAGTACTATCGAGTTTTTACATATCTGTATTGAACGAGGAACATGAATGTACTTAAAGGCTGTAGAATTACAGGGCTTCAAATCCTTCCCGGATAAGACACGCCTGACGTTTGAAAACGATATCACAGCGATTGTTGGGCCAAACGGCTCCGGCAAATCCAATATATCTGATGCAATCCGCTGGGTCATGGGCGAGCAGCGCAGTAAGCAGCTGCGTGGCGATAAAATGGAGGACGTCATCTTTGGCGGTACCGAAAAGCGTGGCAAGCTGGGCTATGCACAGGTATCTCTGATTTTTGATAATTCCACCCGTTTCTTTAATGTTGATGCCAGTGAGGTGGTCATCACACGCTCCTACTACCGCAGTGGTGAAAGTGAATACGCCATCAATCATGAGCATGTACGTCTGAAAGACGTGAATGAACTGCTCATGGATACGGGGCTTGGCAGAGACGGTTATTCTAATATCGGCCAGGGAAGAATTGCGGAAATCGTTTCCGGCAGCGGCAAGCAGCGCCGTGAGGTACTGGAAGAGGCAGCGGGGATCTCCCGTTATCGTTACCGCAAGGAGGAAGCAGAACGTAAACTGGCACGCACGCAAGAAAATCTGGTGCGTATCAATGACCGTATTGCAGAACTGGAACTGCAGGTCGGCCCGCTGAAAAAGCAGGCGGAAGTTGCGCAGAAATGTCTGGGCTACCGCGATGAGCTGAAAGGGCTGGAAGTATCCGTCTGGATGAACGATTTGGACAAGCTCCATAATCAGGCGGAAGCAGTGAATAATGATTTTGAAGCGGCAAGAAGAAATCTAACAGCTACCCGTGAGGAACTGGGCCGGCTGTATGCCTCTTCCGAATCCATTGCGCAGCAGATGCAGGATAAAAGTCTGGAGACCGAGCGCAAGCGCTTGCATCTTTCAGAGATGGAAGGCGAACTGGCAGAAATGGAATCCAGCGCTGCGGTTCTGAAGGCGAACCTGCAGAATTCTCTGGAGAGCATTGCCCGCATGGAAGCTGAGATGGTGCAGCAATCAGACAGAGCGCAGGCACTCATGGCACAGATCGACGACCATGATGCCCGTATGGAAGAGATCAACAGACAGCTGGAGGAAAATCGCGTTCAGGGTGATGCGGTCATGGAACGCTTCACAGTCAACGCGGAGGTATCCGGCGCTGCAAGAGCAGAATACAGCCGCCTGGTTGAACTGGAAAGCCAGCAGAGTGCAAATCTGACCCAGTGCCGTACCTCTGCAACTATGCTGACAGAACGTCTTCAGGAATGTAGGGAGCGTCAGCTTCATGTAAACAGCGCCATGATGGAGACGGAGGATAAACTCAGTGAGATCCGCTCCAAGCTGGAAGAGACCCATCAGCAACGCAATGATGCCACAGCCCGCAGCAAGAAGCTGCATCAGGTCGCGGAAGAAAAGCGAGCGGAAGCTGACAAGGCTGCAGAGAGACTGGAGCAGCTTCGTGCACAGGCTATGAATCTGGAATCTGACTGCAAAGTGGCAGACAGCCGTATTTCTCTTCTGGAGGATATGGAAAAGGAGCACGAGGGCTACAATCGTGCGGTAAAGTTTGTTCTGAAAGAACACGAAAAGGGAACACTCAGTGGGGTTCGCGGCGCTGTTGGCGAACTGATCACCACAGAAGATATGTATGCAGTTGCAATTGAAACTGCACTGGGAGCAACGGCACAGAACATCGTTGTGGAAACACAGGAGGACGGTGCCCGCGCCATTGAACTGCTCAAGCGCAGAGACATGGGCCGATGCACCTTCCTGCCAATGAATGTCATTACGGGCAGTGAACCCGGATTCATTCCGTATGAGGATAAGGGATTCGTGGGAGTCGCAAGCAGTCTGGTATCCTGTCATGCAGATTATCGCGGTATCGTTGCAAATCTGCTGGGCAGAACCATCGTTGTAAAGACGATGTCTGATGCCATCCGTATCTCCAAGCGCAGGGACAATCGGCTGCGTATTGTAACATTGGATGGTCAGATGATCAATGCAGGCGGCTCCATGACAGGCGGCAGTCTTGCAAAGAATACCGGTATTCTGTCTCGGGCCAACGAATTAAAGCGTTTGAAGGCACGCAGAGAAGAACTGCTGAAAAAACAGCAGGAAGTTGAGCGTGCCCAGCTGGCGGCTAAGACCAAAATGGATGATGCGGCCATTGCTTTGGAAACTGCGCTCAGCGCTGCAGAAGCAGGAGAAGAGGTTCTGCGGCAGCGGGAGAGCGATGTGGAACGCTGCAAGATGCTGCTGGAATCTGTGGAACATACGGCAGAAGGCTTTGTATCCGATGTTTCTGATGCGAAGCGACAGATCGACGAATGCAAGGCCCGTATTGCTGAAACAGAAAAGCAGGCAGATGCCATTCAGGTACTCTTGGAAAAGACCAGAGCAGAGATTGCCGGCATGACGGCGGGGCAGAATGAATATGAACGCATCCGTCAGGCATTGTCCGATGAATTGACGGAGATCAAGGCGCAGGAGGCGTCCTTGCGTGCAGAATATACTGCAGTGGAGCGTGCAAAGGCACAGGTGGCTGAGATGCTCGATACTGTAGATGTGGACAAGCAAAGCCGAATGAAGGCTATCGGCATTGCACAGGATGATGTGGAAATGCTTCGCATTGCCATTGCGGACGGTCAGGCCACCATTGCCAAAACAGCACAGTCCATTTCACTGCTGAAGGATGAAATCTCCGGTCTCATTCAGGGCAGACTGGAGCTGGAGCGGGAAAAGAATCTGACGGATAAGCAGGCACAGGACTGCAACCAGCAGCTGCTGGATATGGAGCGTTTGTGTGCTAAGTTTGAACAGAAGAAACTGACCGCCGATTTGGAGGAAAAGCAGATCATTGATCGCCTGTGGGACAACTACGGTCTGACACATTCCGCAGCTTTGGAATTGCGCCAGCCGGTGGGAAATGCTTCCGCTGCGTCAAGACGCATTGGCGAGCTGCACAAGGCCATCAGTGCGTTGGGGACACCCAACTTCGGTGCTATCGACGAATATGCCCGCGTCAGCGAACGCTATGAATTCTTGGCCGGTCAGCGCGATGACGTTGAAAAGTCCAAAAAGGAAATCATGGACATTATCGGTGATGTGACTGCACAGATGAAGGAAGTATTCAACACTCAGTTTAAGGTTATCAATGACAGCTTCCGAGAGACATTTCTGGAGTTGTTTGGCGGCGGCAAGGCTGCGCTGGTGCTGGAAGACGAAGATGATGTGCTGGAATGTGGCATTGAGATCAAAGTACAGCCTCCCGGCAAGGCTTTGAGCAATATCAATTTGCTGTCCGGTGGCGAAATGGCGTTCGTGGCGATTGCGCTGTACTTTGCAATCATTAAAGTTCGTCCCACACCGTTTTGTATTATGGACGAAATCGAGGCTGCACTGGATGAAGCAAATGTAATTCGTTTTGCCGAATATTTGCGTAAAATGTGCAGCAATACACAGTTTATTGTGATCACGCACCGCCGCGGTACCATGGAAGCGGCCAACAGATTGTATGGTGTGACTATGCAGGAAAAGGGCATCAGCCGTATCATTGAACTGGATGTTGCTGAAGCGGAAATGCGAATCGCAGCTGAGGAGGGCTAAATCATGGGATTTTTTGATAAAATTTTCGGTGGTCTGAGAAAGACCCGTAATACAGTGCAGCTGGATGGTCTGTTTGCAGACTTCACCAAGGCTGACGATGATTTCTATGAGGAACTGGAAGAGTGTCTGATCCTGGCAGATGTTGGCATGCAGGTTACGACCAAAGTGGTTTCCGACCTGCGTAAGAAGGTCAAAGCAGACCGACTGAAGACCAATGTGGAAGTCAAGGATGCCTTGACTGGTATTCTTACCGGTGTTCTGACCTCCGGGGACCTGAACATGCATCTGAACACCAAGCCTTCCGTCATCTTAATGGTCGGTGTCAACGGTGTGGGCAAGACCACAACCATCGGCAAGCTGGCGGCTTCTTATACTGCGGAGGGAAAGAAGGTTCTGCTGGTGGCAGGCGATACGTTCCGTGCAGCGGCTGCAGAGCAGCTGACAGTCTGGTCGGAGCGTGCAGGCTGCGGCATAGTCCGTCATGCAGAGGGCTCTGATCCCGCATCCGTTGTGTTTGACGGCTGCACGGCTGCAAAGGCAAGAGGAGCAGATATTGTCATCATCGACACTGCAGGCCGCCTGCATAATAAGGCAAACCTGATGAATGAGTTAAGCAAAATCACCCGTGTCATTCGCCGTGAGCTGCCCGACTGCGATCTGGAGACCCTGATGGTTCTGGATGCGACTACCGGTCAGAACGGGCTGATTCAGGCAAAGCAGTTTGCAGAAAGTGCAGGCCTGACTGGTATCGTGCTGACCAAGTTGGATGGCACTGCAAAGGGTGGCATTGTGTTTGCGATTGCAGGGGAAATGGGCTTGCCTGTGAAGTATATTGGCGTAGGCGAAGGTGTGGATGATCTGATGGCATTCAATCCCGGTGAATTTGTGGAGGCATTGCTGAAATGAAACTGATCCTTGCGTCCAATAACGCACATAAGCTGAGAGAGTTTAAGGAAATCCTGTGCCCCCTGGGGATCGAGATCATTTCCCAGTCTGAAGCAGGCTGTCATTTTGAGGTAGATGAGACGGGCACTACTTTTGAGGAAAATGCATACTTGAAGGCAGTAGCAGTCACACAGGCTACCGGTCTTCCGGCAGTTGCAGATGATTCCGGTCTTGCAGTGGATGCACTGAATGGCGAGCCCGGCATTTACAGTGCCCGTTATACCGGGAACCATGAAGACAGTGATGAAGACAGAAACAATTATTTGTTGAAAAAAATGGAAAATGAGGAACAACGCAGTGCGAGGTTCGTCTCTTGTATCAGCTGCACATTCCCCAATGGCGATAGAATCGACACCAGAGGGGAGTGCGAAGGCAATATCATGTATGCCGTTTCGGGCAAGAACGGATTCGGCTATGATCCTCTGTTTCAGCCTCTGGGTTATGATTGCTCCATGGGGGAACTGAGTGCAGATGATAAGAATGCAATTTCCCATCGAGGAAATTCTCTGAGAAAATTTTACGAAGAATTAAAGGAGTATTTGAATGATCACAACTAAACAGCGCGCACAGCTGAGAAGTATTGCCGCTACTGAAGATACCATTCTGCACATTGGCAAGGGTGGTATTACCGAAAATGTAATTACCCAGTGCCGTGACGCTCTGGCTGCAAGAGAAATCGTCAAAGGCAAGGTTCTGGAAAATTCCATGCTGACAGCAAGAGAGGCATGTGATATTCTGGCAGAAGCCTGCAATGCAGAACAGGTGCTGTCATCGGCAGCAAATTCACACTGTTTAAGCGCAACCCCCAGAACCCTAAAATCGAGCTGGTAAAGGCTTCTAAGAAAAAGTAAGCTTTCATCATTCTGAAACTAAGAGAAAAGGGATGAGATCGAATGAAAATCGCAATGTTCGGCGGAAGTTTTAATCCACCCCATCTGGGACATGTAGAGGCAGTACGGTCTGTTATAGAATGTTTAAAACCGGATCGTCTGCTTATTATGCCTGCTTACTCCCCACCCCATAAGGTGATGGCTGAGGATACTCCAAGTCCGGAACAGAGACTGGAGCTGTGTCGTCTTGCGTTTGCGGATATCCCACAGGCAGAGATTTCCGATCTGGAGATTCGCAGAGAGGGGAAAAGCTACACTGCTGACACACTGCTGCAGCTGCATGAACTATATCCTGATGATGAGCTTGTACTCATCATGGGGACTGATATGATCTTGTCACTTGAATCATGGTATCGACCTGAGCTTATTATGGAGCTTGCGGAAATCGCAGTACTCCTGCGTGGTGTCGATGAGGATGCGCATGTGCGCAGCCACATCGAATACCTGCAGACTACATACGGAGCACGTATTACACAGCTGGAAGCTGCGGTTTATCCAGCAGCATCCACGGAAGTACGGCAGGCACTGAAAAATGCTTCCGGCAACGAACTGCTGCCGGAAGCAGTATATGAGCATATCCTCAGAGCGCGTCTGTATGATGCGAAAGGAAATCTGGACTGGCTGCGAAAAAAAGCGCATGCCATGCTCAAACCCAAGCGTATTCCTCATGTGATCGGCTGCGAACAGGAGGCAGTCCGCCTTGCAAAACGGTGGGGCGAGGACGAATACAGCGCAGCAGCAGCGGGAATTCTGCACGATATTACCAAGAAACTGAATACAGAAGAGCAGTTGATATTGTGCGAAAAATATGATATTATAATCGACATGTCTGTGCCGGGGATGGACAAGACCCTGCATCAGCTCACCGGCGCGGCGGTGGCTTATCATGAATTTGGCGTGAGTGAAGCAATCCGCGATGCCATCCGGTGGCATACGACCGGGAAGCCGGAGATGACGACTTTGGAGAAGATCATTTATCTGGCGGATTATATTGAGCCCAACCGCTGTTTCGACGGCGTGGAACGCATCCGTGCACTCAGTTATGAGAGTCTTGATGCGGCTATGGAAGATGGACTGCGAATGACAATGGAGGATCTGCAATCACGAGGTTCGCCGATTCTGGATGTGTCCCGCAGTGCCTACAACTGGTTTAAAATGCGAAGGGAAGGATTATTTTGAAGATATTCGGTGGAAAAAAGAGCGGAAGACAGATTGATGAATCCGCAAACTATACCACTTCCGAAGAAATTCAGGAAGTAATCGTGCCTGCTGTTCAGGAACCTGAGGTTCAGAAAGAATCTGTGGAAGAGGTTCCGGTGATCTCTGTTTTGCCGGAAATTGAAGAAAGTACTGCAGATGCAGCAGAAGCTTCAGAAGTTACGGAAGAGAAAGACCGTGAAGATGGTTTGATCAGCTCCATTGCAGAGGCTGTTGGAGTTGTACCGTCTGATGAGGCGGAGACTTCTGTGGAGCAGGGAGAAATTGTTTCTGAACCGGCACCTCAGAAGATGAGCAGAAAAGAAAAGAAGGCAGCAAAAAAGGCAGAAAAGGAAACTGCAAAGGCAGATAAAAAGGCCCAGAAAGCAGCAGAAAAAGCTGCGAAAAAAGAAGCGAGAAAGTGGTCTCTCGGTAAAAAGATTCTGTTTGTATGCATTCTCCTGATGGCTGTGGGTGCAACCGTTTTTGCAGGCTATTTTGTCAGCCAGATGTGGATGACTGAAGAAGCTCTGGATATTTACAGCGCTGACTTTACCGGTGAGATCCAGTATGCAGATGGTGAATTTGAGACCCCCGGTTCCACAGATGGAGAAGAGGGGCAGGATAATACGGTTGCAGTCAACGAAGACCGCAAGGATGGATGTTATACATTTTTGGTGGCTGCGCGAGATGTAGCGAGCGGCTGTACTGATGTAATCATTGTTGGTATGTTTGATACCGTGAACAATAAGATCAATATGGTCAGCATTCCCAGAGATACAATGATCAATAAGGGCTTGCTGAAGGTTAATACGGCATACCAGGGTGATCTGGCTTCCGGCGGCAACGGCATCGACGGCCTGCTGAAGGAAATGAAGAAGATCCTTGGTTTTGACATTGACAGCTATGCCATCGTTGACGTTGAGGCTGTCGCAAAGCTGATCGATGCCATCGGCGGCGTATACTTTGACGTTCCTATGGATATGGTCTATAAAGACGGCTCTCAGAATCTGGACATCAATATCAAAGCGGGCTATCAGAAGCTGTCCGGTGAGGATGCAGTCAAGGTTCTGCGTTTCCGTAAGGGTTATGCAAACGGTGACCTAGGCCGTATCGAAACACAGCATGACTTTATCAAGGCACTGGCTGACCAGATCCTGGATGTGGGCAACATCCCCAACCTGGGTACTGCAATCGAAATTTATCAGGAGCATGTACAGACCAACCTGACTGCCGGTAATATTTTGTTCTATGCAAAGAACTTCCTTGAAATAGATACCGAGAATATTCAGTTTATTGATATGCCTCAGATGATGGGCGGTCTGGTCAACAACCAGAGCTTTGTCTTTATCAATATTGATAAGTGGATCAATGTGATCAATGAATATCTCAACCCCTATAAGGAAGATATTACGCAGAGAAATGTAAGCATTAAAACAAGCGCTGACCAGGGTGAAAGTTTCTATTACTCTGCCGGTGCATAATTTAAAAGAATAGGATGATACAAATGTTGAAACCTGCTGAAATGGCAAAAATTGCGGCTCTTGCGATGGACGAGAAGCTGGGT
>JAGBAT010000025.1 GCA_017938835.1 Oscillospiraceae bacterium | reverse complement strand
GAGCTAATTGAATACATTGATTACTATAACAACAGGCGCATTAAGACAAGATTAAAGGGCTTGCCGCCTGCTTTACACAGACAGCAAGCCCTCTTGGCTGCTTAAACAATTTGAGTTAGAAATATTTGTCTAACTTTTTGGTGTGCAGTTCATGTGTGAGGTGCGTTTTTTGCTCTATTCAATATACGCCCAGCCCTTTGGCCAGATTTGCGATGAAGTCCTGGGCGTTGGTGACAATACCTCTTGCAGACAGACTGCCTCGGTCAGCCAGCTTGTTCACTGCAAACTCGGAAATATCCACGCAGTAGAAATAGACCTGCCGTACGGTACCGTCTGGTAATACCCGATAGGACGGAGTCATATTGCCCACTGCAATGGTGTGCAGCATAGTGGCCATGCAAATGACCGTAGTAGCACTGCGGATCTCATTGCGCATAGCATCCTGTGCCTCATATACGTTGCCATACACTTCCGGCATGGGGCCGTCGTCGCGGATGGACCCTGCCAGCACATAAGGGATGCCGTACTTTTCACAGGAGTACAGGATTCCGTTGTCGATGCCCTCAGCATGGATGAATTCTCTGATACTTCCATGATAACGCACACGGTTCAGGGTATCCAGATGGTTGTAATGCCCGTTGGGTACGCTTTGCTGGGTATAAATATCCTGCCCTAATGCGGTACGGAGATATGCCCCCTCCAGATCGTGAGTAGCCAGTGCATTCCCTGCCAGAATGGCATCGGCATAGCCGTTCTCGATCAGAGCACTCATAGCATTACGTGCATCATGGTCAAAGGCAAAAGCAGGACCCATAACCCAGACGATCTTGCCATGATCCCGTTCATGGCGCAGCAGCTGGTACAATTCATCATAGTCTTTGGAAAACGCAGTTTCACGGGAACGACTGCGGCGGAAAGCGAAAGCATCGGTACTGCCACTCACAGCTTCTTGGAATCCGCCTGTATGCATGTAAATCCCCTCTTCCCCGTGTTCGGTTCTACCCACGGCAACCATATCACCAGACTTGAGATTACGGAATTCACGCACTACAATGCGGCTGTTCTCCAGTACTGCCACACAGTCCATGCGGCTCTCCTCTGCCAGCAGCCACTGACCGCCGACCTTGAAGTATTCCGGGAAAATGCTCATGGCATGATACTGCTCCGGTGCCACACCGTCGCGCGGCGCAGGCAGGAACACTGCATCGGGAGCTGCCGCCAGCTGGGGCACTGTAAAATCCGGTGCGTGATACTCTCTCAGTTCAAACATACAAAGACCTCCTCCACAATGGAGTTTTCCATATTATAAATCAGTCACTCAAAGAAATAAAGTAAAAAAGATATGAACTTATTCATAACCGCTTTCACGAGCTGCCGTTTCCATTCTACCGGTCGGGGTGGTTCCGAACAGCTTACCATAAGCCCGGGCAAAGGAGGAATAGCTTTTGAATCCGGACTGGAAGCAGGCATCCGTCACAGATACGCCCTGACCGATCAGGTCCCGGGCCAACAACAGGCGGCGGCGGGAAATATAACCATGGACACTCTCCCCCGTTTCCGCACGGAACCGCCGCATCATATGAAACTTGCTGACATAAAAGGCTTCAGCAATGGTATCTGCATCCAAATCTTCCGTCAGGTGGGCATCAATATAGGCCAGTATCTCTTGTATACGGCTGTCCTTCGGAGCTACAGGTTCGGGCAGGTGGCTCTCCCCTTTCCGCAGACACCGCATCATCTGCACCAACAGCCGCATCAGCAACCCCCGGCTCACCAGTTCTCTGCCATATTCGTTGCCGGACAGCTCCTGCTCCAGACTGCCCGCGATCCGGAGCAGCTCCTTGCTGTCTGCTTTGCCGGGGCGAAGCACATGTCGCTCCCCGTTGAACATATCCCGCAGGTCGCAGTCTTTTGTGGCATGTTCCCGCAGGAACTCCGGATCAATATAAATAATAATTCGCTCATACGGTGTGCCGGGGGCAAACTCCGGACGATGCACACATCGGTTGCCAATGACTACCACATCCCCCGGTTCCAGACGATAGCGCTGACCCTCTACAGTATAGCCGCCGCTGCCGGAAATGAGCATCAGCACCTTACAAAACTCATGATAGTGAAAATCCACTTCTGTGCCTGCTGCATCACGCAAATGAAACAGACGGAATTCTTCCAACAGGTATCCACGCTTTTCATAGACATCTTTCATCCTTTATCACCCCAAAGAGCACAATATGCAGATATGATAGCATAAAATGAGTATATTTTGCAAGTCGTGCCCTGTATAATACAATACATCAACTGAAACCCATTGGAGGATTTCTAAATGAAGAACTTTGTTAAGAACAATGCATTTCTGATTTTCATGCTGGTCGGTATCGTCGCCGGCTGCATCACCGGCGCAGTTTGGCCCGGCGCTACTGTACTGAAGCCTCTGGGCACCGTGTTCATCAACCTGATGTTCTGTATCGTGGTTCCCATGGTATTCTGCTCCATCGCTTCTGCCATCGCGAACATGCCCAGCGCACAGCGTGCAGGCAAGGTCATGGGTGCTACCGTAGCGACTTTCATGGTCACCGCTGCCATCGCCGCCCTGATTATGTATATCGTCTGCCGTATTTTCCCCGTTGTCACTGGCCAGTACGACATTGTGGAAGGCGAAGTCGGTGCAACTCTGGGTGCTGCCGATATGATCATCAACTTCTTCACAAAGCCTGACTTTGCAGAGCTGTGGAGCCGCAAAGCAATTCTGCCTCTGATCGTATTTGCGGTCCTCATCGGCTTTGGCGTTCAGCTCAACGGCGGCGCAGAAACTCCCACAGCAAAGCTGCTGGAAGACATGACCAACGCTATCATGAAGACTGTCAAGATCATTACTTACTATGCTCCCATCGGCTTCTTTGGCTTCTTCGCAACGCTGGTCGCTACCTACGGTCCTGAACTGATTGGTGACTACTCCCGCACTCTGATCATTTATTATGTTCTGTGCTTTGTCTACATGTTTATCTTCTTCCCCATTTACGCCAACTTCGGCGGCGGCAAGGGCGCAGCAAAGGTCATGTGGAAGCACCTGTTCAAACCTGCAGCTGTCTCCTTTGGCACCTGTTCCAGCGTAGCTACTATCCCCACCAATATGGAAGCTGCTGAAGACACCGGCATTTCCAAGGACGTTTCCAACATTGTTCTCCCTCTGGGTGCTACTATGCACATGGACGGTTCGGCCATGTGCGCGATCATCAAGGTCGCATTCCTGTTCGGTATCTTCGGTATGGACTTCACCAGCGGCAAGGCAATTCTGGCAATCATCGTCGCTGTATTCTCCTCCGTTGCTATGTCCGGTATTCCCGGCGGCGGCGGCACCGGCGAACTGGTTCTGTGCACCATCTTCTTCCCTGATCAGCTGGCAGTGGCTTACCCCATCGCTCTGGCTCTGGGCAATCTGGTTGATCCCCCTGCAACCATGGTCAATGCAGCAGGCGACTACGTCGTATCCTTCATCGTCTCCCGTTTTGTAGATGGCAAGGACTGGCTGCAGAAGAGACTCAGCGGCGAAGCAGCAGAAGAGACTGCAAATGAATAATCTAATACCACATCTCCTTCTTTAAAATTTTGGCACCTCGCAGTCGTTGGCTGCGAGGTGTTTTATTCGTAAGCCCCACCCTCTGATGAGGGCGGTAAGCGGAAATTATCATAAAACGATAATTTCCTGTTGACATCTCCGTCTTCATATTGTATCATGGAACCATAAAGAATTATCGTTTTACAATAATATCGGAGGTGCTGTATGAACCGGAAGCCATTTTATACATTCCTTGTCGTGTTGGCTGTTCTGTGCGGAGTATTCTGTCTGACTGTGGATGCAGGCGATATTCTTATTTCCGCGCTGAGTTTCCCCTTTGCACAGATCGGAGCTGGACTGCGGGTTCTGAGCCTGTCCAGCATGACAGGCAATATCGCAGCGTGGGCACTGTATCTAACATTCTCCCTGATTCCTCTGGTTGGATTCTTCTATATCCGCCGCAGGTATCACGCAGAAAAATGCGACCTGCTTCTACCATTGCTGACGATGGTGCTGCTGATGGTACTGTACAAAATGGTGAATCCTTTTGGCAGTCTCTATGCCGATTCGGAAACTGGGACGGCAATGTACAAGGCACAGTATGGTGCCGTAGTGTATGTCATTCTCCTCGGCTGGCTGATTCTCCGTGCTGTGGCTAATTTCAGCTCCGCCGATGAACAGGGGCTGTACACACGGATGGGCTATCTGCTGAAACTGCTTGCCACACTATTCGTGGTTTCTGTCTTCGGCGGCTTTTTCGGTAACCTGCTGGGCACCATTGAGACCATCCGTACCACCAATACCGACGGTGGAAGTCTGACCCTGACATACCTATTCGTCACACTGCAATGTCTTGTCGATGCCCTTCCCCTGCTTCTGGACACCGTGGCTGCTGTCATGGCACTGGATCTGCTGGAGGCTTTCACCGGAGAAAATGAGCACACTGCAGTCTATGCCGACCGCCTTGCCAAATGGTGCGGTACCACTCTGACGGTCACCACCATCGCAGGCATAGTATTCCATGTGCTGCAGATGCTGTTCCTGAATAAGATCCGCAGCAGCAATGTATCCGTCACACTGCCCGTTGGCTCCATCACATTCCTGTTGGTGTGCCTGATCGCAGCCCGTATCATCGCAGAAAACAAAACGCTGAAAGACGACAACGATTTGTTCATCTGAGAGGTGCACCATGGCAATTCAAATCCATCTGGACGAGATCCTGCGGCAGCGGGGTATGACCTCCAAACAGCTTTGCAGGCTGGTGGGCATCACGGAAGCCAATCTCTCGATTTTGCGCTCCGGTAAAGCCAAGGGCGTGCGATTCAATACCATCAACCGCATTTGCTACTATCTGCAATGCGACGTAGGCGATATTCTGACCTTCGACGGGTCTTTGGACGAGGAGGATGATGACAATGAAGCATAAACTGACGGCACTATGCATGGCAGCGCTTCTGCTGCTGACCTGCGGCTGCTCTCTGGCACAGGAGAACCCCGGAACAATTGCAGCCCTATCCGATGACCGGCTGGTCGGTGTTCTCGTGACCACGGAATATCTGGATCTATTCGATATGGAGGCGTGGCTGAATGATAACATCAACAAACTAAACATTGGCAGAGATACCGAAGTCTCCGGTGACACTTCCAAATACCAAGGCCGTATTTACGCAGAGCTGGTGGAGGAAACACTCACCCGCGAAGACGGCAGTGAATATAATCACGATACCTACAAGTTCCCCGAAGAACTAAACGGTCATCTGTTTATGTCCCCCACCATGAAGCTGGAAAACGGTGAGGACTGTGTTACCTCCATTGTCAGCGGTGCCGTATGCGATGTGCGCTCCAATATGATTTCCGGAGATGCGGGCACTTCCATTGAGTTGAGTGCCACCATCTATTTTGATCCCTACGCTGTGAAACGGGAAACATATCTGGACGAGGAAACCAATCAGCAAATGGAGTATGTATGCTTCTATGCCAATCCCGTTTACCAGACACCTGAAGGAGATGTCTATGTCACAAGCGGCATGGGCAGCAGCTATGGGGCGGAAGAAGAACTGGGACTCGGTACACTCAGCGGGAGTGTGTACTTCACTGAAAAATTTACATCCACCGAAAATGGTGTCACAGCAGCATTGGAGAACAAAGTAACTGTCAATTATCAGGGCGTGAAGCTTGCAAAAGAAATCTGCGTACTGGAAATGAGCAGCAGCGATCAGCTGCTCCGCAAGATTTCCTATACACCTGACATGTTCCCTAAAGAGCTGGCAGTCAGCAACGATGCAGCGTATGTCATCGTAGAGACCCACAGCACCGTGAATGAAGAAGAAACCATAAACCGTCAAGTCTGCACAGTCAATGCAGAGGACGAAACCTTTGAGGTCTTTGTTCCTGCGGAAGATGGCTTTGCCGCCAAACAGATGACGAACGTTGTTACAGAATAAATAAGCACCGTATCTCAAATTGAGATACGGTGCTTATTGTCCCTATCCACATGCCCACAAGGGCTATCAATGATATTACAGATTTCTTACTGCTTCCCACGCAGATTCCACAGCATCAAGGATCTTGCCGGATTTTGTTGCGTCACCTATAACAGTAACAGGGGCAATCGCCTCCAATTCCGCCGCTTTGTCCACGGTAGAATCATAGCCCAGTGCCAGCAGGACTGTATCACAGGCAATTATTTGCTCTTTTTCCCCCGCAGTGATGGTAGCTTTGCAGCCGAACAAATCCCCCTCAATGGCTTTCAGCCGGGTACCGGACAGGAAATTGACCGTAGATTTCGCCATCAGGTCTTTCATTAAATCATCATTCATTTTAAAGCCCGGTTTAGCAGGAAATGCTCTGGCAACGCAGATCACATCATGCCCCGTTTTGTCCAAATGCAGCGCTGTTTCCATACCGGCCATACCGCCGCCCACTACCAGAACACGCTGCCCCACAAAGCAGGTATTCATCAGTGCATCGGCAGCCTGATGTACGTTGGGACAATCCAGACCGGGAATATCCGGATTCTTCACACTGCCGCCTGCCGCCCAGATTATATGGTCAGGCTTGTATTCTGCAATCACTTCCGCAGTTGCCTCGGTATAGAACTTTACAGGGACACCCTGCTTAATGAGCTGTGTTTCCAGATAAGTGATCACACGGTGCATATCTGCTTTGAAGTACGGTTTGCAGGCCACCAGAGCATTGCCGCCGATGTAACTGCCCTTTTCCAGTACCACCACATCGTGGCCTGCCTGCTTTGCATACAAAGCTGCCATACATCCTGCGGGACCTGCACCCACAACAATGATACGCTTGGGCATATTCGCCTTGGGGATATCCTTACTTCCATCTTCATGACCGCAGCGGGGATTCATGGCACAGGTGGCAGGCTTGCCTGCATACACACGGCCGATGCAGCCCTCGTTGCAGGAAATGCAGGGACGAATGTCGTCCGGTCTGCCTTCTGCCAGCTTGTTGGGCAAGTCCGGGTCAGCCAGTAGGCCGCGGCCAATGACCGCAATATCACATACGCCGCTGTGTAACGCAGCTTCCGCTTTCTTCACATCGCCCAGACGGCCATTGGTCAGGATGGGCACATCCACCACAGACTTGATGATCTGTGCACTGCGCATCTGCAGCGTCATCTCCTGCATACCTGCAGGAGGCATGGCATTGTACCAGTTGTCGTGGCAGCCTGCATCTACATGGAGCGCATCCACACCGTAACTGACGATCAGCTTTGCAAGTTCGATGCCCTCTTCCATGTGGCGGTAGCCCTCACCCTCCATATAATGGTCAGGTGTAAACTTGACGATGACAGGAAACTCCTTTCCGCCCTCATCCTTACAGATGTCGATCAAGTCTTTCAGGAAACGGGCGCGGCCTTCCACACTGCCGCCGTATTCATCACTACGGATGTTCCATCGAGCGGTCAAGAACTGGTCGGTCAGGTAACCGCCATAAGCATGGATTTCAATGCAGTCCGCGCCGCAGCGCAGGGCAGCCCTAACGCTCTCCCTGTAATCAGCTTCGATTTGTGCAATCTCCGCCAGCGTCAGTTCGTGGCATTTCAGCATAGGTGCGTGCATCCATGGCACCGCAGAAGCGCAGATTGGCACCCGGTATTTCGTAGATGGGCCGCCAATGCGACCGTCACCGGGCATGATCTGTGCCCCGACCTTACAGCCGTAGGCATGGCAGCGTTCCACAGTTTCTTTGAACAGTGCTTCCGTTTCTTCGTTGAAGAAAATGGAGTGTTCTGCAGATTCAAAGGTTGCAGAGCCCTTGATGTTGCAGAACAGCATGGCAGCCCCACCCTTAGCCCGCTCTGCAAAATAGTCCACGGTACTATGGGTCATGTTCCCGATGGTGACCCCCATGGGAGCCAGTACGATTCGATTTTTCAGCCGCATGGTGCCGATATCCACCGGCTGCAGCAATACAGATTTTGATGGCATATTTCTCTCCTATGTATAGCAGCTTCAAAGCTTCAAGCAAGCCCCCCTCCGGGGGCCTGTTTAATTATTTATTTCTTTACATACCAGCCGCCATCTACCGGCAGGCAAACACCGTTGATGTACTTCGCTTCATCAGAGCACAGATATACGATGGCCCATGCCGCATCCTCCGGCATACCGGTGTAGGGCATGGGAGTTGCTTCTTCAAAATGGTTCTGGAACATATCCCAAACATGCTGCTGCTTGGGGACCCAGACATAGTTGGGTGCCAGACAATTGAATCGAATACCATATTTCTTGCTGACCTGATTGACCATATTCTGTGTACCCAGCTTGATACATGCCTTGGAGAAGGGATACCCCTGCACCGCGCCGCCGTTGAAGGCCAGACCAGTGGAAGAAGAGAAGTTCAGGAAATTTCCGCGGATCTTATTCTTCATCATGTACCGCAGCACCGTCTGATACGAATACAGCATAGAGTCAATGTTCACACGCATAACTTCGTGGATCATTTCGGATGTAATATGTGCCCAGTCATGGGTAGGAGGAGAGAACACTGCCGCGCCGTTGACCACGATATCAATGGTACCATACTTTTCAACCGTCAGATCCTGCAGCTGCACCCAAGTATCTCTGAGGGATACGTCACCCACCACTGCAATGGCATCGCCGCCTGCAGCGACAATATCTGCACAGAAGGATTCTACCTGAGGGTCAATGTCAACCATAACGACCTTTGCCCCTTCCTGACAAAACAGCTCCGAAGCCTTACGGCAAATGCCGCCTGCAGCACCAGTAATAATCGCAACTTTATTTTTCAATCTATCCATACGATACCTCCTGAAGTTTTATTTCGTTACTGCTCTGATCACATCTGCCGCAGCTGGCCTTCCAGTACTCTGTAGGTCAGCCGCAAAGTCTGAATACGCCACCGGTCATCGTCACACTTGACCAGATCGTCCACATACAGGCCATACCCAGAATAGGTCTCCCCGTTGTCCTTATAAGTGTGATAGTCATGCATTCTGGTCAGCAGCATACAGCTGCGCTCTCCAGTGAAATGCACGATCTGGTTGTAACCGAAGTGCAGCGGCACCATGTCAGAGCCGCAGGTTCTGCGGTTCTGTTCCACCTGCTTATACCGGTCTGTGTTTCCTCGCCGGCCGCTCCAGAAAGTTTGGAAGCCTTCTTCAGTGAACACATCCGGCATGATATCGAATTCCTGATTGTCAATACACCAGAAATAACGGCTCTTGGCCGCCAGAATCGCAGGGATCTCTGCCAGCTGCTGCGGAGTATAGGGTTTGCCTGCTTCCTGAATGATCTTACGGGACAGTTGGGTAATTTGCTTGTCGGCATCCAAAGTCATAAACAGCACCTTCCTTTTCTATCAGCATTCATTTGTTAATATCATAACATTCCATCAATTAAAAAGATAGTTTCAAATACATTTGTCTGTGTATAAATTTCAAACAGACATGTGTACAGCTGTCATAAACACATTGCTGATTCTTTACAAACCGCTTTCTGGAAAATCATATTCTATGAATTTCTGTGCTTGTTTTTTGACAGAATAACCGATATAATTTTAATTTGTCACTGTTTAGCAAAGGATTGAAAGAATGAGCAACAACCAACTGGAAAAGAAATACGGCCTATCCACTGCCATCGCTATGGTAGTCGGCGTAGTTATCGGTTCCGGTGTATTTTTCAAAGCCGAAGCCGTCTTGAATAAAACTGCCGGCAACATGCCCATGGGCATCCTTGCGTGGCTGATTGTCGGTGCTGTCATGATTGTTTGCAGCTATGTATTCGCCACCATGGCCAACCGTTATGAAAAGGTCAGCGGTCTGGTGGACTATGCAGAGGCAACTGTGGGCAGCCGTTACGCCTATCTCATGGGCTGGTTTTCTGCCGTAATCTATACTCCCTGTCTGGTGTCTGCCGTGGCATGGATCGCAGCCCGCTATGTGTGCGTATTGCTGGGCTGGGACATTGCAGGCGGTGCCTGCATGACCATCGCAGCCTTCTTCCTCATTGGCTGCTATGCACTGAACACCTTATCCGCAAAACTGGCAGGCAGGTTTCAGGTCACCACCACTGTGATCAAGATGATTCCCCTGCTGCTTATGGCTGTTATCGGTACCATTGCCGGTCTGCGCAGCGGCATGCTAGTGCAAAACTTCAATACCGCGACTACTGCCGGCGAAGGCGGCAGTCTGATGGCAGCAGCTGTCTCCGTAGCGTTTGCTTATGAAGGCTGGGTGCTGGCTACTTCCATCAACGCTGAGCTGAAGGACGCCAAAAAGAACCTTCCCATTGCATTGGTGGGCGGTGCATTCATCGTGGTGTTGACCTACGTACTGTACTACATCGGTCTGAGCGGTGCAGTCACCACAGCGGAGATGATGGCAAGTGGACAGGCCGCCGCCAAGCACGCTTTCCAGACGATCTTTGGCGGCTTTGCAGGCACCCTGATCTTCGTGCTGGTAGTCATCTCCTGTCTTGGGACTCTGAACGGCCTGATCCTATCCGGCTGCCGCAGCTTCTATGCTCTGGGTATCCGCG
>JAGBAT010000024.1 GCA_017938835.1 Oscillospiraceae bacterium | reverse complement strand
GACGGCACAGTAATTGAACTGAAGGACTTCATGTGCTTCGCTGAAGACGTGCATAATAAATATTGAGTAGTATAAAGAAAAGGGGACAGTCGTGCGACTGTCCCCTTTTGGTCGGAATGGCGGGAATCGAACCCACGGCCTCTTGGACCCGAACCAAGCGCGCTACCAACTGCGCCACATCCCGAAATATTCAGCTTATCTATTATATTGGCAGCCAATCCCTTTGTCAAGTGAAATGTCCTCGTTCTGTCTTGTCCTACTTCCTCATAGAATGGACAAAGGGGGGGATGTCATATGCCAAACTGGAAGCTGTATGTAACATCCGGAATATTTGTGCTGGTAACAGTGCTGAAGCTTTTGATGCCGGATGCTACTGCTCAGGCGAGGCAAGAAATCGTAGCGCTGATCGACATGGATATGGATTACCGAAACATGATCACGCAGGTGGGGAGCATACTCACGGACGAGTCAGTACAGCAGGTGGTCTCACGCTTTAAAGGAGAAGTGCAGGCTGTGATCGGAGATGATACGGAAATGCCGACGCCATCTCCATCTGTGTCCGTGGAACCGTCTGTTCCCGCGACTGCGGAGGTGATACCGACACCGACTTTGAGCGTTTCTCCCGAACCGACAGTGACACCAACACCTGCACCGACGACGGAAATACCGGCCTCAGTGCAGGCGGCGGTGCAGGCGTTCAATCTGGCGCAGGAGGCTTATGTAGGTTATGAGACACCGGATACGGTTTCATACGATTGTTTGGTCATCCCTTTTGAATATGTCAGTCCGGTATCGGGAGTGACCTCATCTGGATTTGGCTACCGCATCCATCCGTTAGAAAGCGGGGTGAAGTTCCACTACGGAACGGATTTTGCAGTAGAGACGGGAACCCCGATTGTCGCCTTTGCAGACGGACAGGTGACTATGACCGGCTATGAGAAAGGCTATGGCAATTTTGTTGAGATCACCCATGAGGACGGCTGGAAGACCCTCTATGCGCATTGCAGTGAGGTCAATGTAAACTGGTGGCAGCAGGTGAAAAGAGGGGAGACCATTGCGCTGGCGGGGGAAACCGGCGAGGCAACGGGACCTCATCTGCATCTGGAGCTGACACACGATGGATTATATACGAATCCTGAATTTTTCTTTTAAATGATGAAGTACTTACGATTATTGGAAATTCAGCCGGGCGGCTGGCTGCTGCTGTCTCTGCTGTTGTTTTTTGGTGATTGGCAGGGGCTGATCGTGATACTGGGAAATGTTCTGCTCCACGAAACGGGGCATGTACTGATGCTGCAGCGGTTTCGGGTTCATATCCGCAGAATCACATTTGATCTCACAGGGCTATGTATTTGCTATAACGGCTGGCTGCTGACGCCCGTCAAAGAGTTCCTCTGCGCGGCGGCAGGACCTTGTGTAGGTCTGATCATGAGTGTGCTGGCGTCTCTGCTGGGAAATCTGTTTCACAGTGAGATGCTGCTTCTGTTTGCCGGTGCGGGTGTTGTGCTGTCCGGGTTTAATCTGCTGCCTGCCAGACCGCTGGATGGATGGCGGATGTTGAATGCCCTGAATCCCGTGCTTGCGGCAGGTGTTTCGACGTTGACTGCTGTGTTGATTCTTGTAACAGGAATTGGCTTAATGGCTGCAGGCTATGGCACTGCACTTGCATTTATGGGGATTATTCTTTTGATGCAGGATCCTCCGACAGGAAAAAGGCGACTACTATATCATTAAAACAGCGGCGAACGATCGCCGCTGTTTTCTTGTACTTGCCAAAATTGCGGTGTTATTGTACAATAAACTGATTGAATATTGAGATTACCACAGAAATGTGGTTTCCATAGGAGACGATGTTATGGATAAAAGACTGGAACGCATTCTGCCTAAAGTGCAGAAGCCGGCGCGCTACACCGGCGGCGAGTACAATCAAATCATGAAAGATAAAAACGAAGTGGATCTGCGTATGGCGTTTTGCTTTCCCGATACCTACGAGATCGGGATGTCCAATATTGGTTTGCGCATCCTCTACGGAGTGATCAACAATATGCCCGGCGTTTGGTGCGAGCGCGTGTTTGCGCCCTGGGGGGACATGCGTGATGAAATGCGCAAGGCCAATATCCCTCTGTATGCACTGGAGAGTGGGGACCCTGTATCCGAGTTTGATGTGATCGGATTCTCCATTGGTTATGAAATGGCATACACTACCGTTCTGGATATGCTGGATATGGCGGGCATCCCTCTGCACAGCAGTGAACGAACCGAGCTGGTTCCTCTGGTGTTTGCTGGCGGTACAAGCTGTGTGAATCCCGCGCCTATGAGTAAGTTCATGGATCTGATGGTCATTGGCGAAGGCGAAGAGGTGGACTGCGAAGTACTGGAATTGTTCCGCAAGGCACGCAATGAGGGGTGGAGCAAGCAGGCCTTCTTGATGGAAGCATCCAAGATTCAAGGCGTTTATGTACCTTCTCTGTACGAAGAAGTTTATAACGAAGACGGTACCCTTGCTGCCATTCATGCGCTGCATGGTGCGCCCGAAAAGGTCACCAAGCGCATTATTGAGGATATGGACAGCGTTTATTTCCCCACCAACCCGATCGTACCCTCTACCGAGATCGTCCACGACCGCGTGAATGTGGAGCTGTTTCGCGGCTGCATCCGCGGCTGCCGTTTCTGTCAGGCAGGCTATGTTTACCGCCCTGTTCGTGCCAAGAAGCCTGAGACTGTTGCCCGTCAGGGCATCGAACTGCTGCAGAACACGGGGTATCAGGAGGCGACCCTCATGAGTCTGTCTTCCAGTGACTATCGCCCGCTGGCACAGGTGTGTGATGAAATGCTGGAATGGTGTGAGCCCCGCAGCTGCAGTCTGTCTTTGCCGTCTCTGCGTGCGGACAACTTTTCCATGGATATTATGAGCCGTCTGCAGAAGGTGCGTAAGGGTGGTTTGACCTTTGCCCCCGAAGCCGGCAGCCAGCGCCTGCGTGATGCAATCAATAAGAATGTCAAGGAAGAAGATCTGCTGAACTCCTGCAAGGTCGCCTTTGAAGGCGGCTGGAATGGCGTGAAACTGTATTTCATGCTGGGACTGCCTACCGAGATGGATGAAGATGTCGTTGGAATCTCTGAAATCGGCAATGAGGTGCTGCACACCTGGCGACAGTATTCGCCCAATAAGAACCGTGGTGTCAGAATTACCATCAGTACCTCTATGTTCATTCCCAAGCCCCACTCTCCCTTCCAGTGGGAAGCGCAGGTCAGCATGGATGAATATATGCGCAGAGTGTACCTGCTGAAGGACAGCATCATCGCAAGAAATGTGACCTATAACTGGCACGATGCAAAGACAAGTCTCGTGGAGGCGGTTCTGTCTCGCGGCGACCGCCGCGTGGGCGATGCGATTGAAGAAGTTTGGCGCAATGGCGGTGGGCTGGATGCATGGAGCGATTATTTTGATTTTGATCGCTGGATGAATGCTTTTGCAGCTTGTGGCCTTGACCCGGAATTTTATGCTTGCCGTGAACGCAGCTATGATGAGATCCTGCCATGGGATACAATCGACGTTGGTGTGCGAAAGGCACATCTGTGGCATGAAAGGGAAATGGCATATCAGTCTCAGCTGTCTCCCGACTGTCGCAAGCAGTGCACCGGCTGCGGGGCGAACGGTCTGATTGGAGGTAAGTGCGATGCGTAAGTTGAGATTATTGTTTGAAAAGAAAGAGAGAGCGGTCTATATCTCTCATCTGGATCTAATGCATGTACTGCAGAGAGTCTTCCTTCGCGCCGGCTACAAACTGAAGTATTCCGAGGGCTTTAACCCTCATCCTGTGATTTCCATTGCAGTCCCTATGTCTGTTGGTGCATCCAGTGAGTGCGAGCTGTTGGACTTTGCATTGCTGGATGAAGAGATCGACTATACAAAGCTGATCGCTGATCTGAATGCAGCGATGCCTGAAGGGATTGTTGCATTGGAGGTATATGAACCTCAGCGAAAGGCCAGCGGCATCAAGTGGCTGCGGGTGGAAGGCATTTACGAATACGACAACCGTGATGCTGAAGCCATGTTAGATGCATTGAGGGAATTCTACGCAGCGCGGGAAATCCCCGTGACACGCAAGACAAAGCGCGGGGAAGGAGTGCTGGATATTGCTCCTCATGTAAAGGAGCTGTCTTTCAAAGTTGTAGAAGACGGTGTCCGTGTTGAGGCTATGATCTCTGTCAATGACCCGACCATCAATCCGGACTTGCTGGTAAATGCGCTGCGCCAGATCCGGCCAGACTTGGTTCCCGACTTTGCCAAGTTCAAGAGACTGGAAATCTACGACGAGAACATGGAAATTTTTAGATAAAATACTGCAAAAAACACTTGCATTGTTGTGCTCTTTGTGGTAATATATTCAGGCTTGTGAGCATAGCTCACATTATTACGGCGGTCCTCTGCATCGGTGCAAGGCACATGCACGAACGTCTGAGAAAAGGAAGGAATCATTATGGATCTGATCCAGACACTTACTGAAAAGTACATGAAGCCCGAACTGCCCGCAATGAACGTTGGCGACACTGTCCGCGTTACCCTGCGTGTTAAGGAAGGCAACCGTGAACGTACCCAGGCTTTCGAAGGCATCATCATTGCTAAGAAGCACGGCGGCATTCAGGAAACCATCACTGTTCGTCGTATCTCCTACGGCGTAGGCTGCGAAAAGGTTTTCCCCGTTCACTCTCCCTCCATTGTTTCTGTTGAAACCATCCGTCGCGGTAAGGTTCGCAGAGCGAAGCTGTACTACCTGCGTGACCGCGTTGGTAAGGCAGCAAAGGTCAAGGAAAGACTGTAATCACGATAAAGGGCAGTTGCAATATGCAGCTGCCTTTTTTCGTTCGTGTTTGTTTTTACTGTTCGCGGAATTTTTATTGCGCTGAACAGGGAAACAGGTGTATAATAAACTATTAAATTCTGCAAATTTGAGGTGTATGTCCATGAAGGAACCTGAAGTAAATGAAGAATTATCCTTAAAGGCTGAAATATATGACTGGCTGCAGAGCATTGTGTTTGCAATCATCGCCTGCGTTTTGCTGTTTATGTTTTTTGCCCGTGTGGTAACGGTTGACGGTAGCTCTATGAACCCAACTCTGCTGCATGGTGATAAGCTGATCGTCAGCAATCTTTCTAAGGATTATGAAGCCGGTGATGTAGTAGTATTCGTTGCGCCTGAATTTATGGATGAACCGCTGATCAAGCGTATCATTGCCACTGAAGGTCAACTTGTGGAAATCAATTTTAACAAGGGAACTGTGACGATTGACGGTGAGGTGCTGGATGAGCCCTACATTGCGGAACTGACTACAGATGAACAGGACTACGATGGTCCAATTGAAGTTCCCCAAGGCTGCGTGTTTGTGATGGGCGATAACCGTAATCACTCCACTGATAGCCGTACGGATGAGATTGGTTGTGTGGATACAAGATATATTCTGGGCAAGGCTTATTTTGTCATGTTCCCGCTGAAATCCTTTGGCCCGGTTCAGACCGAATGGGAACCCACGGTACCCGTTGAATCTGCGGTGCCTGCTGAATAAGAGGTGTTGAATGAGTAACGGATACGAAAAAATCAGTATTCAGTGGTTCCCCGGTCATATGACCAAGGCGGAACGCATGATTGAAGAAAACATGAAACTAGTGGACGGTGTGTGCGAGATCATCGATGCACGCATCCCCTTTGCCAGCCGCAACCCGGATATTGACCGTCTGGCTGCTGGAAAACCCCGACTGGTGGTGCTCAACCGCGCGGATCAGGCTGACCCCGAAGCAACAAAACTTTGGCAGGCCTATTTCAAAAAACAGGGGTGGTATGTACTGGAAACAGATGCAAAGACCGGCAAGGGTGTCAATCGCTTTGCTGGGGCAGTGCGTGCCGCTCTGAAGGATAAGATCGCCTACTACGAGGAAAAGGGACAGGGCAACCGTCCTTTGCGCATTATGGTCGTGGGGATTCCCAATGTGGGCAAGAGCACCTTTATCAACAAGGTTGCAAAGCGTAAGGCGGCTATTGCGGGGGATAAGCCCGGCGTGACCCGCGGCAAGCAGTGGATCAAAATCGACAACACACTGGATCTGCTGGATACTCCGGGCATTCTGTGGCCGAAATTTGATGACGAGAATGTTGGTCAGGTACTGGCTCTGACAGGTGCGGTTAAAGACGATATTCTGGATCGTGAGACTTTGGCGGCCAACTTTATGGTGCGGCTGAGAGACCACTATCCCATGGTTATAGAGCAGCGCTACAAGTTCAAACCCGACCCGGAAGCAAGCGGATATGACCTGCTGTGCGCGGCAGCAAGAAAACGAGGCTTCCTGATTTCCGGCGGTGAACTGGATACGGAGCGTATGGCGGCGATCCTGCTGGATGAATACCGTGGCGGCAAATTGGGCCGTTTGACTCTGGAATATCCTCCCGTTGAGGTGAATGTATGAGCTTGTGGGAGATTGAAAACGAACTGTACGACGGTGGATTGCACCTGATTTGCGGTGTGGATGAAGCTGGACGCGGGCCACTGGCCGGGCCTGTGTGTGCAGCGGCCTGTATCTTGCCCAGAGGACTGGAGATCGAGGGACTCAACGACTCCAAGAAGCTGACAGAAAAGCGCAGGGAAGCGTTGTATGATGTGATTTGCGAAAAAGCAATCACTTATGGTATTGCTTTTGCCAGTGTGGAGGAAATTGAGGAACTGAACATACTCGGTGCTACTTATCTGGCTATGAATCGTGCGATCGCACAGCTGTCTGTTGTACCGGAGCTGGCACTTATTGATGGCAACCGCAATGAAAAAATTGAGGTGCCCAGTCAAGCAGTGGTCAAGGGAGACAGTCGATGTGCCGATATTGCTGCGGCGTCGATACTGGCGAAGGTCACTCGTGACCGCTATATGCTGGAGATGTCTAAGCAATATCCCGAATACGGTTTTGAAAAGCACAAAGGTTATGGGACGAAGGCGCATTATGAGGCGATCCGCAATCATGGGGTGACACCGATCCATCGTCCGTCCTTTCTGAAGAAGATGCACTGATATGGACTTGAGACATTTGTTTGGCAGCGCCGGAGAATCCGCCGCTGCCGCTTATTTAAAGAAAAAGGGATACCGTATTCTCGGACAGAACTATTCCTGTCGTTTTGGTGAAATCGACATCATTGCCCAACACGGAATGGATGTTGTGTTTGTGGAAGTGAAGGCTCGGAAAAATGAAAATTTTGCACAGGCGCGTGAGTTTGTGACCCGCTCTAAGCAAGAGAGGGTCATCAAAACGGCCATGATGTGGCTGCAGCAGAACGATGTGGATCTGCAGCCGCGCTTTGATGTGATTGAGGTGGTGGGCGAGGGCAGAACGCAGCAGATCAGACATTTGGAGAATGCGTTTGAGTGAGGATTATGTACGGGGCGGTTGCCCCGCTGTACTTACTTGTCTGCGTTGTTCTTGCGGGAGAAGGTAGAGCAGTAGGTTTCAGCCTGAGTGGTGGCCTTGGTGTTTTCCACGCTGATGTGCTGTGCGGTGCAGACGGTACCGTTTTCGTTGTAAGTGCAGTTTTTAACATCGCAGCCGATAGACTGCTTCTGAGGTCTGTTAGACATAGTCATTACACTCCTGTATGAAAGATATATGGCGCAGTGAATCCATGCACCTGTTATCAGTTTTGACAGGAATTTGAAATTTATACGAGGAATTTATGGCTTTATACGCAATTGGAGATTTGCATCTTTCCATCGGTACAGGAAAATCCATGGAGGTTTTTGGACACCGCTGGCAGGGATATATGGAAAAAATCAAACAGGGTTTTTCTCTGGTACAGCCGGAGGACACAGTGGTTCTGTGCGGGGATATTTGCTGGGGAATGACTATGGATCAGGCGAAGGAAGAATTTGCCTATGTCAATCAGCTGCCCGGAAAGAAGATCAT
>JAGBAT010000023.1 GCA_017938835.1 Oscillospiraceae bacterium | reverse complement strand
TCCTTAGCTCTTGCGGAAATTGACCCCAAAGGAACCCTGCGGGAAATCCCATTGCGAAACGACCTTATCCTGGCTGAGGATGCGGCAGGTTCCGCATTCCAAACAGCCCAAATAGTCAAAACGAACACCGTCGTCATCTGCCTTATACAGTCCTGCGGGACAGATCCGTACAACGCGGTTTACCTCATCATGGTCGGCATGCTGTTTATCCACTTGGATGTGGCAATTCTCTTCATCTACATTGAAACGGTTCACACCCAGTTTGTTGTCGATCGTCATTTTTGCCATGTTTTCACCATCCTGTTTTATGGCTTGCGGTATATTCCGCACACAAACGCATATCCGAAGCAATGAAACTGTTTTCCACCGCAGTTTGATATCCTGCTAAGCCTGCAGCCGAGAAATCACCGCTTTCACCGGCTTCGATGACAGCACGGGCAGCCAGAATACCTGACTCTATTGCCAAATCCATGCCGCGTACAACAAAGCCGAAGTTCGCCACCAGACCTGCTGCATCGCCTACGAGCAGCACACCGTCACCAACCAGATTGCCGATGACTTCCGCACCGCCCTTATGCACCATGTGGGCAGAGTATTCCACCAGCTCACCGCCGTCGATGATCGCTGCCACCTCGGGGACGTCCTTCAATCGTTCCAGCATATTGCCCACGCCTTCTTCTGTGAGACCAATGTCCGAAATGGTAAATTCAATGCCCAGGGATATGGTATCTTGGTTGGTATACAGGAAGCCGTCTGCATAGCTTCCTGCTTCACGATTGCCTCGGAACATCCATTCCAAGCCTTCGCCGGCTGCCAGATCCAGCCGTTCGTTGATGATGTCCTCTCGCAGCTGAATCACTTCTTTTACGCCTACGCAGGTGCTTTCCGCAGCGGGAGGAGATCGTAGACCCAGTCGTTCTGCCAGCAGTGCGTTGATGCCTTCCGCCAAGATGACAACATCGGCTTCCAGCTCATCGCCTCCGGCAATGACACCGCAGACCTTTCCTTCGTTTACAATCAGGTCATCTACCAAGATTCCCTGAATCATCATTCCGCCCATTTCCTCGACCTGCTCGCTCAGCCAGTTATCCAGCTTTGCACGGATCACAGAATATGCCTTGGATGGGGTCAGACCCTCTACCTCGGGTGCGGGACGGGTGCTGTTCACTTCGGTGCCGACCCAGTCAGAAACCTGTTCCTTTATAATTTCACGTTCAACGGGAGCGATGTCACAGAAATCGGGGAAAATTTGTTCAATGCTATGGGTACACAGCTTTCCGCCTGTGACGTTCTTGGACCCGCAGGTGTTGCCGCGTTCAACAATCAGCACTTCCTTTCCTGCCTCTGCCAGTACATAACCGGCACAAAGGCCCGCAAGGCCGCCGCCAACTATGATCGCATCAAAACGTTCATCAGCCATTATCCACGCTCCTTCCTTATTTCTTCAGCCGTTCGATCAAAGCCGGAACGATTTTGTACAGATCTTCAGCTACACAATAATCTGAGTATTGTTTCATCATTGCACAATCGGGATCCTTGTTTACAGAGAGAATGACCTTGGAGTCAGTGATACCTACCGTGTGCTGCACCTGTCCGGAAATGCCCAGAGAAATGTACAGATCGGGTTTAACAAAATTCGCAGAGATCCCGATGTAGCGTTCAGGCTCCATCCAGTCCAGCCCCTCTGCAATGGGTCTGGTACATGCCATTTCTGCCTGCAGCAAAGCTGCCAGCTCACGGACCATGTCCAAGTCTTCCTTTTTGCTGATGCCTAAGCCAACTGCCACGATTCGTTTCGCCGCGGTAAGGTCAACGGCAGAGATTTCTTTCGTTTTCTTTTCCTTTACGGCAATTTGCCACTTGGGCTCCACATAATCAACATTCATCACGGTGCCTTGTTCGGGAATTGCTGCTTCCTCAAACTGTCCGGGGCCAAACAAGGCCACGAACTGCTTTCCTGTGCTTTTGCTTGTTTGGACCACGCTGCCGCCGTAAATCAAATGCTCTATTGCGTATGTATTGTCAATGGACTTGGCGTCGGGAATCGCGCTGATACCCAATTTTGCGGCCAAGCGTCCGGAGACCAGTCTGCAGTCGGGGGATGTGCCAAAGAAACAGCCTGCGGGCTGCAGCTCTTCCACCAGTGCCGCTATGGTATCGGTATAGTTCCAAAATACTTCGGCTCCGCTCATCAATGCCGCATCGGCACCGAAATCAGCGGCGGCTTGTGCAATCGCCTTATCGGCAGTTACCACCAGAGGCTTTTCCCCGCTGATGCTGTACGCCCCGGAAACCAAGGCCTTCCATTCACTTCGTCTATCGGTAATTACAAAAATCCTTGCCATATCACATACCTCCCGGCATTAGACCTTCTTTGGCCAGCATTGCGACGATTTGGTCTGCGATTTCTTCGGGAGTACCGCTGAAATTGACCGCCTTGCGCTGAACGGACTTCGGTAAAGCAACTTTAATAATTTCAGAGCCTGTGGCATCACAGGGAATTCCTGCAGCATCCAGTTCCTTCACAGGCTTTCTTCCTGCTTGCAGGATGTCCTTCATTTTGGGAATTCGAGACTGACAAATATCCGAGGTCACGCAAACCACTGCGGGCAGAGGAATCTCAAGCACCTCGATGCCACTGTCAGTGCTGCGTTCAGCGAGCAGCACACTGCCTTCAATTCCGTTCAATGCACTGATTCCGTTGATCACGGGAAGCCCCAACAATTCACCTAACTGTATACCTGTCTGGCGGAAATACAGATCCTGAGAGCCTTCGCCGCAGACAATCAGATCGTAATTCCCGATTTCTGTCACTGCGGCTGCAAGGGCCACCGCGGTTTTGTGGGTATCCGCCTGCACAAGGGCGTCGTTCATAACAAGGGACAGGCTGTCACAACCGCGTGAAAGCATATTTTTCCTGAATCTGGTGTTTGCCAGCTGACTGCCGCCGACACTGACACCGATCAGCTTTCTGCCGGTGGCCGCCGCAAGCTGTGCCGCGGCCTCCACAGCGACCAAATCGTACTCACCAACATTCCATTCCGCGCGGTCGGTATTGATTGCTCCGTTGGACACAAGGATATCCTTGCTGTCCGGGGAAAGTTTGAAACATACGAGAATGTCCATAGGCTACCTCTTAAAAGTCCATCAAAATCTGGGGAGCGGTGGAGAAAATCATGACCTGATCGCTGCCGGCACCGATACGCTGAGAACGGGTCTCGCAGAAATAACGCATAATGCGGTGATTGCCTACAAGACCGACGCCGCCCATAACCTGCAGTGCATCGTCAACAACCTCGTTGGCGGCGTTTGCACAGTAGTACTTGCACAGTGCGTGATCGACGCGAACATCCATCTTGTTGTCAATCATCCATGCAACCTTGAACAGCATATTGCGCATCAGTTCCACTTTCATCTTCATGTGGAAGATCTTTTCCTGAATCAGCTGGTTTTCACAGATGGGACGACCAAACTGTACACGCTGCTTGGAATAAGCAGCAGCGTCTTCAAATGCGTTTTCTGCAACTGCCAATGCACCTGCCATGGCAACAGTGCGTTCAATTTCGAAGTTTTTCATGAGCTGAGGGAAGCCGTTGTGTTCCTTACCCAGAATATAGCTCTTGGGAAGCTCAACATTGTCCAGGAAAATCTCACAGATATGCATGGGACTCTTGCCGCCCAGCTTGGGCAAATCGGTAATGCGTACACCGGGTGTATTCGTGGGCAGAATGAACATGGTCATGGACTTGTACGGGTTGCGAATTGCTGCATCCTTTGCGGTCAAAAGCACATAATCACACTGGCTGGCCATGGAGTTGTAGTGCTTGTGTCCGTTGATGATCACCTTATCACCCTGACTTACATAAGAAGTCTGGATGCCGGAGGAGTCGGAGCCTGCATTGGGTTCGCTCATGCCCAGAGCCATGGGGGTGCCGCCTTCAATATACTGACCGAGTACCATTTCCTGCTGCTCAGGAGTGCCGAAGTCTTCCAAATCGCGCATAGTGGTCAGCCCCAGCGTCAGGAAGCCTGCCAAGGGACCGCCGTACTTATTGACCAGATATGCAATCAAAACCTGTGTGGTAACATCCGCGGGAACACCGCCCATGCTTTCAGGAGCACCAATGGACAAAAATCCGTTTTCTGCCAATGCCTTCCATGCGTCCATCGGGAATGTTTCCGTTTCGTAGGATTTCTGGATATCTGCTTCTGTAATGCTTCTCACCAAACATTCTTTCAAGCTTTCAGCCAACAGCTGCTGCTCATCGGTAAATCTAAAATCCATAATGTTCCTCCTTGTCTATTGCAGATGTTATTTCACAGTTTTTCACTGTCGCTTATGTCAATATTTTATCAAAGTGTACAATCACTGTCAATTGCATATGCTGCAGTGCATTGGTTGCCTAAACTACAAAACTTCACTCTCCCTTGAAAGTTGATTTCTTTCTTGATACAATTTAATCGGGTTTTTACATATTTAGATTGTTTCGAAAGAAAGGAGTCCGCAATGCACCAAGACGCAGATAACAACATTAAATTGGGGCAGTTCTGCGGAGCTTTGTCACACGATGCGTGGTTGATTTTGAATCGTATCGGCCGAGAGATGCCACAGATCCCTCAGCATGGACGAATTTATTGGTCAACGATACCGTTTGAATCAAGTGTCAGCGGATATCAAACCTCAGACTTGATTTTGATACAATCGGGCTTCGGAGCACTGTATGCAGACATGGGGAACGGAAGCGATATATGCTGCAGCTTTATTCGTCCCGGCAGTGTGATTGGAAGCTGGTATATGTTTGGCAATCGACAGCATCCTTTCTCCAAGCATTCCTATGTTGAAATTCTTCAGCCTATGTCCGGCTGCATAATGCCGATAAAAGCCTTGGAGGACGCGTTTCACGAATGTCCCAACTTAGCAAAGGTGATTCATGAAAGTGCATCCCGAGATACGCTGGATATGGTCACGCACATGACCAATATGGCCACCTTTGACAGCGTACAAAAAGTTCGTTATCTATGTCAGATTCTGCATGACAATCATATTGACTTGAATTTGTTTACGCACGAAACCATTGCACAGATTTTGAATTTGAATCGTGTTACCGTTACCAAAGCACTGAAAATCGTTCTAAGTGAAGGGTTTTAATTAATCGTGCATAACCACAGAAAACGTATATCTCATAATCATAATCTCGGGCAAAACCCGAGGTTTGCTCTAAGCCTATAAGGCTGATTTACTGAACTAAGCCTAAAGGTCTATGAAAAGTTTGCCATTCGCAATTCATTTACCGGGCTGCCCCTTGAACAGATCCAGTATAAACGGACAATAGACACCCCCCTAAAGTAGGAAAATGAAAGTACTACATTAGGGGGTATTATTATGTCAAAAAGGACCTATAATCCAGTGCAGCATTTACTTCCGGAGATAAAAGAACCATCACCGAATCTTGTTAAAAACTAGAGTGACACCGCTGACGCTGCGCCATTCCGCTCAATTCAATATTTTTCTACAGGGGTGTTTTTTGTACTGTCCGTATAATTTGGGGCAGGCCCC
>JAGBAT010000022.1 GCA_017938835.1 Oscillospiraceae bacterium | reverse complement strand
GGGTGCGGGGGTGATCTCCGGAGTGGGGGTCACATACACGGGCACATAGATGATCTGCGGCGTAGGGGTGGGCTGCGCAGTCGGCTGCACCGTGGGAACGGGTGCTGCAGTGGGCGCAGGTGTTGCCGTCGGTGTGGGACTTGGTGTCACGGTGGGAGTCGGACTGGGCGACGGTGTGACCGTCGGTGTCGGGCTGGGCGCGACCGTGGGTGTGGGTGTCGGTGTGGGAGTGGGGGAAGCCTCACCGGAACGGTTCACAGTGAATTCACCCTCTGCGATCAGCACCGCATCGGAGGTGGTTGTGACCACAACGACGGAGTCCTCACAGACGATGTACAGATGGCCCGGGATCAGTCGGCCGTTGATGGCCTGACCACCGGCGGTGACATTGATGATGGTCCCCTGTTTGATCTCCACTTTTGCTGTGCCGGATGCCACGGTGACGGTGGCACCGCTTTTCAGTTCCATGGTGGAACCGATGGGCAGGGAATATTCCCGTTCGGGCAGCTCAATTGCGGAACCGTCTTCTGGGAAGTATGCATTTTTGAAATCCAGCACGATGTTGTCAAACAGGCGGATGAGATCATCTGTCAGTGTCTGAAACCATTCCGTTGCATAGCTTTTTGAGATCAGCGGGTCTTCCGCGGACCCGGCCGCTGCCGCGAAAACGGAGGGACTGCTGCCCACGAGCAGTGCCAGCAGCAGTATGAATGACAGAATCTGTTTTTTCACAAGCGGTATGTATTACTTGCGCTGCTTTGCGGCGCGGGCTTCCACTTCATCCAGATGCTCGGACAGATAGTAGCCCAGAGCCAGCAGGCTGTCAGAGAAGTAGATATTCTCGATGACGGTGGTGTCAGTGGGGATGTCCAGCTCCACATTGGTGAAGTTCCAGATGCCACGGACACCGCCGTCCACCAGAATGGGGGCGACTTCGTTGGCCTTGAAGCTAGGGATACACAGAACGGCGACGTCAGGCTTCAAATCTTCCAGCTTGCCGCGGAGTTCGTTCATATCATAAACGGGGGTTCCGCGGAGGCTTTTGCCGATCATGTCAGACTTGACATCGAATGCGGCAGTCAGACGGAAGCCGAAGTTTTCAAAGTTGAAGTGGCTGATCAGAGAGTGACCGATATGGCCGACGCCGACCAGAACACAAGTGAAGTTGCGGTCAGTGCCCAGAATTTTGGAGATCTCCTGATGCAGTGCAGCAACGTTATAACCATAACCCTGCTGACCAAATTCGCCGAAGCAGCTGAAATCCTGACGGATCTGGGAGGGGGTCAGGCCCATCTGACGGCCCAGCTCACTGGAGGAGATACGCTCCACCCCGGCAGCGGACAGGTCGTCCAGCTTGCGCAGATACTTGGGCAGTCTGCGGATGACGTTGTTGGAAATTTTGATTCGTTTCATTATCGTTAAGCACCTCTTTGCTGAGTAGAAGAACAAGTGTCGTTAAAATAAAAATACTATACAAAGCTATATTACCATATCAAACTGAAAAATTCAATGTGGGAGAAAGAGAAAAATGCCTCGCAGAGTTCGCCGCATGAGCGGCGCATAAAACATATCGGCTTTCAAGTGTGGAATTTTTTGACAAAATGACGCAGCCCCGCCACGGATGCCAGTGGCGGGGCTGCGTTTGCCTGTTATGCTGCATTTGCAAGTGCGGTGGTGTCAGATACAACAGGGGTCACCGCAGGTGACGGAGCCACAGAAGGCTCGGGGGCCGCGGGCAGCAGCTCCATGAGCTTTGCCGGGCTGCCGATGGTGTACCATGCGGTATCGGTACCTGCGATCTTGCAGTAGATGCGGGCATCTTCCAGCCAGATCATCAGGTGTATTTTGCCACCGTCGGCTGCGGGGACTGTGACAGTGTAGTCCGGCTCATCCGTGTGCAGAGCGGCATCTGCTGTCTCTGTGACGATCAGCAGGTCAGACAGTGCCGTCAGTTCCGGCAGGGGAGCCGTTGTAGGTACCGGTGTTGCGGTCACCGCGGGGGTGGCTGTGGGTACCGGTGTGGGTGTTACGGCTGGGGTAGGTGTGACTGCAGCAGTGGCAGCGTCTTCGGTGGCCAGCATGATGCCGTCCTGCTCGTCGGGCAGGACAGTACCGTTGTCGCCGGCTTCGCTTTCTCCAGGAGTACTGCCTTCAACAGCAGTGTCTGCTGTGATCGCGCTGTCATTGACCGCCGGTTCCGGTGTCTTGAGCCGTACATAGCCTGCGGTATCACTGCTGCGGCCTGCGTTGGGCAGCTCCAGATGGCCCAAACGGTTGCCGGTGAGCAGTACCACTGCCAGACAGGCGGCCAGTCCTGCAAAATACAGGATACGGGGTTTGCGTTTTTTTGCGGGGGTCAGTTTCCGGACTTTGCGCATGACGGACTTGGTGAATCCGTCGGGCACATCTTCCAGTTCGCCCATTGCCAGAGACACGGCCGTGAATGCCTCGAATACTCTCATACATTCGGGGCAGGAGGCCAGATGCTCTTCAATCAAGGCGCTCTCTTCCGCATTCAGTTCATTGTCCAGCATACAGCTGATTTTTTCTCTTATCTCATCACACTTCATGGATGTCAGCGCCCTCCTCTCTCCATTTGCTTGGACGGAAGCTCGGATGAAATGTTCCCGTCCTTCAGCAGGATTTCGCACAGTTTTTTTCTTGCGCGGAAGATCCTGGATTTTACGGTACCCTCTTCAATGTTCAGCTGCTGGCTGATCTCATCGTACCGCAGTCCGCCGATCTCCCGCAGGACCAGAATTTCACGCTGCTGCTCGGGGAGCTGATCCAGCCCACTGCGAACACTCTCACGCAGCTGTTTCTGTTCTGTTTGGGTCTCCGGGGAAAAGGTCTCGTCGGGGATCTCCAAATATTCACTGTCTCCGTCTTCATCTTCGTACACCAGCGGCACCGTTTTGTGGCGGTTGCGCTTGCGGATGAAGTCCAGACACAGATTGGTTGTCAATTTGTAAAGCCAGGAGGAAAATTTGCAGTCGCCGCGGAAGCCGGGCAGATTGGTGTATGCCTTCAGGAAGGCTTCCTGTGAGATGTCGTATGCATCTTCTTCGTTGCCAAGCATGCGCAGAGCAAGGGTGAATACTACCTTTTTCTGGTCTTCAACCAGAATCTCGAAGGCGTCTTTGTCACCGGCGAGTATCTGCTCAATGACTTGCATTTCCTCATCATGGGTCAACATTTCTCTCACCTCAGTTCCAGGCGAATCTCCCTGATGATCTGTTCCAGCTGGCTCAGCGATTCGATGGTTACCAGCTGCTGTTTATAATACGAGGCGTGGTGTACGCCCTTGAGATACCATGCCAGATGCTTTCTGGATTCCACGCAGGCCACGCGCTCGCCCTTGCGTTCGGCGCAGCGCTGCACCTGACGGAAAGCCACATCCATGCGGTCGGGCAGGGGAGGCAGCTCCGGTTCGGGCAGTCCTTCCAGTGCGGCCTTTGCTCTGGCAAACAGCCACGGGTCACCGAAAGAACCGCGGCCGATCATGACCATATCCGCACCGGTGTGGGACAGGATCGCCACAGCATCACTGCCGCTCATAACATCGCCGTTTGCGATCACGGGAACGCTGACGGCTTGTTTGACGTCTCTAATAATATCCCAGTCGGCCTTGCCTGCATACATCTGGCTGCGGGTTCGTCCGTGGACGGCGATGGCAGCGGCTCCTGCGGCCTCGGCCATCTTCGCAAATTCCACGGCGTTGATGCTGTTTGCGTCCCAGCCCTTGCGGAACTTCACGGTCACGGGGACGGGCACCGCAGCATGGACGGCACTGATGATCTCGCCTGCCAGTTCAGGGGTGCGCATCAGGGCGCTGCCGTCACCGCTTTTGATGACCTTTGCCACGGGACAGCCCATGTTGATGTCGATGAAGTCTGCACCGGAGATGTCCAGCGCGATCTTGGCGGCCTCTGCCATGACCTCCGGCTCATGCCCGAAGATCTGTGCGGCGATGGGATGGTCGGACGTATGGATATATAATAAGTCTTTTGTTTTCTTGTCGCCGTAGACCAGTGCTTTGGCGCTGACCATTTCCGTTGCGGTCAGGCCTGCGCCCTGTTCACGGCAGATCTCACGGAACGAAGCGTCGGTCACTCCGGCCATGGGGCCGAGAGACAGTCGGCTGTCGATCGTGACGGAACCTATCTTCATAACAATACCTCAGCTTAAACCAAATAAGCTTCGCAGAATTTCGTTTCAAAGAAGCAAAAGAAAGTTTTGATCTATTTTTCGCGGGAGCATGTATCACGCGAAACATTCTCCTCAGTCCGCAAACGTGCGCCTTTGGGCGTGCGCTGCAGCGGACTGCAAGTCCATTGCCTTTGGCAGGGACATTCTCGATTGAGCTCCGACGGAGGTCAATCGAATTGGATGTCGAGCCCTACAGGGCAGTGGTCGCTGCCCATGATCTCGGGGCAGATATATGCTTTGCTGATCTGATTTTTAATGCGGTCAGAACACAAGAAATAGTCAATACGCCAGCCGGTGTTGTTGGCTCTGGCGTTGGCACGGTAGCTCCACCAGCTGTAAGCACCCGTCAGGTCGGGGTACAGATAGCGGAAGGTGTCCGTGAAGCCAGCCTCCAGCAGCTGGGTGAACTTGTCCCGTTCCTCATAGGAGAAACCGGGGTTGCCGATATTGGTCTTGGGATTCTTCAGGTCGATCTCCTGATGGGCCACATTCATATCGCCGCAGACGATGACAGGCTTGATGATGTCCAGTGCGGTCAGGTGCTCCCGGAACGCATCCTCCCAGCTCATACGGTAGTCCAGACGCTTCAGTTCGTTCTGTGCGTTGGGGGTGTATACGCACACCAGATAGAACTCGGGGTATTCCAGTGTGATGACGCGTCCTTCGGTGTCATGCTCAGGCCAGCCCAGATTGTAGGATACGGACAAAGGTTCGTGCTTGGTGAAGATGGCGGTGCCGGAGTAGCCTTTCTTTTCCGCGTAGCACCAGTACTGGTGGTAGCCGGGCAGGTCAAGGTCGATCTGACCCTCCTGCAGCTTAGTCTCCTGCAGACAGAAGAAGTCTGCATCCAGACCCCAGAAAATGTCCTCAAAGCCCTTCTTCATCACGGCACGGAGACCGTTGACATTCCATGAGATGAATCTCATTTATTGTCCTCCTGATGTCCTTTTGCGTCAGACAGGAAAGCATTGCGCAGACGGCCTGCACTGCCGGCAGAGGTGTCCTTGGTAGCGGCGACTTTGGTTGCCACCAGACGGTTGATGGGCATACCCTCGGCGTGGAACTTGGCTTCGTAGTCAGTCATGACGCCCACGGGGCCGTTTGCGTGCAGATCGTTTGTCACTTCGCTCAGCGCCCAGCCCTCGTTCTGGAACTGCTCCAGAGACCATGTAAACAGGGGGGTGTTGTCCGTCTTGAAGTGGATCTGACCGCCCAAAGGCAGAATATCTGCATATTTGCGCAGGAAGTCGGGAGCGGTCAGGCGGTACTTTGCGTCGCGGCTCTTGGGCCAGGGATCGCAGAAGTTGATGTAGACCCGGTCTACTTCACCGTTTTCAAAAATTTCGGGCAGCTTGACCACGTCACGGTCCATGAAGCGGACGTTTTCCAGTCCCATTTCGCAGACTCGCTCCATGGCAACGACCATCGCATCGGGCACTTTTTCAATGGCGACCAGACACACATTGGGGTTCGCCTGTGCGGTGTTGGCTGTGAAGCGGCCCTTGCCGCAGCCCAGCTCTACGTGGAGCGCATCGAAGCCGGTGAAGGTATGTTTCCACTGTCCCCGCAGCTGTTCAGGCTCAAACACCTGCACATGTGCGCACTTTTCCATGCGGGGGATCAGGTTGGGTTTCTTGCGGATTCTCATATTGAATATTCCTTTCAGAACACAGTTTTAGCAATAAGACGATAATCATCAGTCATATTAGCACATTTGTAACGAAACTGCAATCATTAAAGTGGATTTTGACACTTTTGGGAAGAACTTTCCGCTCTTGTGGAATGTTGGGAGAGCGTTTATAATGGAGAAAAAGGCCGCGCAACTTCAAGTTGCGCCGTAGTTGGTGGAGGCAACCAATGGGGTATGATACGATAAGGCATCAAAGGAGGAATTATCTATGGTAAATATTATGAATACGATCATTATTCTTCTGCCGGTCATTCTGATCAACCTTGTTGTTTATGGTGTAATATTCTATGTGATCTATCTGCTGATCCGTGCGCTGCGGAAGTACCTCGGTTCCGGCAAAGAGACACCGGATACCAAGCGCATCAAGCAATCTCTGGGTGAGGCACTGAAAGCCCATCGTACCCGCTGCGGGATGACACAGGAATTTGTGGCAGAAGCCCTCGGTGTCAGCCGGCAGGCGGTGAGCAAGTGGGAGAACGGTACGTCAGACCCGACCACATCCAACCTGTTTGCACTGGCAAAGCTGTTCGGCATCAGCGTAGAGGAATTACTGCGCGATGTAGAGAGATAATATCAAAAATTGATGGAGGTGGATTCCATGAAGAGAATCTTTTTGTTTGTACTGGACTCCTGCGGAGCGGGTGAAATGCCCGATTCTCCGCAGTTTGGTGACATTGGTGTGAATACCCTGCGTTCCTGTGCGCAGTCCGCCAAGCTGCACGTCCCCAATATGCGCGCTTACGGTCTGGGCAATATTGACGGTCTGGAATTTCTCGGCCCGGTGGCCGAGCCAAAGGGTGCTTATGGTAAATTGGCGGAGGTCTCTATGGGGAAGGACACCACCATTGGACATTGGGAAATTGCGGGCATCGTATCTCCGGAACCCCTGCCCACCTATCCCGACGGGTTCCCCGAAGAAGTGCTGGGGCCATTCAAAGCAGCCACGGGCCGGGGCGTACTGGCCAACAAGCCTATGTCCGGCACGGAAGTCATTCAGATTTACGGCGACGAGCATGTGCGCACAGGCGACCTGATCGTTTATACTTCTGCTGACTCCGTATTTCAGATCGCGGCCCATGAAGAGGTCGTACCGCTGGAGACCTTGTATGAGTACTGCCGCATTGCCAGAGCACAGCTGCAGGGGAAGCACGGCGTAGGCCGTGTCATTGCCCGTCCCTTTGTGGGTACCAGCGGAGAATATAAGCGCACGTCCAACCGCCACGACTATTCTCTGGAGCCTCCTAAGGAGACGCTGCTGGATGCGGTGAAAGCCAAAGGCCTTGATTCCATTGCAGTGGGTAAGATCTACGATATTTTTGCAGGCCGCGGTACAACGGAGCATGTCTATAATACTTCCAATGCCAACGGCATGGAGCATGCCATGCACTATGCACAGCAGGACTTCCACGGTCTGTGCTTTGTGAATCTGGTAGACTTTGATATGGTTTACGGTCACCGCCGAGACATCGACGGCTACGCACAAGCTCTGAGCGAGTTCGATGCATGGCTGCCGGAGTTCCTCGCACAGTTGGGCGAGGACGATCTGGTGATGATCACTGCCGACCACGGCTGTGATCCCGGATATCTGGCCACGACCGATCACACCAGAGAATATGTGCCGCTGCTGGTCATGGGCAAGCAGGTGAAGCCCGCCGATTTGGGCACCCGGACAGGGTTCCAGTGCATTGCCGCAACGGTTGCGCAGCTGCTGGATGTGGATCTGGAAGTGCCCGGCGAGAGCTTTGCAAAGGAGATCCTGTGATGGATGTTTACGGATTCTGGAAGGCGGTGCTTGACCAGACCGCAGAGAATATCCCCCAGTATTTTACGGAGGATGCCTGCGTGAACTGGCACTGCACCAATGAGCGGTTTACCGTAACGCAGTTCGTCCGTGCCAACTGCGAATACCCCGGCGACTGGGCAGGGGAAGTGGAGCGCATCTGTGAGATCCCGGAGGGCCTCGTCACCGTGACCCGTGTGTATCCCAAGGATGAGAGTGCGTCTTTTCATGTGACATCATTCATGACGCTGCGGGACGGAAAAATTGCTGTACTGGACGAATACTGGGCCGATGACGGCGATGCCCCTCAATGGCGGCTGGATATGAAATCGGAAGCCCCATCCAATGAAAAAGGACAGACACTTCAAACCGGAGTGTCTGTCCCTTTTAATATTCTGAGAGAAAATCGTCCACGATGGCATTGAAAATTTCCGGCTGGCTGGCAGCAATGAAGTGGTCACCCTCAATGAACTCCAGACGGGAGTGGGGGATACATTTGGCAATGTACTTTGTGTGGCCGGTCTTGATGACGTCGTTGGTGCCTGCAATGACCAGAACGGGCATGTGCAGCTTTCGCAGGGAGCGGGGACGAATGTAGGGGTCATTGACCATAAGTCCCAGCATTTCCGCATCCTGCCATGCATCGGGGTCATACTCTGCTGCTTCGCAGGCTTCGTAGTACTGGCGGGTGATCTCCCGCTGATCCCGGGTCTTGACACCTGCTGGGTAGAGGTTTGCACCGTTGACAATGAGCTTTTCCACCCGTTCGGGGTGTGCCAGCGCAAAGCACAGAGCAATGTTGCCGCCGTCGGAGAAACCGAGGATATGGGCCTTGGGAATCTCCAGCTCGTTCATCAGATCGAACAGATCCCACGCAAACTGGCGGATGGTGAAAGGGGCCTCGCCGCGGGGAGACATGCCGTGCCCACGGGTATCCACCGCGATGACGCGATACTGCTCAGAGAAGTAATCAATCTGGTGTTCAAAGTAGGAACAGTTTTCGCCGTTGCCATGGAGCAGGATCAGGGGAAAGCCCTCGCCGGCCTCCAGATAATGCAGCTGAATATCCATAATACACCTCCGAATTAGGATGGCGATAGTATAACGCTTTTTGCAGAGAAGTACAATGCACAGCAAAAATTTTACAATTAGATCGGACGGAGTTTTTGCATCATCCGGAAAAGGGAAAAACGGAAATTTCTGCCGGTACAGTAGATTTATTCATATTTTTATGATATTCTCCTATACATGATCATGGAGAGAGGAGGCGCGGAACCTGCGATGACAACAAAACATGCGAAGACAGTCATCAATCTGATATTTTATATTGTAGGGATTTTACTGCTCTGCATCTTTGTTCCCAAGCTGCTGCGGTTTTTCATGCCGTTTGTCATTGGCTGGATCATTGCACTGATCGCAAATCCTCTGGTGCGTTTCTTTGAAAAGCGGTTTAAAATTGTCCGCAAGCATGGATCACTGGTGGTCATTGTCGGCGTGCTGGCTTTGGTCATCACAGGCTGCTATTTCCTGATCGCGTGGATCGTGCGTGAGGGCATTGACTTCGTGAAGAGTATTCCGCATGCCTATGTACAGGCTCAGCGGGGCTTTCGGGATATTGCAGAAAACCTTTCCGGCTTGTTTTCTATTCTGCCTGCCGATCTGCAGGCAAGCATTACGGAAATAGCTGTAAATATTGATACATATTTCGGTGAGCTGATCGGCACCATTGGCGGCCCAACCCTGAGCTTTGCCGGGGTCATTGCATCAGAGATCCCCAATCTGCTGGTCATGACGATTTTTATGCTGCTGTCGGCCTACTTCTTTGTTGCGGACAAGGAACGTATTTCCGCTGCGCTCCGCAGCATCATGCCTCAGAGTGCTGTGGATCAGTGGAACTGGCTGAAGGAGATTTTCTCCAGAGCAGTCGGTGGGTACTTTGTTGCTCAGTTCAAGATCATGGGCGTGATTGCAACGATTTTGTTCATCGGCTTTATGATTCTGGACATCGACCATGCGATCCTGTGGGCGCTGCTCATTGCATTTCTGGACTTTATCCCGTTTCTTGGTACCGGCACGGCGATCTGGCCCTGGGCGGCATTCCAGCTGCTGAGCGGCAATTTCTATATGGCAGCGGGGCTGATGATCATTTATGTGATCTGCCTGCTGGTGCATCAGCTGCTGCAGCCGAAGTTTGTCGGTGACACTGTGGGGATGGACTCCCTGACCACGCTGATCTTCATGTTTATCGGCTACCGTTTCAGCAGTGTGTTCGGCATGATCATTGCCGTTCCCATCGGCATCACGGTCATCAATCTCTGCAGGGCGGGGGCCTTTGATAAGGTCCTCGGCGATGTAAGGGAACTGGTGAGAGACTTCAATGCCTACCGGAAAAGCTGAATCCGACGAAAAGACCTCTTGTGCAAACAAGAGGTCTTTTGCGTATGGAGATTTAAACGATGGTACCGCCGCCCAGAACGATGTCGCCGTCGTACAGGACTGCAGCTTGTCCGGGGGTAATGGCCCGCTGAGGCTCGTCAAACAGGAGATGCACGCGGCTATCATCCAGAGGTGCCGCGGTTGCCCACTGCTCCTGCTGACGGTAGCGGATCTTTGCCTTACAGCGGACAGGCTCCTGTGGAGCTGAGCCTGCGATCCAGTTGAAATTGTCAGCGACCAGCTCACGGGAAAACAGATCGGTCTGTCTGCCCAGAACGACGTTGTTGGTATCGGGGCAGATCCGACACACATACATCGCTTCGGGGAGGTTGATCCCCAACTTTCGGTGCTGTCCGATGGTGTAGTGAATAATGCCCTTGTGCGGGCCAAGCACTGTGCCATCGGTGGCGGTGAACTGGCCCGGAGGACAGGCCGTTCCGGTATATTGTTCAATGAAAGCGGCATAGTTGCCGTCCGGCACAAAGCAGATATCCTGACTGTCGTGTTTTTGTGCATTGACGAAGCTGTGGCGCTCTGCAATGGCGCGGACCTCGGGCTTGGTCAGCGAACCCAGCGGGAACTGTGTATGCTGCAGCTGCTCCTGGGTCATGGCGTAGAGCATATAGCTCTGGTCCTTTGCGGTGTCCACGGCCTTTTTCAGCAGATACCGCTGTGTATTTTCATCATATTCGATGCGTGCATAGTGACCGGTCACCACATATTCGCAGGACAGCTCCTTTGCACGGTGGAACAATTTCTCAAATTTCAGATACCGGTTACAGTTGATGCATGGATTGGGGGTGCGTCCATTCTGATAATCGGAAATGAATGGCTCGATGACATCTTCCCGGAAACGGTCAGAAAAATTGAACACATAGTAGGGAATGTGAAGATTGTATGCTACGCTGCGGGCATCTTCCACGTCATCAAGAGAGCAGCAGGTATGCCCGCGGTTGAGGCCGATGTCCTCATTGTGAAACAGCTTCATGGTCACGCCGATGCAGTCGTATCCGGCTTCTTTCATCAAACAGGCGGCAACGCTGGAGTCAACGCCGCCGCTCATGGCGATCAGTGCTTTCATGGGGGATCCTTTCCTGAAAAAACCGCCGATGCCCGATCAGGCATCGGCGGTTCTCGTATTATAAAAGAGGTGATTTATTCTGCGAATAGAGGGGTGGACAGGTAGCGGTCACCGGTATCGGGCAGCAGGACAACAATGGTCTTGCCTGCATTTTCGGGACGCTTAGCCAGTTCGATAGCAGCCCATACAGCTGCGCCGGAGGAGATGCCTACCAGAACACCTTCGCTCTTACCGATGAGCTTGCCGGTTGCAAAGGAATCTTCATTTGCTACGGGAATGATCTCGTCATATACCGCGGTGTTCAGAACATCGGGAACAAAGCCAGCACCGATACCCTGGATCTTATGGGCACCGGCAACGCCGGTAGACAGCACAGCGGAGGTAGCGGGTTCGACTGCTACGACCTTGACGCCGGGCTTCTTGGACTTCAGGTATTCGCCTACACCAGTGATGGTACCGCCGGTACCAACGCCTGCAACGAAGATATCTACAGCACCGTCAGTGTCTTCATAGATTTCCGGACCGGTGGTTTCCAGATGTGCCTTGGGGTTTGCAGGGTTTACAAACTGTCCGGGAACGAAGCTGTTGGGGATTTCGGCAGCCAGTTCGTTTGCCTTGGCGATGGCACCCTTCATGCCCTTGGCACCTTCGGTCAGAACCAGTTCTGCACCGTATGCCTTCATGAGCTGACGGCGTTCTACAGACATGGTTTCCGGCATGACGATGATAATGCGGTATCCTCTTGCCGCAGCAACGGAGGCCAGACCAATACCGGTGTTGCCGGAGGTGGGTTCGATAATGACGGAACCGGGCTTCAGCTTACCGCTTGCTTCTGCATCGTCGATCATTGCCTTGGCGATACGGTCCTTTACAGAACCTGCGGGATTGAAGTATTCCAGTTTTGCCAGAACCTTTGCGTTCAGGCCCAGTTCTTTTTCAATATGAGTGAGCTCCAGCAGGGGAGTCTTGCCGATGAGCTGGTCAGCAGATGTATAAATGTTAGCCATGATATAATCCTCCTAAAAGTCATTGTGGTTTAATTTTTGTTTTTGTTTTGAATGTGTGCATCAACAACATCGACACATTCGATCAAACAGGAATTTACCATGGTTCATAAATTGAAATCGGTTTCTCATTGGACGACCTTCTTTCCACCTGTCCTTCAGGTTGGTTGTATCATACACCCATTTTCCTACTAAGTCAATAGGGAAATATGGAATTTGATGGAAAATTATAAATTTCATAAAAAGCAGCCATGAAACCTCATGGCTGCTTGTATAGTGTATGCGGCTGTTACAATACTTGTGCTCCGCGATGCTCTGCTTTGAGCGGAAGAACTTTCCATGTGGCTTTGGTCAAGGTACGCAGTTGAGACTCCAGAATGTCCTGCAGGTCGGGATTTCGGGTGATGCACAGCAAGGTAGGCCCTGCACCGCTGAGACAGAAGGCGGCTCCGTTGGATTTTACCAGCTGTTCGATGGGCTCATAGTCTTCGATCAGAGCCTTGCGGTAGGGCTGATGGACTTTGTCCGCCATGGCGGCAGACAACAGCTCATCGTCGCCAAGCTCCAGTGCCTTCAGCACCAGTGCCCCGCGGCCAATATTATGGACGGCATCGGCTCTGGTGAGATGTTGGGGCAGTACTGCGCGGGCGGCTGCAGTGGACAGGGGGAAATCCGGTACCAGAGCCAGGAACTTCCAGTCGGGATGCAGGGGAAATACCACTGACAGAGGCTTGTCCTCGTGGGTCATGGAGGCGGTCAGGCCGCCGAAGATGCCGGGGGCAAGATTGTCGGGATGGCCTTCCAGCGGGGTAGTGATCTCCAGGATCTGCTTGAGTGTCAGCGGAAAATCATGGAGGGCATTGGCACCCATTGCCCCCGCGATTAGCAGAGCGGCAGAGGAACCAAGTCCGCGGGAAATGGGAATATTGGCATCAATGTGTATTTTCAGGCCACGAACGGGCAGGTTCATGGCAGCCATAGCGGCCTTGTATGCCACATACACCAGATTGTTCCGGTTGGTATAGTCGGGATGGCAGCCTGTGATGTCCAGACCGGAATCCTGTTCCTCCAGTGTGACGGTGTTGTACAGGTTCAATGCCAGCCCGAAGCTGTCAAAGCCGGGGCCGAGGTTTGCGGTGGTTGCGGGAACGCGGATGGTCACTCGCTTCATGTGGAGTCCTCCTTTCCTGTTACAGACTCAGTACAAATGCGGGCATGTCCTCTTTGGGAATTACGCGGGTGTGTTTTTCTTCTTTCTGCTCCAGTCCGGCCAGCATGGGGGGGACGGGAACACCGGTGACGTCGTGGAGCTGTTCCATCTGACGGAACTCGCTGTCATTCTCATTTGCTTCATCCAACGCCTGCAGCACTGCTGCGGGGAACTTGTAGGGAGAGGCCGTGGACAGTACCACCATGGGCCGTTCATCGCCGGTGACATTGCGGTATTCTTCGGCTGCGGCCCAGCCGGCTGCAGTGTGGGGATCGCACAGGTAGCAGTAGTCCTTCCACACCCTGCCGATGACGTCGCGGGCCTGCTCGTCGGTACAGCAGCCTGCCCAAAACTCGGACTGAATGATCGCCTTCAGGTCGTCGGGGATGGTGTAGACGCCGTTTTCGCTGAGCTGCTGCATGAGAGAAGCCACCAGCTCACAGTCGCCGCTGAGCAGATACAGCAGGCGCTCCAGATTGGAGGATACCAGAATGTCCATAGAGGGACTCTGGGTCTTCAGCAGGGGGCGGCGCTTATCGTAGGTGCCGGTGCGGATAAAGTCTGTCAGGACGTTATTGGCGTTGGAGGCGCAGATCAGCATGCCCACGGGCAGGCCCAGCTTCTTGGCAAAGTAGCCTGCGAGGATGTCACCGAAGTTACCTGTGGGTACGGAGAAGTTCACCTCGTCACCGGTGTTGATCTCGCCACGGCGGACCAAATCGGCGTAGGCTTTGAAGTAGTACATGATCTGGGGAGCCAGTCTGCCGATGTTGATGGAGTTGGCAGAGCTGAGACGGAAGGGCAGCTGTTTATCCCGGAAGCCGTTGAAGATGTTCTTCACACCGGTCTGGGCGTCGTCAAAGTTGCCTTCCACGGCGCAGACTGTAACATTGCGGCCTTCCTGTGTGACCATCTGCTTGCGCTGGACGGGGGAGACGCCGCCATCGGGATAGAACACGCAGATGCGGATACCGGGTACATCCTTGAACCCTTCCAGAGCGGCTTTGCCGGTGTCACCGGAGGTGGCAGTGAGGATGAGAATATCCTCCTGTACGCCACATTCAGCCTTGGCGGTGGTCAGCAGCCGGGGCAGGATGCTCAGGGCGATATCCTTGAATGCGGCGGTGGGGCCCCGGAACAGTTCCAGAACGGTAAAGTCGCCGACGCTGACGGTGGGAGTCAGATCGTCGGTTTCAAATTTATCAGCATATCCAAGGTTTACCAATTTCTGCATATCAGGGATGTCCGGCAACAGCGCGGAGAGAATGTCTGCGGACATGGATAGGGCATTGCCGTCGAGACAGCTTGTCCAGTCAAATGCAGGCAGGGCGGCGGGCATGTACAGACCGCCGTCTGGGGCGAGACCTTCCAAAACGGCTCTGCAGCTGTCTGCGGTCAGCGCCTTATTCCTGGTGGAGTGATAAAGCATGGGAAAATCCTCCTGAGAATCAACTAAAATTTTGTCAAAACTGCTCTTGCATTTTGAATATGACCATGATATACTGTCTTTCATAAAAAAGCAAGTGTTTTTCTCAGAAAGAAAAGAGAAACGACATGTTGAGAAAAACAGCTGTGCTTTTTTTGTGCCTAATGGCAAGAAAGAAAACGGCGAGAAAAAGATTGGAGTTGTTGTTATGAACATCGGATTGTTGGGATTTGGCACGGTAGGCAAAGGCGTATATGACATCACTGCCACACACCCCGACCTGCAGGTTACCCGGGTGCTGTGTCGCCGGGATTTGACATTACCCGATGCTCAGGTGACACACGATTTTTATGATATATTAAATGATGAAAGTATTGATACCGTCGTGGAAGTTTTGGGCGGACTGCATCCCGCGTGGGATTATGTAAAGGCAGCCATTCTGGCAGGAAAAAATGTGGTGACCGCCAACAAGGCATTGGTCAACCACTTCTATGATGAGCTGATCCCTCTGGTAGAACAGAGCGGTGTAAAGTTCCGCTGCACCGCTGCTGTTGGCGGCGGCATCGGCTGGCTGACCGAGCTGGAGCGGGTCAAGCGCATTGATACGCTCAGCAAGGTGGGCGGCATTATGAACGGCACCTGTAACTACATTCTGGATAATATGACTACCAAGGGTCTGGATTACGGCGTTGCACTGAAGCAGGCACAGGAACTGGGTTATGCGGAAGCAGACCCCTCTGCGGACGTAGACGGCCCCGATACCTGGAACAAGACGATTATCTCTGCAAATATCGCTTTTGATGTCAGTCTGGACAAGACTTCCGTTCCTGTCTGCGGCATCCGAAATATCTCCGCGGTGGACGTAGCGGAATTCACAAAGCGCGGTTATGTATGTAAAATGATCGGTACTGCGGAAAAGGGGGAACACGGCATTTCCGCTTATGTACAGCCCACGCTGGTTCCCAATGGTGAGCCTGCAGCGGCGGTTCCCATGAATTATAACCTGATCTCCATGGTGGGCAGCAACTCCGGCCCCCGCAGCCTGTTCGGTCAGGGTGCAGGTCGTTATCCTACCGCTTACAATGTGGTGCAGGACTGTGTGGATGTTCTCAATGGCGTTGGTTTCTACGCTTCCTATGGACAGCCTGTGGCAGCCAATAACGATGTGGCACTCAGCTATTACGTTCGCGGCGCATCTGATGCATGGTTGGAAGGCAATGTATCGGAAAGCTGGGGCGAAGGGGTTCTCACAAAGCCTGTTGCCGTTGCGGAAATGCACGCATGGCTGAAGCAGCATCCCGATGCCTTCATTGCAGCGGTCAATTAAATCAGTAGAAAGAGATAACTTATGAAAGTATTAAAATTCGGCGGGACATCTATGGCAGATGCCGGACAGTACCGCAAGATCAGAGAGATCGTGCAGGCAGATTCCGGACGCCGTGTGGTAGTCGTTTCCGCACCGGGCAAGCGGTTTTCCGGTGACCACAAGATCACCGATCTGCTGTATCTGTGCCATGCCCATGTACAATACGGGGTGGACTGCACCGGTATTTTCAATCAGATCACCGAGCGGTATTACGATATCCGCAGAGAGCTGGGACTGAGTATAGATCTGGAATCCGAGTTTGCGGCGCTGAAGGCCCGTCTGGACGAAAAAAGCGTTTCCAGAGAGGAACTGGTCAGCCGCGGTGAATATTTCTCTGCAAAGCTCATGGCGACCTATCTGGGCTTCACCTTTGTAGACTCTGCAGACTGGGTGCGCTTCAACTATGACGGAACAGTGGACAAGGAAGCCACCTACACCAACCTTTGCAGTATGGATTTAAGCAAGGGGGCTGTCATCCCCGGCTTCTACGGCCTGATGCCTGATGGGCATATCCAGACCTTCTCCCGCGGCGGCAGCGACATCACCGGCGCACTGGCAGCGGCAGCACTGGATGCAGAGGTCTATGAAAACTGGACGGATGTTTCCGGTATTCTCATGGCAGATCCCCGTATTGTGGATACACCCCGTACCATTCGGGAAATGACCTACAACGAACTGCGGGAAATGAGCTATGTGGGTGCGCAGGTGCTCCACGAAGCGGCGATTTTCCCTGTGCGTGAAAAGGATATTCCCCTGAACATCCGCAACACCAATACACCCGAGGATCCCGGTACATTGATCAAGGAACACTGGGACGC
>JAGBAT010000021.1 GCA_017938835.1 Oscillospiraceae bacterium | reverse complement strand
GGGCATCCAGATTGGACAGCGGCTCGTCCAGCAGCAGGATGCGGGGCATTTTCACCAACGCCCGGGCAATGGCCACGCGCTGCTGCTGACCGCCGGACAGCTCACTGGGCTTGCGATCCATCAGCTGCTCGATCTGCACCAGCTTGGCAGCTTCGCAGGCCTTCTTCTGCATATCCGCCTTGGAGAGCTTGTCCTTTCCTTTCAGATTCTGCAGCGGGAACATGATGTTCTGCTGTACAGTCAGATGGGGGTACAGCGCATAGTTCTGGAACACCAGACCCACACCGCGATTTTCTGCAGGGAGATTCGTCACATCATCATCTCCGAAGAAGATTTTTCCGCAGGTGGGCTTCTGTAAACCGCTGAGCAGATTCAAGGTGGTGCTCTTGCCACAGCCGGAGGGGCCCAGCAGACCGATGAGCTTGCCATCGGGAATTTCAAACGAGAAGTCATTCACCGCGATCACATCGGTGCCGTTTTTACTGCGGCTGGGGAATTTCTTGGTCAGATTCTGCAATACAACTTTCATAGAACTCACATTCCTTGCATGGTTATAATTACCTATATTATATGCGTAGGCAATCCACATTTCAAGATGATTCAGACAAGACACCTTATTTGACAGCCGTATCCAAAGGCACTATAATATTCCCATCGAACACAAGGAGAGGTACCATGCCAAACATCATTGAGATCACCGACTTCAGCACTCCGGAGCTGGATGTCTACGCCCGTCTAACGGAAGTGCAGCTGCTGAACCGGGAACATCCGGAGCAAGGCCTGTTCATTGCGGAAAGTCCGAAAGTCATCGAGAGGGCACTGGACGCAGGGTATATTCCTGTTTCCATTCTGGTGGAAAAAAAGCATATTGACGGACAGGCAGCCCCTATCCTTGATCGCTGCGGAGACATTCCGGTCTATACTGCGCAACTCGATGTATTGACCCAGCTCACAGGATTTCAGCTGACCCGAGGTCTGCTGTGCGCCATGCGCCGTCCCGCGCTGCCCACCGTGGCAGAGGTCTGCAATGGTGCCCGCCGCGTGGCCGTATTGGAAAACGTCATGAACCCCACCAATGTGGGTGCCATCTTCCGCTCTGCTGCCGCACTGAATATGGACGCCGTACTGCTGACCCCGGCCTGCAGCAATCCGTTGTATCGCCGCGCCATTCGCGTCAGTATGGGCACCGTGTTCCAGATTCCCTGGACATTCCTGCCTAGCGGCACCGATTACTGCGGCGAGTTGAAAGCACTTGGATTCAAGACTGCCGCCATGGCCCTGACAGACAATTCCGTTTCCATCAAGGACCCCGCCGTCTGCAGCGAGGAAAAACTTGCCATTATCCTCGGCACCGAGGGTGACGGTCTTGCCGACACCACCATTGCCGACTGCGATTACACCGTAAAGATACCCATGTCCCACGGGGTTGATTCCCTGAACGTGGCAGCCGCCAGTGCGGTGGCCTTCTGGCAATTGGCAAACTGAAAACAAATGAACCCACGATACCGAGGTATCGTGGGTTATTGCTTATATACGGGACAATTCTCATCCGTTAATCCTGCGCACTGCCGAACTTGCGCCGGAGAACCGCATCCGCCATGTCAGCACTGAACGTCCCCTGACTTTTGGCCATACTGCCATTATTGATCCAGCGGCTGTGAGATTCCGCGATCAGGCTTTCAGACATGCTGATGTTGCAGGGAGGCGTGAGTTTTTCCAGCAGTGCCAGATATTCTTCCTCGCTGCAGCCGATCCGTTCTAGGAACTGCTGGGCAAGCTCCGGTACGACAGCCTTATTATATTCATAGAAGTCCGGCTGGAACACCGCACAGGCTGTTCCGTGAGGGATGCCAAACCGCTCGGTCAGAAGATACCCCATGGTATGGGGGAAGCAGGTACCGGTCACATTGATGGCAAGGCCGCCGTAAATAGAAGCGCAGTAAAGTGTCTCGCGGGTTTCATAGTCAATGCTGTCAAAGCCCTCTTCGGCCATTGTGCGGAATACAGGCAGCAGCAGACGGATGCCCTCCACCGCGTAGCACTGGGAAAGATGGTTGGCAGAGCGGCTGAAGAAACTCTCGGCGCAATGGGCCAGCACATCCACCATAGTGGAGCGGGTCACCATGGGCGAAAGCGTCATGGTATAGGTGGGGTCACCCAGAGACAGCGCGGGGAAAATGGCCTCATGGTGGAAGCTCTTCTTGCGTCCCTCCGGTGTGGTGATGACGGAAACCTTTGTCACCTCACTGCCCGTTCCGGCGGTGGTACCAACCGCAACGATTTTCAGAGGCTTGTTTGCCCAGTCAAAGGCATAGAGCTGCGCCTGGGTCATACCGGGATTGGCTGCGAGGACAGCAATGCACTTGGCAGCATCCAATGCTGAGCCACCACCAATGCCGAGCACAAAGTCCGCGCCAAAGCCAATGGCCTTTTCCGCTGCAGCCATACAGTCTGTCAGCTGCGGATTCTGACCAATCTCATCAAACAGTACCCACCTCTGCCCGTTCTCATCCAGAATATCCGTGACGTCCTTCAGTGCACCGCAGGCTTTGGCCGCGTGTTTTCCGGTGACGATCAGACATCTGCTGCCCAGTCCGGAAAGCACCTTTGCCGAAGACCGCACACAGCCCGCTCCGGTAACAAGATGCACCGGCATGAAAGAATTGAGGTTCATATTGTTTCCTCCCTTGTTTTTGTTCTATCATAACATATCCTGTTTTGTTTTTCACCATCAGATCACAGCATTGAGAATCATTTTCATACATTATAAATGCGCTTGTCATTCCCTACAGCAGGATGTTATAATAATATTACTTATCGAAGGAGGTCATCATCATGATCAGAAAAGCAGCAGAATGCCGTAAGGAATCCCGTGAACACATGCGTGGCGGTGACGGCACCGTTCATATCACTCACTTCGCCACCACCGAAGAGCTTTACGAAAAGGGCCGCCTGTTTGGCAACATCACTCTGAATCCCGGATGCGGTATTGGCTTCCATGTCCATGAAAAGGACAGCGAGCTGTTCTACCTCATTAAGGGCGAAGCTATCTATAACGACAACGGCGAGGAATATCCCGTTTCTGCTGGTGACGTTATGATCTGCCCCGCAGGTACCGGTCACGCCATCACCAACAAGGGTGAAGAAGTCGTAGAGCTTTGCGCAGTGATCGTTTACGCCTGATCGCCTGTTTGAACCGCCGAATGTAAAGAGCGTGTATCACATGATACACGCTCTTTACATTTTACAGTTCTACTTTCACCCATACTCCGTCACAGGTCTGTACTTCCACCAAACACCACTCAGGGTGCTGATTCCGAAAGGCACGCACAGCATCGAACAGACGCATCAGCTGCCAACCGCTCACAGGGACATTCTGATACGCCATTCCCTGCGCCAGTGCTCTTGCTGTCACCGGATTCAGCAGCAAACCCGTAGGCAAAGGCACCCGAAGATTCAGCCCTCTGCCATCGCGAACAGTAATTCTCATACCTTACTCCACAAAAATATGAACGGTCACGCCGTCGCTGGTCTCCACATCAACCAGATTGCCCACGGCACCATGCCGCACAAGATTGACGATCTGCTGCAGGTCAATATTTTTCAGAGCCTCATTACCCGACAGCTGCGGCAGCTCCAATCCCATATCCAGCGCAACCTGCACCAGCGACATTGGCAGATTTACACGCACCTTGTCCCCTTTTTCCGTATCCACCACAACACGCAGCATCAGGTCCTTCAAATCCTTGCGCTGCTCCTCGGGCACGATCGTCACCGCAGGGGCAGTCTTTCCTGACAGCAGTTCATCCACACTGACATCCAGCTGTTTTGCCAGCAGCGGCAGCAGACTGATATCCGGACAGGCATTGTCATTCTCCCATTTGCTCACCGCCTGCGGGCTGACACCCATCCTCTGCGCAAGATCTTCCTGCGTCATGCCTTTGTCTTTGCGCAGCTGCGCGATTCTTTTCCCAATCGTCTGTTCCATCGTTGATTGCTCCTTTCTTCTGATGCCCTCAGTATACTTGTTTTTCCCTGAATTTCCTATGACGGATTGGTTGAATCCCATCGGAATCCCTCAACCATCGGGTGAGGTTTTCCACAACCAACGGTTGAATATGCAAAAAACGGCGGAGTTTAGACGGGTGCTCGTAAGACAGTAATTCTAAAAAAATTACTATTTTACGGCATCTGTCTGACAGGGTTGGAAAACAGCTACGAAAAGAACGATGTCGAGTCGAAAGACTTAGCATCGTTCTTTTTCTATCTAAAACTTGAAATTACGGAGGATTTACCATGAAACGTCTATTATCATGCGAGTTTAACTTTGACACGATCTGCGTGGAGCTGAAGTTCTCAGACGGCACTATGATTGCCATTGATACCATTGCGGTTGAAAACGAGGTGGCGGACAATATGTATCAGCGGTCAGAGCTTGATTATCTTATCTACAATGACCCGATTGCATACGCCGATCTGATACTCAATGGCAACCTCGAAGCCTACCTAAAAGCAGTAACTGAATACAAAATGCTCGATTGAGAACAAAAAGTATCCACAGACTTTTCTGTGGGTTCTTTGCCGTTATGGGTATTCACAAAAAAGGAAGATACAATATAGTGCATCACATTGACAAAACGCCTAATTTATGCCACAATAATGCTTAAATAGTGCAAGGAGGTCGCCAAATGAGTTTAGGAGATGCTATAAGAATGTCTCGACAGAAGGCTTTTTTTACACAGCAGGATTTTGCAAAGAAGCTAAACGTGGCTCTTTCAACAGTCAATCGTTGGGAACTTAATAAAGCCAAGCCGAATATGAAAGCAATGAAAAAACTCAAAGAATTTTGCGATGAATATGGGATTGACTACGAAATCATAGAAAAAGAGTGGTTGATATTTTGAGCTTAAGCAACT
>JAGBAT010000020.1 GCA_017938835.1 Oscillospiraceae bacterium | reverse complement strand
GACAGGACAGAACCTCAGCCCTGTCCATGCCGATTTTTCGCCCAAAGTAGAGGTACCACGCAGTATTGAATTCAATTACTGCGTGGTCACGGGATTTTTTGCGCTTTCCGCCTCCACGGTGGGCTTGGAACCGATATTGATCGCCTGCATCAGTGCTGCACTGGCTTCAGTCAGTTCCCCCAGAGACAGCACTTCACACAGTTCATCATGGTCCAGAGCGGGAGGCAGAATTGCCTCCTCGCCACTGATCTTTGCCAAGACACGCATTCTGGCTGCACCGGACTGCATGAGAATGGAAGCCAGCTCAGCCATCATGTCGATGGTCTTTTCGCCGCTGTCCTTCAACTGATTGCTCATCGCTTCCAGACTGCCCCATCTCTCATCGATCTTCTGTTTTGCGGAAACACTGAAGCACAGAGGGTATTCAGCACCGCACAGCTTCAAATAGGTTACGCGATTGTCTCCCATCATGCTGCACCTCCCAGAACTGCCTGAATGAATGCAATTGCTGCTTCTTCAGTTTCAAAGTTCTGCTTGGGGATCATCTTCCAATTGTGGTTTGCGGTGTCGTCACGCAGAATGGTTGCGGACAGTTCCTGAGTCTGCCAACCGATGACATCTTCCTGGGTTTCAGCGGAATCGCCAGGAATTGCAAAACGGATCTTAGTCAGAATGATGGGTCGGTAGCTGACAATGTTGTTCAGCTGCATACGCTTGATTGCGCCCAGACCCAGATAAGGTGCGTTCATATCTGCACCGTACTGTACAACGGGGACTTCGTCTTCGCCGACGGTGACGGTGGATTCGGTCAGACCCAAAATCAGAGCTTCTTCTTCAGCATTCAGGCCGTCGACAACAACCTTGACAGTGCCACTCTTGAAGGAAGCAGGTTCAGTTTCTGCGATCTGATTATTTGCATAGAAGTGGTTATCTTCAGATGCGGTGATTTCGGTGGTCATGCTCTTGGCACGAGCCAGTTCCTTGCAGCCGGAATAGGTGACTGCTGCACCATCTGCTGCATATTTTGCTACATGAATTCTGGAAAAACCGGAAGTTACCATAAAATATTTTCTCCTTTCAAATTTTAAAAATGGTTCGGTAATTGGTTTTGGTTTGAGCTGCTTACAGCTCCCATTTCCATTCGTAATGAATCAGGCCGGTCTCTGCTTCATATACAATGGAAATCAGTTTCCAGACACAACCAATTGTGATCAGCTTGTTCTGGATGGTATCCACCACAGGGTCGAACTCAGTCTTTGTGTAATAACCCAGTGTGCCGGTTACCGCCTGTTCCACAGTGCTGTTATTGGCAAACAGAGTATTTGCGCCGCTTTCCTGCCAAACGATGTATGGTGCCGCCATATCGGTTTTGGGAAAGTGGAACACATTTTCAGTCGCGTCTGCAAACGCACTCTGGAACTGTTTCACCTTGTCCTGAAGGCTCATTGTGGTTTCCTCCTTTGATGTGGATCTTTCGATTTGCAAATCTGTTTTATGGTTCTATAATAAGTTTTTGTCTGAAACTTTTCGTGTCCCCCTTTTTGTAAATTATTTGTGAACAAAATTCCTTTTCACAGATTTATTCGCTCGTAATAAGCTGACAGCATCCTCGCTTTTGGACACATCTGCCAACCTTCTGATGATGCACAGTTTGACTTCAGAAACATCGTCCTTGCCGTAACATCCGGGAACAGTGCCGTTCCCCCTTCGCAAGTAATGCGATCGCGTTTATCCCGTCTCAAATAGGGACAATAGTGTGTCATAGCTGCTCCTTTCTTTTTGTATTTTTTACTATCACAGCCGTCCTTTTGCAATGGAGATGGCCAACATTAGTGCCTCCGATACCTCCATGTGGTCGTGGAAGATTTTCAAATTCTCCGCGACCAGCGCCAGAGACTGATGCCTTGTCACTTCTGCATACAGCAATTCAATCATTCGTTCAATTTCCATATCCGCCTCCTGTCAAAATGGAAGATCTTCGTCCGATTCATTGGTGATGTCCCGGAACGTGGCCTGTGCTTCCATATGGTTTTTGCGCTTGGCCTGACGCCCTGCCGCCTGCAGCTCCCGCATAACCTCATGGGAAGAGCTGCTCTCCGTAAAGGTCTGGGTTTTGCCGTCAAAGTCCAGAAAGATCTTGCCGATGGTACCTTCCTTATTCTTGGCCATCTTCAGAACACGGCGGCTCTGGGGTTCGTCCGGCTTTTCACGGTACAGCAGCATAATGGTATCAGCGTCCTGCTCCAGTTGTCCGGATTCACGCAAACTGGACATGCCGGGTGCAGCCTCTGCCCCACCCTTCTGATTCTCAGGGCGGCGCAGCTGAGACAATGCCACAACCGTGATGTTGTTCGCCTGCGCCAGCTGATGCAGACCAAGGGAAATGGAGGTGACCGCCTCCGTGCGGTTGGTCACTCTGGGCGTGGCAATCAGCTGCAGGTAGTCGATGAAAATGACCTCATACCGATTGGCAAGCGCATCTGCCTGAATGTCCTGCACAGTCATGCCGCCTGCCTGTACCATGGTCATGTTTCGGGCAGCAATGGATTTCTCTGCCGCGCCGATCTGCAGCCAGTGATCCTGCGTCAGTTCGCTTTTCTTGATGGCTCCCATATCCACCATGGCCAGAGTGGCCATGGAACGGTCAGCCAGCTTCGATGTGCGGGTCTCCAGACTGTAAAAGCCCACCCGCTTTGTCTCAGCTATGTGCCATGCGAAACGTAGAGCCAAAGCCGTCTTGCCTGCCGACGGGTACCCGCCAAGGATGACAAAATCCCCAGGTTCCGTGTACAGTCCTTCGTCCAGCTTCTTGAACGACCATGACAGATATTCAGGATGCTTACCTGCTTGATGCCGTTCCCGGAAGTCGGTCAGCATAGCCGCTGCAGACATACGAGAAACCCCTGTGCGATCGGAGAACACCCCGTTTGCCTTGGAAAGGATACTCTGAGCCTCATCAAGAGATGCAGCATCCATAAGCCGCATGGCGTATGTACGGAGCTGTGTCATGCGTGACTGCTCCTTCAGGATGTCCACATAGGACCAGACGTTGGCCGCAGTGGGTGTCTGATGCAGGATGTCCATAATGGTCGAGCCAATGTCGGGGATGCTGCTCAGCCGCCCTGCGACAAGCGCAGGATCTACTGGCTTTCCCTCCATGAACAGGCTCTGGATGCACTGGAAGATGATCCGACATCGCTCATTGCTAAAGTCCTCCGCCCGGAGCTTGCTCAGCACCTCACCGGTGAGCTTCGGCTCAATGAACAAACTGCCCAGCACCGCCACCTGCGGTGTCATGGGATCCAGTTTTTCTACCATTCCGGTACCTCCGTTGTCTCAGTCACCACACGGGCACCGCCTGTAATCGGTGCGACCTGCTTTGCAGGAGCCTTGACCTCATCTTCCCATCGACGCTGATTCAGGTATGTGGAAGCATACGGAATGCCTACACCGCGCTGCCATTCCTCCGAGGCAACCTGACGCTTCAGCGCCCGTGCCATCGTATCAATCACTTCGCCTGAGGGGCGCAGGTTGTCCCACGCCTGTATAGCAGCCTGTTTCTTTTCGCCTCTGGGATACATTGCCCAGAATCCCGCAAATCGTTCCGGTTCCCAATCCGGTGCACTCTTTGTCTCTCGACGCTTACGCTTCGGTGACGCCTCCCCCTGTGGGGGGATTATAGGGGGGAGATTATCTACATGTATGTAGTTACATGGTAATGGTTCGCCCGTTTGGGCGGATGCATCTGCCTGTTTGGGCATTTGCATTTGCCCATTTGGGCAAATGCATTCGCCCGTTTGGGAATCACCGTATAACTGCAGCAATTCATCGGACGGAGAGTACCATACAGTACGGTCACGTCCGTCCGAATTGTAATTGGCGGTCAGCAGTGCCCCCTGTTCCTTGCAGCTTTTGATAATGCGGCGCAGTTGCTTGTCCGACCACCACGGGAATAGATCCACGAAGGCAGCCATGCTGTTATAGGTCCACCAGCGGCCGTCGTGGAAGTTCATATCATTTGCACGGTTATGCCGGTACCAGTACATGATGCTGTCGAGGAACAACGCCTCATCCACACCATACTTCACCGCCACATGGGCATAACCGCTTAATCTTGTCAGAGCTATCACTTGATCACCTTCTTGCCAAACAGCCCGATTTGTGGTAATATAATTTTGTCCTCATGGTGTTCACCATGACCGCCCTCGGAGAGTGTGCCCGCACTCCCGAGGGCTTTTT
>JAGBAT010000019.1 GCA_017938835.1 Oscillospiraceae bacterium | reverse complement strand
TCAAGACGTGGGAACTGTTATGATAACGCAATGGCTGAGAATTTCTTCTCCATCATCAAGACCGAATGTATTTACAGACACAAACCGAAGTCATTTGAGGAAGCTAAAACACTCATCGACAATTATATTTATTTCTACAACCATCAGCGAATCCAGTTAAAAACTGGAGTGGCACCGCTGACGCTGCGCCACTCCGCTTAATTCAATATTTTCCTACAGGGGGTTTTTTGTACTGTCCGTATAATTTGGGGCAGTGCAGATCGGAGGGAGTTTTTTATTACCAGCTGTATTCGTCTTCGTCGGCTTCTTTCTGTCTGCGCTTGTAGATCACGAAGGCAACCGCACCTGCAGCCACAAGGGATGCAATGACCAGTGCGACCCAGACGAAACGGTATCCGCCTGCAGTTTTTTCGTCGTTCTTGTCGGTATCAGCTAAGGTCTCTTTCACAGCTGTATCATTTGCTGCATCAGCAATGGTCTCTACAGCTGCATCCAGCTTCAGTACCGCATCTTCATTGACAAGCGTTTTTCCATAATCACTCAAGGCTTCGTATGCTTCCTGTGCTTCGTTGACCGATGCGATCAGATTTGCATCCACAGTCTCGATGGTATCAGGCAGAGCATTGATCAGCGCTTCTGCATCTTCTACACCGTCAAGCACAGCCAGAGCTGCAGTAATACGAATCAGATCATTCTGCAGGCCCTGCTTCTCTGCAGTGGTATAGTTTCCGCTGTAAGTGCTCAGAGCCGTTGTCAGCTCAGACTCCGCCTTGGACAATGCGGATTTATTCTCCATTGTGACATTTTCCGCAGTGACCTCCGCTACAGCTTTCACACCGGCAGTGGCGACAGCGGTCTGCGCGCCTTCCACCTGCTCTACCAGTTCCTGTGCAGTATACACCAGATTCTGCATCTTGCTTCTTTCGGAGCTGCTCAGGGACGTATCCTCCAGACGGCTATTGACTTCACTGATGAAGCTCTTCAGCGTGCCCAGATCGTTGGAGTCCACATTGGAGCTGGTCATGCCGGAGATCTGGTTACTCAGCTGAGAAGAAGTCTTGGCTGTAATGGATGCCGTGACCTTAGCGGTCGTGGTTTCCAGTTCATAGTTGTCCGCATCGTTGCCGGACAGCGCATAATTGACCGTTACCGTCTTACCGGTGCCGGTGTTTTTGTCGCTGAATACGCCGGTAGCTGTCAGCTTGACTTCATCGCCGCTGAATACGCCGCTCAGGGTGCCTGCAGTCACGTTCGCCGTTGTGCCGCCGTCATAGGTCTTATCCGCAGCCTTGGTACCGGAAACCGTCAGCTTGGCCTTGGTAATGGTGTACTTGGCTGTCAGCTTGCCGGTATAACCGCCGGTAAATTCAACCGTCACTTCCTTTTCTCCCGCAGAAGTCGTGTCCTTGGGATAGGTCACGGTGTAGTCGGTACCTGCAGTGTAAGTGGTATCTCCCAGCTTCACAGTCACACCGGGCTTCTGTTCCTTGCCATTATAAACAAGCTCCGTTTTATCCAGTGTTACCGTGGCAGCAGCGGTGTCCACTGCAACTGCCCCCAGCGCCACTTCCACATGTACTGTGGTATCTGTATAATTGGTGCTGCCGATGGTCACATCAAAGGTGATCGTATCGCCCTTTGCCCCAATGGCAATGTCTGCAGTCAATTTACCGTTCTGATCCACAGACCAGTTGGTGACGATGACCTTAGAGCCGGTCACGGTCCCCTGTGTCTTAGCAGTATAGGTCAGCGCTCCCGCATCAGCAGGCATGCCTGCACCTAAATTCTCCACCGTCAAAGAGGTAGCATTAAACAGCGCAGAGGTTTTGATATCCGCCGGAGCAGAGCTCAGCTTCGCCTTGGAGATCACCACACCGGCAGAAACTGCGCCCGTGGGCTGGGTCAGCTGGTAATTGGAAGCTGCGGCACCGCTGAGCGTCAGAGCAGGCAGTGTGACTTCGCTGTATACCCCTGCATCAGCGCTCTTGACCTCACCGGTCAGGCCACTGCCCGCAACCGCAACGTCATCAGCACCGATCACGCCTGTCAGCTCTACGGAAGAAATATTGACAGTGTTCTTGCCATCGTAAGTTTTATTGTCTGCCTTGACAGAGCTGATGGTCAGTACAGCAGGCTGTACTTCAAATTCCCAGACTGCCACTGCATCTTCGTAATTATCATTCCCGGGCATGGTTGCCTGTACAGTTGCCTTGCCCGCCGCCTTCACGGTGACAACGCCGGCTGCACTAATATCCGCAACTGTTTCACCGTAGGTCAGCGCCCAAGTAATAGCAGCATTCGTGCTTCCGCCAGAAACCCCAAGGGTAATGGATCCATCTCCATACTTCACTGCAGAGGGCTTCCCGGTAATGGTCAGAACAGTCTGCTTGGCCTTTGCGATCACAAAGGTTTTTTCCACAGGGGTGAATGTCACACTACTGTTTTCATTTGCAGTCACTGCGACTGTCGCAGTACCGGCATTGATATTGTTGGTATAAGTGACGGTATACTGGTCAGCAGGAATTTCCTGATCACCATCTTTTACAACTACTGCAGGCTTGATTTCTGTGCCAGTATAGGCAAACCCACCTTCAGGGACAGTCAGTTCTACCGCGGGGGAGGAAACCGCCCGCTTCTCAATGGTCAGATTCAAGTATCTTTCAGTCTCTGCTGCGGAGTAATTGCCGGCAGCAGCAACAGAAGCTTTCACTTCGTAAGTTCCTGCTGCAGTAGGAAGACCTGCGATGAAGTCTGCCTTTGCATTGGCCAGACGATAAGAATAGGTGATCTCACCGCTGAAGCTGTCACCTTCCAGCAGAGAAACAGTAGCCTTTGCAGCAGGTTTCGCCTGTTCTCCCGTATAGGACAGACTTTCAGATTCAGCACTCCAGGTCACTTCCGGCACTGCAACCCCAATGGTAAAGTCAACACTCTTTGTACCATAGTAGTTTCCCTGTCCGGTCACGGTCACCGTATAAGTCCCTGCATCAACGGGATCTTCAACAGGCTGGCCACTCTGAGAGTAAGTCACAGTATAATCCACGCCTGCTTCCAGCTCCTGATCATCCGCTTTCACAGTGACTGCCGGAACCTGCACTGCATTGTTATAAACAGCCTGCTGCTTTTCAACTGCAATAGAGCCGGAAATGTCTTTCCGCAGAACAAGCTGCTGATTCTCTTCATCTGCAACCAGTTCCACAACGCAGTTTTCATCTGCTGCAGCAAACCACTCCGCAGCCAGAGTCACTTGCTCAGCGCTGGTGCCGTTCTCGGTATATACAATCACACCCAGTTCCGGCGCAGATACGCTGTACGCCGTTTCTTCATCTGCCCCGCCGGTCACATCGCCGGTCAGACAAATGGCCGCTTCCGCCTGCAGCAGGAAAGACGCGCGCTCGCCTGCAACAACAGCGGAACCATCAAACAGCAGAGTCGTTTGGTTCAAAGCAATGCCCTGCTCCTTTGCAGTATAGCTGCCGCCATTGACTGTCAGCTCATTTTCCCCGGTGCTGTAAACTGCGCGGCCGCTTTCTTCATTGGTATTGGTAACAGTAACAGCTTTCAGATACATATCACCTTCGTTTTTGATAACATAATTCTGATTTGCACCCGTAACTGTACCGTTGACAACTGTGACCAGCTTTGCTTCGGTATCTTCCTCAACTGTATTGGTCAGGACATTTTCTCCCATGTCCAGTGTTTTGCTATTCAAATCCAGCGTGACGGTCTTGCCGCTTAAAATAATATCCGCATCCGCAGTAATATCTGTCAGCAGCGTGACCGTTTCTCCTTCTGTGGCAGCAGTCAGTGCATCTGTCAGATATGTATAGAACTTGGCACCATCTACGGTTGCCTGGAACTGAACCTTACACTCCGTACATACGCCACTGCTGGTAACACTATGTTTACAGGTGAAATCGCAGACACTGCATTCGTCATCCACAAACACATGCTGACCTTTTTTACAGGTATCAACTGCCAATACACTCATGGGCAGCATCCCTATCAGCAAGATGAGCGCCATCATCAGACTGCACATCGTTTTTCCATATCTTCTTTTCATAACGATCCCCTCCTATATTGGAATAGTGTGAAAAGAGGTATCCTCTTCTATCTTCATTTGCTATTGCTGTATTTACTATGACTCATGCAAAATGAAAAAGTTCCCTGTCTCCGGAAACATTTTGTATCATATAAATTATACTAATTTTCGGTTGCCTTGTCCACGAACGATGACCCTGCCCCAGTTGGTTTCCGCTCAAATTTACAGAATGTTTACGGTTGGCCTGTTTTTGTCCCATCCTTATTTATATAATGGTAGCATCCCTCACCATACTCAGGAGGTTGCCATGGCCAGCAAGTTATATCTGAAACAATTCCGCCTCCCATCCTTTGGACAGGAAGACGATTTCATCCAGTCCCAGCACCGCACCTGTTATAACGGCATTTATCCGTTCAAGCTGTTCCCTGCACGCCAGCTGCGCACCCTCGACTTTGCGGCCGTCACCATATTTTACGGCAGCAATGGTTCAGGCAAGACCACCCTGCTGAACATCATCGCGGAAAAGCTGCGGCTCATCCGCCATTCTCCCTTCAACGGCAGCGCCTTTTTCCCGGAGTATATCTCCATGTGTGCCGCTAACACCTCTGCCATTCCCAGGGACAGCCGTATCCTCACCAGTGACGATGTTTCCGACTATCTGCTGAACCTCCGGTGTCTCAATGACGGCATTGACGCCCGCCGCAATGAACTGTTCGACGAATACACTGCCCGCAAATACAAAGACCTGCGCTTCAGTTCCCTTGCCGATTACGATGACTGGAAAGTGGGCTACGACGCCAAGACCAAGTCACAGTCCCAATTTGTGAAAGAACGGCTCATGCGCAATGTGGACATGCACTCCAATGGGGAGACCGCCATGCTCTATTACACAGACCGCATCACAGAAGATGCCTTGTATCTCATGGATGAACCGGAAAACAGCCTTTCTGCTAAGCTGCAGCTGGAGCTGCAGAAGTTCATTGCCGACTCCGCCCGGTTCTTCGGATGCCAGTTCGTCATTGCCACCCACTCTCCATTTTTCCTCTCTATCCCCGGTGCGAAGATCTATGATCTGGACGAATCCCCCGTGGCGGCAAAGAACTGGACGGAATTGGAAAATGTGCGCATTTTCTACGACTTTTTCATGGAACACCAGGAAGAATTTCAATAAAAAAAGAGAGATTCCTGAGGAATCTCTCTTTTAACTGATTCATTTCGTGCCAAAAATACGGTCGCCGGCATCGCCAAGCCCGGGAATGATATATCCGTGGTCATTGAGCTTTTCATCCAGTGCCGCCACATAAATGTCCACATCAGGATGGGCCGCCTGCACCGCTGCAACGCCCTCCGGCGCTGCGATAATGTTCATCAGCATAATGCGCTTCACGCCGTCCTGCTTCAGGAAGTCAATCGCTGCCACGGCACTGCCGCCGGTTGCCAGCATAGGATCGACCACGATCACATCCCGCTCCGTCACATCCTGCGGCATTTTATAATAGTATTTCACTGGCTGCAGCGTCTTGGGGTCACGGTACAAGCCAATATGTCCTACTTTTGCACTGGGGATCATAGAAACCATTCCATCCACCATGCCCAAACCGGCCCGGAGGATGGGAACGATGGCCAGTTTTTTGCCGGACAGGCGATAGCACCGGGCAGGTGCCACCGGGGTCTCAACAATCACCTCTTCTACCGCCAGATTACGGGTCGCCTCATAGCACATAAGCATGGCGATTTCCCCCACCAACTCCCGGAATTCCTTAACACCGGTATTCTTATCTCTCAAAATGGACAGCTTATGCTGAATCAGCGGATGATCAAATATATGGACTTTACTCATGGCAATGTTCCTCTCTTATTCCTTGTTCATACGTTCCAGACGCTCCCGCTCTGCCTGACTCAATCGCAGATAAACGGGCAGCACATCGTCCGCCGTACCAGGCTGCTTGGTACTTGCCGCCATAGCCACACCGTAGGCGTTCTGCAGACGAATAGGATCGGGAGCAACTGTATAGGGGATGCCAGCTTCACAGAAGTACTTTTCCGTCACTGCCCAGCCGTCACCGATCAGGTAAACAGGTCTATTCAGAGCGATCACTTCCTGTGCCAGCTCCGCCAGTGCAATGGGCCGATCATCACTGATACGGCAAGGCTTGCCCCCGCGCACTTCAAACAGGGCATTGTATACCTGACCGCGGCGGGCATCCATGACACAGCACAGCACGGCGCATTCCCCGAATGCCAGCCCGTTATAAGCCATGGCCTCCAGTGTAGACACGCCCACCGCTGCTTTTTCCGCACCCCATGCAAGACCCTTCACCGCAGACACGCCGATGCGGATGCCGGTAAAGCTGCCGGGACCATGGGCCACCGCAAACAGCTCTACATCGCTAAGCTTATAACCGGTATTCTTCAGCAGTGCCTCTGCCATAGGCAGCAGTGTCACGCTATGGGTCAGACCGCAATTCTGCGTGGTCTGTGCGATCAAATTTTCCCCGTCGCAAAGCGCTACGGATGCCGCCTTCGCGCTGGATTCAAATGCAAGTGTCAGCATGATTCTGCCCCCTCAATGGTGATTTTTCTGGATGTATCGCCGGTCTTTTCAATGGTCAGCCGCACCTCATCGCCGTAGAATGCCTCTTCCACATTCTCGCTCCATTCCACTGCACACACTGCGCCTCTGGCAATATAATCCTCCCAGCCAATGTCAAACAGCTCGTCAGCACTGCCCAGACGGTACATATCAAAATGAATCAAGGTGCGGTCGCCCAGATACTCGTTGACGATGGTAAATGTGGGGCTGGAGACCCGCTCGGTGATCCCCATACCGCGAGCCATCCCGCGAACAAAGGCCGTCTTCCCTGCGCCCAGATCGCCATACATGGCGACTACGGTGCCGTCCTTCACTTCCCGGCCGAACTGCTCACCGATTGCTTCGGTTTCCTTGTCACTGTTTGTATAATAAACCATGAATTTCCTCACAATGTCATAAATTGTTTCTCTGATCATTGTATTATACCCCTTTTCTGCCGTTGCGTAAAGAGTTTCGTTATGGTATAATGTCCCCGATTGTAAGAATTTCCACCTCGTTTTTGATATACAAGGAGCGTTCCCATTGAACAAAAAAGTACTTTCCGTGGCGAAGGACTTCTTCGCCCGCGGCGATTTATTACTGATGGCCCTGTGTCTCATCGCCTCGATTTTTGGTGTTGTGGTCATTTCCAGTGCCACAGCCTCCACAGGCAGTATGCAGTATGTGTACATTCAGGTGCTGGCGATTTTTATTGGTCTGGGCCTGTATGTGTTCTTCACCTATGTGGACATTGATACTCTTGCAGACAACTGGCCCATTCTGACCGTGTTCAACATTGTGTTGATGTCCTCACTGATCTTCTTCGGTGAAGCAGGCGACACCGGCAACACCGGCTGGCTGCGATTCTTCGGCATCGGTGTTCAGCCCTCCGAAGTTGTTAAGGTCGTTTACATTGTTGTTATGGCAAAGCATATCTCCTATTTGAAAGCCCGCAACACCCTCAACGACTTCCCTTCTGTCGTCGGTCTGGCCTTCCACTTTGCAGGCATTTTTGGTCTGATCATTGTGGTCTCTCAGGACCTTGGTTCTGCGACCATCTTCTTTATGATCTTCCTGATCATGCTGTTTGCAGCCGGCTTTGCCGCACGCTGGTTCATGATCGGCTTTGCCGCCATTCTGGCAGTGCTGCCCATCGTCTGGACCTATGTTCTCAAGGAATATCAGCGCCGGCGTCTGCTGGTTCCCTATGTCCCCAGCATTGACCCTGATAATTCCGGCATCAACTGGCAGGCCAATCAGAGTAAGATCGCACTGGCATCCGGTCAGCTCACCGGCACCGGTCTGTATCAGGGTACGCAGAGCCAGTCTCAGCGCGCCGGTAAGCACACCGACTTTATCTTCTCCGTCATCGGTGAGGAGCTGGGCATGATCGCATGTATTCTGTGCATTGCCCTGCTGATCATCATTGCGATCCGCTGTGTTTATGTAGGGATGCATTCCGGCACCAATCTGGGTATGCTGGTATGCGTAGGCGTTGCCGCATCCGTGCTGTATCAGACCTTTGAAAACACCGGCATGTGCATGGGCATCACGCCCGTTATCGGCATCACTCTGCCTTTCTTCAGCTATGGCGGTTCCTCCGTTGTTTCCATGTGGGCAGCGATGGGTATTGTGTCGGGTATTAAATACAAACGAAAACCGACGCAATATTCGCTATATTAAAATTACCCGCTTTTGATATAATCAAGAGCGGGTAATTCTTCACTTTAGCGTGGAATTGTCCGTTGCAAGCAGGGGTAATTTATGATAGACTATTGGCTCGCCAAAAGAAGAAAAAGGAGTTTATCCATGGCACTAATTGAACTGTTTATTCTGGCAGTGGGCCTTTCTATGGATGCTATGGCAGTAGCCATCTGCAAAGGTTTGTCTGTCTCCAGAGCAGAGCCCAAGCACATGATGACTGTCGGCCTGTACTTTGGCGGTTTTCAGGCCTTGATGCCCCTGCTGGGCTACTGGCTGGGCAGCAATTTTCAGGCTGTTGTAGAGAGCATCGACCATTGGATCGCATTTGTTCTGCTGGGTCTGATCGGACTGAACATGATCAAGGAATCCCGAGAGGAAGGGGAAGAGCTGGACAACTCCTTTACCGCAAAGGCCATGATCCCTCTGGCGGTGGCGACCAGCATCGACGCACTGGCAGTCGGTATCACCTTTGCATTCCTGAAAGTACAGATTGTACCCGCAGTGTCCTTCATCGGCATCACCACCTTCTGCCTTTCCGCAATCGGTCTGCTGGCCGGCAACAAGCTGGGTGCACATTCCAAGTCCCGCGCCGAACTCACCGGCGGTATCGTTCTCATCTGCATGGGTGCCAAAATTTTACTGGAACATACAGGTATTATTTAACTGCTTACCTCCTGAACATTCGGGAGGTTTTTTTATTGCCCAATGCCCTTTGGTTTGATAAGATAGAAGCAATCAGAATTCTCCCCTCATAGGAGGTACCCCATGAAATTTCTACATCTGTCCGACTTGCATCTGGGCAAGCGCCTGAATGACGTCTCTCTGTTGGAGGATCAGCGGCACGCGCTGGAACAGGCCGTGGAGACCGCTCACCGTCAGCAGGTAGATGCAGTGCTCATCGCAGGCGATGTCTACCAGAAGGCTTCCCCTCCCGGCGAGGCCATGGCTCTGTTCAATGACTTTCTCACTGCACTGGTGGATCTCGGCATCAAGGTCTTTGTTATCAGCGGCAACCATGATTCCCATCTGCGGGTGTCCTATCTCTCCGCACTGGTGCGCCCCGCGGGGGTATATATCAGTGAGGAATTTACCGGAACCCTTCAGCAGTACCCCTTGAACGACGAATATGGCCCCGTGACCGTTCATCTTCTGCCATTCATCAAGCCGATTGCCGTACGGCGGTTTTTCCCAGATGCCGTGATCGAAACCTATCAGGATGCAGTAGCTGCCGTACTGGCTCACTCCCCCGTAGACCCCTCCCGCCGCAATGTACTGGTCTGCCACCAGTTTATCACCGGCTCCGAGACCTCCGACTCGGAGGAGCACAGCGTGGGTGGACTGGACAACATTGACGGCAGCTTGTTCGAGGCCTTCGACTATGTGGCACTGGGTCACATCCACAAGCCCCAGAAGATTGGCCGTGACACCATGCGGTATTCCGGTTCCCTGCTGAAATACTCCTTCTCGGAAGCAAACCACAACAAGGGTTTCTGTCTGGTGGATATGCAGGAAAAGGGCAAGATTCAAATCAGCTCTGTTCCCATCTCTCCCCTCCACGATGTGCGGGAGGTGCGGGGCACCATGTATGACGTGATGCACATGCCCTACTCTGAAGACTATGTTCGCGTGACCCTCACCGATGAAATCATTCCGCCGGATGCCCGGGTGACCATCTCCACGGTGTTCCCCAATATTATGACACTGGCAGTGGACAACTCCAAGACCGCCGCACCGCTGGAGGTATTGGAGGGAAAGTCCATTCAGGATAAGAGCATCGAAGAGCTATTCTGTGACTTCTACCGTCTGATGAACGGCGATGTCCCCCCCTCTGAGGAGATGCTGTCAATTCTCCGTGAGGTTGTGGAAGAAATGGAGGTAGATGCTAAATGAAGCCCATTCAACTCAAAATGAACGCTTTCGGCCCCTATGCCGAGCCTACCATTATTGATTTCACCCGCTTCGGTGATAACGGGCTATTCCTCGTCACCGGCGACACCGGTGCCGGCAAGACCACCATTTTCGACGCCATCACCTTTGCTCTGTACGGCGAGGCCTCCGGCGGCAATGACCGCAGAGAGGCCAAATCTTTTGTTTCCCAGCATGCTCCTTTCGGCACCGAACCCTATGTGGAATACAGCTTCAGCCACAAGGGCAGCATCTACTGGGTCCGCCGCACACTGGGCTATGAGCGTCCAAAGCAGCGGGGACAGGGCACGATCACGCAGGCCCCCACAGCGGAATTTAAATGTATGGATTCCGATGAACACATTGATGGTCTGAAGCCCGTGAATGAACGCATCCTGCGCCTCGTTGGCCTGACATTCTCCCAATTCACACAAACCGCCATGATCGCACAGGGCGACTTTTTAAAAATTCTTCACGCAGACAGCGATACACGCAAGGTGCTGTTTGAAAAGATCTTCAACACCACGGTATACTCCAATCTGCAGAAGCAGCTGAAACTGAAGCGCGATCTGTGTCAGGCAGAAAAGGTCACCATTGACACAGAGATCAAAGCCGCACTGGCACTGATTTCGCCTCCAGAGAGCTTTGAGCGCACAGAGGAACTTCTCCGATTTGCTGCCGTGCCCGACTATCTGGAGCAGCTGCTGCCACTGCTGGATGATATGATCCTCGGGCAGGAGACACAGTGCAAAGCGCTATCTCAGCAAACAGAAGCCGCAAACATGCAGTACACAAACCTGACTCTTCAAATCGAGCAGAGCCGCAGTATCAACCAAAAATTCACGCAGCTGGCTCGACTGGAACAGGACTACACAGCACACTGTGCACAGCAGCCCGTACATCAAGCAAACCAAACAAAGCTTGTCCGCGCAGCCAAGGCACAGGAACTGGAAACCACAGAAACTCTGCTCAGCGACCGCAAAAAGTCTCTGCGCGACACGGGCACCCGATTGGAACAAAACAAGCTGCTGATGAATGAACTGCAAACAGCCTTGGCACAAGCAGCCGCCCAAAAAGCGCTGGCCGAAGAAAACGCCGCACAGATCGACGCTCTGAACCTGCAGATCAAACACTGCGAGGACACCATCCCCGTGCTCCATGAGCTGCGCAGCAGCAAAACGGCGGCCGCACAGGCAGAGCAAGCAGTCACGACCGCACGTCAGTACGCCGAGGCTGCCGTCACCGAATATAAGCGCACGAAAATGTTATTCTACACAGGACAGGCACAGCTGCTGGCAGCAGAGCTGGAAGAGGGGACCCCCTGCCCTGTCTGCGGCTCCATCCATCATCCTGCCCCCGCTGCAGGCACAGACGATCTTGTGACCCGCGAACAGCTGGAGGCCGCAGAGACAAGGAAGAATGCCGCAGAAGCCAAGCTCCATAGTGCGGAGCAATCACTCAGCGCTGCTGTTGCTGCGGTGGGCGTCGCCCGGCAGCGCTTGGAAACCCTGCAGTTGAAAGCCGATACCACAGAAGATTCCCTGCGCCTTGAAGTCCGAACATTAAAGCAGACTGTTCAGGAACTGAAAGACCGTCTGACCATTGCCTCGGACAAACTGAGCAAGCTGACTACAGAGCACACGCAGGTAAAAACCTCCGTCTCCCACGATGCAGCAACCATCACGCAACTGACAGATGCCATCGCCACTCTGGAAGCCGAATTTGCGCAAGCTCTGAACAACGCCGGCTTCGCCGATGCAGCAGACTATACTGCTGCCAAGCTGCCCAAAGCAGTGATCCGTCAGCTGGAGCAGGCCATCCGCACCTACCAGGACGCAGAAACCTCCCTGACCACCCGCATTTCCACTCTAAACGCCGAGCTGGAGGGGCAGTCCGTCACAGACCTGACCGCGCTGGAGCAGGCACGACAGGCCAGTGCCGCAGCGTATGCCGCACTGGATAAGCAGCGTAATACCGCCGGCAATCGCCTGACCAACAACCGGAAAGCAGCCAAGAGCCTACACCGTGATTTGGAAAAACAGCAGCAGATTGCCCGGCAATGGAGCATTGTGGACGAGCTGTACCGCTGCGTGGCAGGCAACATCAATCAAAAGGCCAAGCTCAGCTTTGAGACCTATGTACAGCAGTATTACTTCAAGCAGGTCGTGGCCGCCGCCAACAAGCGGCTGACTGTGCTGACCGACGGCATGTTCACCCTGCGCTGCCGTCAGGATCCAAAGAACAACACCAGCCAGACCGGTCTGGATTTGGAAGTCCTTGACCGCGGCACAGGACAGTGGCGCGATATAAAGACTCTGTCCGGTGGTGAGTCCTTTATGGCGTCCCTGTCTTTGGCGCTGGGTCTCAGCGACATTGTGCAGAACCAAAGCGGTCAGATCCGTCTGGACTCCATGTTTATCGACGAAGGCTTCGGCTCATTGGATGATAACGCCCTATCCCAGGCCATGGACATGCTCAGCCGTCTGGCCGACGGCAACCGGCTGATCGGTATCATCTCCCATGTGTCCGAACTGAAAGGCCGCATCGATAATAAAATCATCATTAAAAAGACCCTGACAGGGTCCAAAGCAACGATTGAAACGTAACGCCAATGCAGTCGCTCCGTTCAGGCCCAAAGATATACTTCTCTTTCTGCTACATAACACAAAGCACCCCCTGAAGCTGACGCTTCGGGGGGTGTCGTTGTTTCTTAACTTTCTGTGGGATTGACATTGGGAACGCGGGTATCGTAATGGACACCTTGGAGGTGTTCGTAATACAGGAACATAGTAAATCCCATATAGACCTGAATAAACGCACTCAGTGGCAGCACCAACAAGTTGGCTACATAGGGCATGTCAACAAACAGCATGCCAAGGGAATTCAGCAGGAGGCTCTCCCCAAAGACCCAACCGAAGAAGCTCATGTCGAGGATAAACAGTTCCCATTTGTGGCCCTGCATCATGTGCTTGCTGGCTCGGATGCACTCATTGACACCCATTTCTGGATGATCCAGCAGGATGTACAAGCCCTGACGGTAGCTGTAAGCCGCCATAAAGCCGGGAACAATCAGCAGCAGACCCCATAGGAAGGTGTAGATCGTTGTCAGGATCTGATAGCACACCACACGAAACAGCACAGGCAGACCATCCAGCAGGTTGCCGAAACCGCCCTTATGATAGCGGGCCTCGGTAATGATATAGATGACCAGACCGGTGGAAACCATCAGCGTCATCAGGGAGATCAGAACACTCAGCAGATTCTGCACAAAAGTGGGCTGGGCAGACATGATCTGATTCATCAGATGCTCTACGTTACCACCGGCCATATACTGCTGATAAGCCTCCATCATGATGGTATTGATTTGGCCCGCATTGTTCACAGTGCTGTCCAGAATATTCAAGACCAGAATCAGCGCAAGGGCTGCATGCCCCACCAGCAGCGGACTGGGCTTGGCGGTAGAGAGAAATCCCCTTGCGGTAAATTTCAAATTTTGGCGGAGATTCATTCCGTTCGTCCTCTCTCAATTTATTATAATGTACTGCCATTGGTTAACAAAGGGCTATACGCCTGTGGACGACCAAAATGAACGCTGATTGCGTTCTTAACCTTGGAGAGCCGGCGTCCCATCAACAAGGATAACGCCGCCGAAGGAGATTTTCTCTCCGCAAAGCTGCGTTTCCGCTTGCCAACCGATGGTAGTATATCACGAATTCGCGCTATTGCCAAGATGATGCGCCTCCGCAAAAGACTTCAGTCCGTAAACTTTTTGAAAATTTCCGCCACCATGCAATTTTTTCGGAATTTGTGAATTTTTTTGTTGACAAATGTAATAGCTGGTGGTATTATAATAAAGCTTTTAACGAAAGCATGCCAAATATGCGCGAGTGGTGGAATTGGCAGACTCGCTAGATTCAGGTTCTAGTGCTCACTCCGGGCGTGCGGGTTCAAGTCCCGCCTCGCGCACCAAAAAGAAAACCGCAACCAAAAGGTTGCGGTTTTTCTTTTTGTTACGTGATGGAACTTGCTTGAATCCGATCAATAGGGTCCCCACACAGTCTGCATAGACTGTGTGGGAAGAAGGCAAAAGAATCGCGACCGAGGCTGTGAACAAGCTTCGCTTGTACATAGGCTCTCCTCACGATTCTTTTGCCGCAGTCCCGCCTCGCGCACCAAACATGAAGCAGAAGGTTTGATACCTTCTGCTTTGTTGTTTTTCCAAAACTTCTTGGCATATCTTTCAGGAAGGGTTTTATAGAGTTTGCCCTCTGCTTCGCCGCATGGTTCATTTGTCATTCGAGTAGTTCCATTTTATAATGAAAGCACAAAGAAGAATCGTACAGGGACTTTCTTCTCTACAAATTTCCACAAAAATTTCGAAGAATTTCGTTGCTCAATTGGAAATTTTATGTTAGAATCCAATGGAGAGAATTTATATTCTCAAATCATCCCAAGCGCAGTATGCTCTACTCCACCCTATTAGACTTCCTGCGTAAAAAAAGGAGGAAATATCCGTCAGACTCACGGTGCGGCAGTGTGGAGACCTGTCGTAAAGCTCCCGGAATTCCGCTTTCCGGTCAGCGAGAATGCACGCGAAAGGCTCGGTGCATTTAGAGTCGAAAAACATGGCAAGCTTAACCCTGAAAAACATCAAGAAGGTCTACCCCCACAACGGCGATGACGCCAAGAAGAAAAAGAAGAAAAATGGTGAGGTAGAAGAGAAGAAGACGAACCTGCAGATCACCGACGAAGGTGTCGTTGCTGTTCAGGAATTCAGTCTGGACATTGCCGATAAGGAATTCATCGTTCTGGTCGGTCCTTCCGGCTGTGGTAAGTCCACCACACTGAGAATGATTGCCGGTCTGGAAGATATCTCCGGCGGCGAACTGTACATTGGCGACCGTCTGGTCAATGACGTACCCCCCAAAGACCGCGATATTGCAATGGTCTTCCAGAACTACGCTCTGTACCCCCACATGACCGTCTACGACAATATGGCATTCGCTTTGAAGCTGCGCCATGAATCCAAGGAAGAGATCGACCGCAAGGTTAGAGAAGCTGCTGAAATTCTGGACATTACCCAGTACCTGGGCCGTAAGCCCAAGGCTCTGTCCGGCGGTCAGCGTCAGCGTGTTGCCATTGGCCGCGCGATCGTCCGTTCCCCTCAGGTCATGCTGATGGACGAACCTCTCAGTAACCTGGACGCAAAACTGCGTAACCAGATGCGCGCTGAAATCATCAAGCTCCGCGAGCGTATCAATACCACTTTTATTTACGTTACTCATGACCAGACTGAGGCTATGACTCTGGGTGACCGTATCGTCATTATGAAGGACGGCTTCATCCAGCAGATCGGTACTCCTCAGGAGGTATTCATGCATCCCTACAACCTGTTCGTTGCAGGCTTCATCGGCTCCCCCCAGATGAACTTCTTTGATGCCAAGCTGAAGAAACTCAACGGCAAGTACGCTGTCGAGCTGGCTGACTATACCGTCGTTCTGTCCGACGAAAAGCAGGAAGCTCTGGCTAAGAACAATGTTGCTGAGCAGGATGTCACTCTGGGCGTCCGTCCCGAACATATTTACCTGGAAGACACCGGCATCAAGGCCGCTGTGGACGTTTCCGAAATGATGGGCTCCTCCATCCACCTGCACGTCAACGCAGTCGGCCAGGATGTTGTCATGATTATTTCCACCATGAATATGACCAGTGCAGAGGTCTCCGAATTGATTGGCGGCAAGGAGCTGTCCTTTGGCTTCGGCGGCAATAACTGCCACGTATTCAACAAGGAAACCGGCATCAATTTGGAAGCCTGATTTACTGAACTTATAGATGCGGGCAGCATAAGCTGTCCGCATTTTTATTGGAGATTTTATGGCCAAGTACACTGACCTGATTTTTGATTTATATGGCACTCTGGTGGATATCCACACAGAGGAAGATGCCCTTGTCTGGGAAAAGACCGCACTTTACTTTGGCTATTACGGTGCTCATTACACCCCTGAGGCACTTCAGAAGGCATTTGAAGCGCAGATCAAATCCAGAAAAGCGCAGGCAGGGCAAAGCTATGAGTGCTTCCCGGATATTCCCTTTGAGGAGATTATGACCTGCCTGTTTGAAGAAAAGGGCGTGACAGAAAACGCTGTTGTTTTGGGCATTCAGGCCGCCCAGCTGTTTCGCATTGCATCCACTGAGTATATCCGCCCGTATCCCGGAGTTTTGGAAAGCCTTTCCGCACTTCGTAAAGCCGGCTTCCGACTGTGGCTCCTAAGCAATGCGCAAGCTGTCTTTACAGAATATGAACTGCGGCATTTGGGACTGACAGATGTCTTTGACGGCATCTATATTTCCTCAACTTTCGGATTCCGAAAACCCGACCGACGATTCTTTGAAGCGTTGCTTTGCGAGCAAAACCTTGATCGGGAAAAATGCCTTATGATTGGCAACGACCGTCAAACAGACATTCTCGGTGCCAAAAATTCCGGTCTCGCTACCCTATATATGCATACTAATCTTACCCCACCGGAGCAGTCCTGCGCTGACCCCACCCTTGCCCCCGGTACTCCCGGAAAACATTGGGAATATGAGGGGAGCGATTGGGAAGAACTCACGCAAATTCTTTGTACGGTATTGTAAGCAAAGGATCCCTTAAAGGAGAGTATTTCCCCTTACAAGCATCAAAAAGAAAATGCACCGCTTCAGCTTCAGCTTCAGCGGTGCGTTTTCTTTTTGGTTTTACATTGCAAACATTGCCACAAGGCCGATGACCAGCAGTGACACAGGATAGATGGCCATATTGACGATTTTGTTGTCGGGCCCCGGTTCCCCATTGTAGAAGTGGATCGCCAGAAAACCCATGGGAGCAGCCAAATAAAACATGGAGCCCACCGTGCACAGAACTGCCACAGCCGAACCCACAAAGCCGCGAATCAATGGCTTTTTCCTGAAGCCCCAGATGAC
>JAGBAT010000018.1 GCA_017938835.1 Oscillospiraceae bacterium | reverse complement strand
CTTGTAAATGTTGGTGTCATACACAACGGTGCGCTTGCCGGTCAGGCCCAGCTCGGTCATGTATTCTTCGAACTTGTCCAGAGCGCCGTAGTCAACAACGACCTTACGGGTTTCCAGAGTATGTTCTCTGCCGCAGACGCATGGGCCTACGTACTTTTCGCAATCCATAATCATAGTCAATTACCTCTCTTTAAATTTAAAATATGTTCATGGTGAACTCGCTGCATCCAAACATGACAATGTCAGCCTTCGTCATTGTGAGGAACGCAGGCGGGCATAAGGAACCTATTTTTATGCAACCATCTGAAGAAATCATAAGATAAACCAATGAAAAAGTCAATGCAAATGGGGACAAAAATGTAGTGTATGAGCAGAACCATTAAAACGAACCTTCCAAGGATCATTTTTATTTTTGTAAATGCAGAGACTCTTGTAATGTTTTTTGGGAGGTGATAAACTAACACTACATAGAGAAACAGGGGAAAGGAGGCGGTTTATGAGAAAGCGATTTGAAACAGCATTTTCTGCACTGTTGGGCATATTACTGATCACACTTGCGTGTCTGGCGTTTATGCCATGGCCTATGGAGAATGTGGTGGAAGGAGCAGATAGTGTCAAAGGCGGAATCGTTGTGCGCTATGAGAATCAGAATTATAATATTGCCTATCCTGATGATGCAGAGATCGAACTGATCGCAGAAACGCTTACCTCCTCTGTAGGTTATTTTGACCGCAACCGTTCATCCTTTGTCTATGACAGTCATGTGCCATTATACCGCATATACCTATGGAATGAAGAGGAACGGATCCCCGAAATCTGGGTCAGCGGTGAAGAGCTTTTCTATGATCAATCCCAGTTTGTGCTGGATAAAACAGATGCAGTTACGATCAATGCTGTACTGGCAAGTTGTTTTTCATAATCAATCAGCGGCGAGACAGAAAGAATTTGTGTAAAACAGAGGTCTTTCTGCTCGCCGCTTGATTTTTTGCAGTTATATGGTACACTGACCGCGTTTATTAAGAACCCTACAGAAAGGAACTGCTTATGAATATTCTTCGCTCTGCAAGAAGCTACGTGATCATAATTGCTTTTGCACTGCTTTCTGCACTGAACTATCAGATTTTTATTTTGGAGAATGCCTTTGCCCCTGCGGGGATCAACGGTATTGCCACTATGATCCAGTACAAACTGGGTATCAGTGTGGGGTACTTGAATCTTCTGTTCAATGTGCCTTTGTGCGTGATTGCATTTTTCTTCGTGGAAAAACAGTTTATTGCCAAGTCTCTGACGTATACTTTTGCGTTTTCTGTGTTTCTTCTGCTGTTTAAAAACGGTGTGGTTGACCTCAATCGCTTCGTGTATGTGACGGAAAACGGCACCAGTACCATTCTGGCACCGATTGCTGCGGGTGTACTGAACGGCTTGCTGTTTACCTCTGTGATCAAGACCGGAGGCTCTATGGGCGGCATGGACATCGTGGCTGCCTGCATCCGGAAAGTGAAGCCCCATTTGAACATGAATTCGGTGATTTTTGCATTGAATACTTCCGTGGCACTGGTGTCCTACTTTGTATATGATTTTAATGTAGAGCCGGTCATACTCTGCATCTTGTACTGCTTTGTTTCCACACAGATGAGTGAAAAGCTGATGCAGGGCGTAAAGAGAGCGGTTAAATTCGAAATTGTCTCCAATCACTATGAGGAGATCGCAAAGGAGATCATCAAAGACCTGCATCACTCTGTGACGGTCATGCCTGCAACGGGGATGTATACCCATAAGGAGACGAAGCTCATGGTGTGCATCGTCACCCGTCGGGAGGTGCATGAGGTACAGAAGATTCTGGCCAAATATCCGGGGACCTTTGCATATACCTCCAATGTCACTGAGACAATGGGCAATTTTATGCGAAACAAGTCCCATGCGGTATAAGTTTATGAACATGAAACCTGTGGATTTTTTAGAAAAAGTTCACAGGTTTTTTATTGTTTCGCAGGGGACTCTATACTATATTAGAAACAGGATATCAATGAAATGAGGATTGCTTATGAAAGAGATCCACACGGTGTTTGATTATATTCACTGGCGGGGCGATCTGTCTTTTGCGCAGGATCCGTTTAATGAGGTAGACAGCGTGGTTTTGTCCATGATATGCTTCCTTGACTTTGAAACTATCGTGCCTGCTTCCGGTGAGCACGGTTATGTCACGCTGATAGATGCTATGGCAAAATTGCCTCGGAAGTATGAAGGGGAACATCGTCTGGGAGCCATCCTGCCGGAGGATATTTTGAATATGGCCCATGCGGCGGCAGAAGCGCCCCGGTACAGAGATACAAAGCTGTTTGCCTTTGAAAACACCATTGATGAGGAAAAGGAGATGCAGTTTGCTGCACTGACGTTCCGACTGTCTGACGATACGCTGTTTGTGGCTTACCGTGGTACCGACGATACTATCGTGGGCTGGAAAGAGGATTTTAACATGACCTTCATGAACTGTATTCCGGCGCAGGAGCGGGCGGCGGCCTATCTGAATCAGATTGCGGGGCAGCATACCGGGCTGATCCGCACCGGCGGTCATTCTAAGGGCGGAAATCTTGCCATTTGGGCCGCAGTCCACAGCAATGCTGCAGTACGCAGCCGGATCCTCCGCGCCTACAGCAATGACGGGCCTGGCTTCACCCGGGAGATGCTGGAGAGTGACGCATATCTCTCTATCCGTGACCGATGCATCACCTTTGTACCCCAGTCATCTTTGGTGGGGATGCTTATGGAGCACGACGAGAATTATCAGATCATTTATTCGGCAAAGAATGGGCTGATGCAGCACGATCCCTATTCTTGGGCTGTCGACCGTAACCACTATGAATATCTGGACAGTCGGTCTGCTTTTGGGGAACACTCCGATGCTGCTATCCGCATGTGGCTGGATAGTATGACTTACGAGGAGCGGCGTGCACTCATTGACGATTTGTTTGAAGTACTGGAAAGCACAGGGGCGAAGACTCTTACAGAGCTCAGCCAGACAAAAGGTATCATCAAGTCTGTGCGCAAGACTTTGGCAGAATATGAGAAGCCTCGACGCAAACGGATCAGCCGTCTGCTGGCACGGTTTGTGGCGGCGCAGGTAGAAACGGTTGCACCGGAGACTGAACTGATGGAGAAACTGGAAAAACTAGAAAAGATCGACCTGAAAAGCTTGCCTTCTCTGCTGGAGCGGGACGAAAAATAAAGAAAACTATTGCATTGTGTATGGCAGCGTGCTATACTCTCTTTTGCCGAAATTCGGTGAAAATTGAATGACTGCCGGAGTGAATGGTTGCGCTCCGAGCAGTATTTGTCAGAGTAGGTTCAGCGCGTTAAGTGCAGTGGGACGGGATGTTGCTCACTGACGAAACACTTTACAGAGTGTGCGATGCTGTGCCGCGTCCGCTGCCATGAATGAAATAACGAACTTCTTTCGTGGCAACTGCTGCGAAAGGAGTTTTTTTATGCAGAATCAAACCAAAAGAATGGCAACCAATGCTATGCTGGCGGCGCTTTGCGCCGTTCTGGGCTTCGTGTCCATCGACATGGGGAATCTGAAGATCACACTGGAGAGCTTTCCTGTGAATCTGGGGGCTCTGCTGTTTGGGCCTGTGGATGGTATGGTCATCGCGTTTCTGGGAAGCTTTATTTACCAGATCCTGAAGTATGGCTTCTCTGTTACCACGCTCCTGTGGATCCTGCCCGGAGTGGTCAGCGCTGCGCTGCTGGGCGGCTACGCCAAAAAGAAGGAATTCGGTCTTACCCGAAAGCAGGTCATCATTGCTGTGCTGATCGCAGAACTGGTAGTCACGATCCTGAACACCGGTGTTATGTATATCGACAGCAAGATCTATGGGTACTATTCCTTCGTTTATATTTTCGGTACCATCGTACCTCGTTTTGCCATCTGTATCGGCAAGGGGGTTGTCTACGGTGCTGTGCTGCATCCCCTGATGGAAACGGTCAAGAAAGCGATCAAACTGAATTAAGTGAAAAAGAGACACACAGTGTCTCTTTTTTTGCTATTTATTCATTGTATTCATGATTGAATGAATAAATATTCAATATTGATGAGCGGAAACAGACAGGGAATATGTGGTAAATGACCAAGACAAATGACTTAATATTGTGAGAAACGACTAATATTTCTGACAAAATCATGTTTATATTGACTTTGGAACCGTTGGTGCTATAATATTCAGCATGAAAACCCAATGAAAAATTATTGATTCCAATGTCTATACATACAGGAGAGGATCTATCATGGAAAAGAAAGACATTAAAAAAGTAGTTCTGGCATACTCCGGCGGTCTGGATACTTCTATTATCATTCCCTGGCTGAAGGAAAACTACAATAACTGTGAAGTGATTGCTGTTTCCGGTAACGTTGGTCAGGCAGATGAACTGGAAGGTCTGGAAGAAAAGGCTTTGAAGACCGGCGCTTCCAAGCTGTATGTGCTGGATCTGACCGAAGAATATGTCGATGATTACATTATGCCCTGCCTGAAGGCTGGTGCAAAGTATGAAGATTATCTGCTGGGCACTTCCCACGCCCGCCCTGTCATTGCAAAGGGTCTGGTTGACATCGCACTGAAGGAAGGCGCTGACGCCATCTGCCATGGCTGCACCGGTAAGGGGAACGACCAGGTTCGCTTTGAGCTGACCATCAAGCACTTTGCTCCCGACATGCCCATCATTGCTCCTTGGCGCGAGTGGAGCATCAAGAGCCGTGAAGAAGAGATCGAATATGCAGAAGCACACAATGTGCCTCTGAAGATCAACAGAGAGACCAACTACTCCAAGGACAAGAACCTGTGGCACCTGAGCCATGAAGGTCTGGATCTGGAGGATACTGGCAACGAGCCTATGTACGAAAAGCCCGGCTTCCTGGAAATGGGCGTTTCTCCTCTGCAGGCTCCCGATGTCCCCACTTACATTGAGCTGGACTTTGAAAAGGGCATTCCCGTTGCACTGGACGGCAAGAAGATGTCTGCCAAGGAAATCATTCTGGCACTGAACGAACTCGGCGGCGCAAACGGCATTGGCCTGCTGGATATTGTTGAAAACAGACTGGTCGGCATGAAGTGCCGCGGCGTCTACGAAACTCCGGGCGGCGCAATTCTGTACGCTGCGCATGACTATCTGGAAACCGTTACTCTGGATAAGATGACTGCACATAAGAAGGCCGAATTGTCTATTACCTATGGTGAACTGGTTTACAACGGCCAGTGGTTCACCCCTCTGAAGGAAGCTCTGGATGCGTTTGTAGACAAGACCCAGGAAGTGGTTACCGGTAAGGTACGTCTGAAGCTGTACAAGGGCAATATTATTAAGGCAGGCGTATGGAGCCCCTACAGCCTGTACTCTGAAGCAATCGCAACCTTTGGTGAATCCGACTACAATCAGAAGGATTCTGAAGGCTTCATCAACCTGTTCGGCTTGCCTATTAAAGTAAAGGCCATGCTGGATCAGGGGAAACTCTAAGTCAATCAACCGCCTTGCGGCGCTTGATTGAGAAGGCTCCCGCCAAAAGGCGATGAGCGAGCAGGTTTTATGCGCGCACTCGCTGCGCTCGCACACTTATAAACCTGAGAAGTGTTTTTCGCTTCGCACATGTCGGCGCGAAAAACAGATTTAATTGGTTTGTGCCGGAGGCACAAATTCTGCGAAACAATTATAATGATAAAAAAGAGGCAGCATCTGCCTCTTTTTTAATAAGAAGGAGAGACGTAATGAAACTCTGGTCCGGAAGATTCCAGAAGGAAACCGATGAACTGGTCAACGATTTTAACCAGTCCATCAGCTTTGACCACCGACTGTACAAGCAGGATATTCAGGGCAGCAAGGCCCATGCGGATATGCTGGCCAGCTGCGGCATCATTTCTCAGGAGGACAATGCTGCGATTCAGGCGGGTCTGTCCGGTATTCTGGAAGATGTGGAAGCAGGCAAGGTGGAATTCACCACTGACAACGAAGACATCCACATGAACGTGGAAACCATTCTCACCGCCCGCATCGGCGATGCAGGCAAGCGTCTGCACACTGCACGCAGCCGCAATGACCAGGTGGCGGTGGACTTCCGTATGTACGTCCGCCAGGCCATCACCGACCTGATTCCCGAGATTCTGAACCTCCAGCAGGCGCTGGTGGAACAGGCTGAACAGCATCAGGAAACGGTTATGCCCGGCTATACCCATCTGCAGCGGGCCCAGCCCATCACCTTTGCTCATCATCTGATGGCCTATGCCAACATGCTGTGCAGAGATGTGACCCGTCTGGAAGACTGTCTGGAGCGCATGAACGAGTGCCCTCTTGGGTCCGGCGCTCTGGCAGGGACCACCTATCCCATCAACCGTCACATGACCGCTTCTGCACTGGGCTTTGCGAAGGGCCCCATGATGAACAGTTTGGATGGTGTTTCCGACAGAGACTACGCTCTGGAGGTCATGAGCGACCTGTCCATTCTCATGATGCACCTGTCCCGTTTCTCCGAAGAAGTCATTGCATGGTGCTCCTGGGAATTTAAGTTCATTGAACTGGACGATGCATATTCCACCGGCTCCTCCATTATGCCGCAGAAGAAGAATCCCGACGTGGCAGAGCTGGTTCGCGGCAAGACCGGTCGTGTTTACGGCGATCTCATGAGCCTGCTGACCACCATGAAGGGCCTGCCTCTGGCGTACAATAAGGATATGCAGGAAGACAAGGAACCCGTATTCGATGCTCTGGACACGGTTGGGATGTGCCTGCCTGTATTTACCGGTATGATTTCCACCATGAAGGTGCTGCCTGACAATATGGCGTCTGCGGCAAACAAGGGCTTCATCAATGCCACCGACTGTGCGGACTATCTGACCAAGAAGGGCATGCCTTTCCGTGATGCATACACTGTTACCGGTGCGCTGGTTTACCATTGCACCCAGACCGGGAAGACATTGGAACAGCTGACTCTGGATGAGCTGAAGGAGATCTCTCCGCTGTTTGGTGAGGATGTGTTCGACGCACTGAACATGCTCAACTGCGCCTTCCAGCGCAACAGCTTCGGCGGACCTGCCAAGGCGGAGACCACCCGTCAAATCGAATATATCAAGTCCTTTATTGCAGCCCACAGTGCGCAGTAAAGACCGAAATTTGGCCCGATGCACAAAACTGAAGAGTATGTGCATCGGGCATTTCTATGACGTTAAAAAATGTCGGAAAATCTGGAAAAAGGTCTTTCCAATTTTCACTGGAAATGATATACTGTCTTGAAATGATAAAATGCGATAACTAGGGACTGCATGTTCGAGGCGCAATATGCGCAGGGGACAGGCAGGGCTCAAACGAATCCGGATGCACAGCGTCTGCTGTGGAGAAGGAAATCACATGAGAGAAAGGTGTGCCGTATGGAAAAAGCTTATCTGATTCTGGAAACCGGCGAGATCTTTGAAGGCAAAGGTTTCGGTGCTGTCAGTGAAAGTATTGGCGAACTGGTGTTCAATACCAGTGTTGTTGGCTATGTTGAAACATTGACTGATCCCAACTACTATGGTCAGACTTTGATGTTCACTTTCCCCCAGCTGGGCAATTACGGAATTGTTCCCATTGACAGCGAAAATACCAAGTGCTATGTAAAGGGTGTCGTTGCGCACGAATGGTGTCAGGAGCCCTCTAATTTCCGTTGCATGGGCAATATTGATGAATTTTTGAAGCAGCAGGGCGTTTGCGGTATCTGCGGCGTTGACACTCGCCGTTTGACTCAGATCGTCCGCGACCACGGCGTTATGAACGCAATTATTACGAATAAGGTGCCGGAGAACATGCTCTCCGATTTGCACAATTACAAAGTGACCGGCGCGGTAGAAGCTGTTTCTATCCGTGAACCGGCTGTTTTTATACCCGAAGGCGAAGAAAAGTACCACGTTGTCGTGGCAGACTTCGGCGCAAAGAAGCATCTGATCCGGGAACTGACCGGCCGTGGCTGCAAGGTCACCGTTGTGCCCTATAACACCACCGCAGAGGATATTCTGGCTCTGAATCCCAACGGTGTTGTCCTGACCGAAGGCCCCGGAGACCCTGCTGAAAACACCGGCTGCATTGAAGAAGTCAAGAAGCTCATGGGCAAGGTTCCTATGTACGCTGTGGGTCTGGGTCACCAGATCCTGGCGCTGGCCGCAGGCGCACAGACCGGCAAGCTGAAGTTTGGTCATCACGGCTCCAACCAGCCTGTAAAGAATGTGAAGACCGGCCGCAGCTATGTCACCGCCCAGAACCACAACTACTATGTCACTGCTGAGTCTGTGGAAGGCACTGCAGCTGAGATCAGCTACATCAGCCTGAATGACAAGAGCTGTGAAGGACTGGAATACCCCGGTATGAAGGCGTTCTCCCTGCAGTTTACGCCCGACTATACCGGCAGCATGCGCGATATGGAAAATGTATATGACCGCTTTGTCAACATGATGGGAGGTAACGACTAATGCCTAAAGATCCTAGTATCAAGAAAGTTCTTGTGATTGGCTCCGGCCCGATCGTCATCGGCCAGGCTGCAGAATTTGACTATGCAGGCACCCAGGCCTGCCGTGTGCTGAAGGCAGCAGGCGTAGAAGTCGTTCTGGTCAACTCCAACCCTGCAACCATCATGACCGATAAGATCATGGCAGATGCTATTTATCTGGAGCCCCTGACTGCGCAGACCGTTATGCGCATTATTGAAAAGGAAAAGCCCGACTCCCTGCTGGCAGGTCTGGGTGGTCAGACCGGTCTGACCGTGGCCATGCAGCTGGGCAAGAGCGGCTTCCTGAAGGAACACAACGTCCGTCTGCTGGGCACTTCTCTGGAAGCCATTGACCGCGCAGAAGACCGCCAGCTGTTCAAGGAAGCCATGGACAAGATCGGTCAGCCCTGCATCCCCTCTGAGATCGCAAATGAAGTGGATCAGGCAGTTGAGATCGCAGAAAAGATCGGTTACCCTGTCATCGTTCGCCCTGCATTTACCATGGGCGGTGCAGGCGGCGGCGTGGCATACAACGAACAGGAACTGCGCCTGATTGCATACACCGGTCTGGATCTGTCTCCCATTACCCAGATTCTGGTGGAACGCTACATTGCAGGATGGAAAGAAATCGAATTTGAAGTTATGCGCGACAGCGTAGGCAACGCGATTGCGATCTGCTCCATGGAAAACTTCGACCCCGTGGGCGTTCACACCGGCGACTCCATCGTTGTGGCTCCTGCACTGACTCTGTCCAATAAGGAATACACCATGCTGCACAATGCGGCTCTGGATATCATCACTGAGCTGGGGATCGAAGGCGGCTGCAACTGCCAGTTCGCTCTGAACCCCGACAGCTTCGAATACGCTGTTATCGAAGTTAATCCCCGCGTATCCCGCAGTTCCGCTCTGGCATCCAAGGCAACCGGTTACCCCATTGCAAAGGTCACCTCCAAGATTGCACTGGGCTACACGCTGGACGAGATCCAGAATGACGTTACCGGCCAGACCACTGCATGCTTCGAGCCCACTGTTGACTATGTAGTCTGCAAGTTCCCCCGCTGGCCCTTTGACAAGTTTACCACCGCTTCCCGCAAACTGGGCACTCAGATGAAGGCTACCGGCGAAGTCATGTCCATTGCTCCCAGCTTCGAAATGGCTGTCATGAAGGCAGTTCGCGGCGCTGAGATCGGTTATGACACACTGAACCGTAAGGCAAGCAGCGGTGCACCTCTGGAAGAACGCCTGCGCAGAGTCAATGACCTGCGTATCTTCACCATCTTTGAAGCACTCAAGGCGGGCTTTACCATCGACCATATTCATGAAGTCACCAAGATTGATAAGTGGTTTATCAGCAAACTGAAGAATCTGGCAGACTTTGAATTGTCTATTGAGAATCAGGGCAGTCTGTCCCAGGAAGAGTACCATCAGGGCAAGCTGTACGGCTACACCGACAAAGCACTCAAGCGTATTTCCGGAGCAGCTGAGGTTCCTCACGAGGACGCCATCTACAAGATGGTCGATACCTGTGCAGCAGAATTCTCCGCAGCAACTCCCTATTTCTACTCCTCTTACGGCAGCTACTGCGATGCTGAACATCACCCCAGAAGCGGCCGCCCGGTGGTTCTGGTTCTGGGGGCGGGCCCCATCCGCATTGGTCAGGGTATCGAATTCGACTACTCCTCTGTCCACTGCGTCAACTCCCTGAAGAGCATGGGCTATGATGTTGTCATTGTCAACAATAACCCTGAAACCGTTTCTACTGACTACGATACCGCTGACCGTCTGTATTTCGAGCCTCTGACTCCTGAAGATGTCATGAACATCATCAAGAAGGAGAAGCCCGTAGGTGTCGTGGTTGCATTCGGCGGCCAGACCGCAATTCGCCTGACCAAGTTCCTGGACGAAAACGGTGTTACCATTCTGGGTACCTCCGCAGACGGCATCGACACAGCGGAAGACCGCGAGCGTTTCGATGAACTGCTGGAACAGTTTAACATCAAGCGCCCCAAGGGTCAGGGTGTCAACACGCTGGAAGAAGCAGTTTCTGCAGCCGAAACACTGGGCTTCCCCGTACTGCTGCGTCCCTCTTACGTCATCGGCGGTCAGAACATGATGATCGTCCACGACCGTGAAGGCGTAGAGCGCTACATGAACGTCATTCTGTCCGGTGGCATTGAAAACCCCGTGCTGGTGGATAAGTACATGCCCGGCACCGAACTGGAAGTCGATGTTATCTCCGACGGTGAAAGCGTACTGATCCCTGGCATCATGGAACACGTGGAACGCGCTGGTGTTCACTCCGGCGACTCCATTGCCGTCTACCCCCCTTACAACTTGTCCGACAAGATGCAGGACACCATTGTGGACTGCTCCACCAAGCTGGCACTGTCTCTGGGCACCAAAGGCCTGGTCAACATCCAGTATCTGGTATACGATAACGAACTGTATGTTATCGAAGTCAACCCCCGTGCATCCCGTACCGTGCCCTACATCAGCAAGGTCACCGGCGTTCCCATGGTGGATCTGGCCTCCAAGGTCATGCTGGGGCACAAGCTCATTGATCTGGGCTACGGTGAAGGCCTGTACAAGACTCCCCCTTACTTCACCGTAAAAGTTCCCGTCTTCTCCTTCGAAAAGCTCAGCGATGCAAACTCCGTCCTGAGCCCCGAAATGAAGTCCACCGGCGAAGTTCTGGGCATTGGCAAGACCACCGGCGAAGCACTGTTCAAGGGTCTGACTGCTGCAGGTACCCGCGGCCTGCCCAAGCGCGGCGGCGTACTGCTGAGTGTTGATGAGCATGACTATCTGGAAATTCTGGATCTGGCAAAGAAATTTGCAGACATGGATGCAAAGCTGTATGCAACGCCCGGCACTGCAGAAGTCATCAAGACGCTGGACGTAGAAGTGACTCCTGTGGCTGACATCACCGAGTCCGACGAAGTTCTGGATCTGCTGGAAGACGGCAAGATCCGCTGTATCGTTTACACCGGTGCACTGGTGGATGATACCATCAACGAATACACCAGGGTTCATCGTGTCGCACTGCGTCTGGACGTTCCCTGCCTGACTTCTCTGGATACTGCAAATGCGTATGCGGATATTCTGGCAAGCCGCTTTAATGAAAGCAACACCGAGCTGGTGAATATCAACGACATGCGTAAGGAACGCCAGACTTTGAAGTTCAGCAAGATGACCTGCTCCGGCAACGACTATATCTTCATTGACAACCGCGATGAGAGCTTGCCCTCTCCTGCATCTCTGTGCGCACGGATGTGCGACCGTCACACCGGCGTTGGTGCCCACGGTTTGATCCTGATCGAAAACTCCGACGTAGCCGATGCAAAGATGCGCATCTTCAACCAGAACGGTCTGGAAGGTCAGGTCGTTGGCAACTCCATGCGTTCCGCAGCAAAGTTCCTGTACGACAATAATATCGTCAAAAAGGAAGACATGACTCTGGAGACCCGGCTGGGCGTTTATAGCATGCACCTGTACATTTCCGGCGGCAAGGTCACTTCCGTCACCGTGGATATGGGGAAGGCATTGCTGGCCCCTGAACAGATCCCCATGATCGCAGAAGGGGAGAAGGTCATTGATTACCCCATCCAGGTAGGCGATGGCGAATTCTTCGCAAGCTGCGTGAACATCGGAGGCAACCCCCACTGCGTCATTTTTGTTGACCGTGTGGACAACAAGGACATGACCGAGATTGCAGCAGCGATCGAAAAGTGCGGCAAGTTCCCCCAGCCCATGAATTTCGAACTGGTTCGTTTCATCAATCCTTATACCCTGCGCATCCGCACCTGGGAATGGGATAATAACGAGACCCGCGCCTGCGGTTCCGGTGCCTGCGCAGCAGTTGTTGCAGCAGCGGAAGCCGGCCTGTGCAAGAAGGGCACCGACATCACTGTAAAGCTCCGCGGCGGTGACCTGACTGTCAACTACACAGATGACCGTATCCTGCTCACCGGTGATACCAATCTGGTATACAAGGGCGAACTGGAATACTAAGATAAACAAAAATCCCCGACCACCGGTGGTCGGGGATTTTTTCAACTTGTCCAAAAACGCCTCGCAGAGTTTCGTCCGCAAGGACGAAATAAGATTCAATCCATTTTTGTCACGACATGTGCGTAGCAAAAATACATCTCAGCCTGCAAACGTGCAAATTGTTTTTCGTCGAAAAACAATACGTGCGCTGCAGCAGGCTGCAAGTCCATCGTGTTAGCGGGGACGTCTCTGTCAAAATGCTCCGTAGGAGTATTTTGACAGACTCCAAAAATCCCCGACCGGTGGTCGGAGACTTTTTACTGATGATACGGACGATCAATGGTAATGATGGGATATGTATTCGTCCACATATTCCGAACGAATACTTCCAACTGCTCCTGCAGCTTCGATGCGTCAATGTCGCTGTCAAAGGGCAGCACCGCGTCGAATATCACTCTCGTGTGGGTAGGGCCGTCCACGATGCGAAAGTCGTGGATGGTGATGCGCTCGTCAATGCCTGCTGCGAACTCTTCTACTGCACCGCGCATGGCGTCGCACTTTTCGTCGTTGATGCTGATGGGATCCATGTGAATGGTGGCCAGACACCCCAGCTTCTCTGCAAGTTCCATCTCTGCGCTGTCTACGGCGTCGTGGAGGGCAAAAATGTTGCCGTCGCCGGGAACTTCCGCATGCAGCGTGATCATGCGGCGGCCGGGGCCGTAGTCGTGAACGATCAGGTCATGGATGTTCACGATCTCGTCATGCCGGAGCACGATCTCTTCGATCTGCCGCACGAATTCCTCTTCGGGAGGGCTGCCCAGTAGGGGAGCCAGGGTCTCTCTGGTAGACTTGATGCCGGAGTAGACGATGAACGTTGCGACCAAAATCCCACCCCAACCATCCAGATTGGCTCCGGAGAAGCGGGAGACGATGGTAGCCAGCAGTACCACAAATGTGGAAATTGTGTCAGAAAGACTGTCCGTAGCAGTAGCAGTCATGCCGGGGGAATTGATTTTCTGCCCAATGCGGCGGTTGTATGCATACATGTAGAATTTCACAGCAATGGATGCCAGCAGGATGCTGATCGTCAGTGCACCCGTCTCTACAGGGGCGGGAGTCAGGATCTGGTTCAGGGAATCGCGGCCAAGCTCCAGACCCACAATGATGATTAGAATGCTGACGGCCATGCCGGAGAGATATTCCAGTCTGCCGTGTCCGAAGGGATGGTGGGGATCGGGTTTTTTCGCAGCCATGCGGATGCCCAGCAGCGTAATGATGGAGGAACCGGCGTCACCGAGATTGTTGAAGGCATCAGCCATGACAGCGATGGAGCCTGTCAGCATCCCCGACAGATATTTGCCGCCGAACAGTAGCAGATTCAGAATGATGCCTACAGCGCCGCATAGGGTACCGTAGGCACGGCGTACGTGCTCATCAGTGGTATTTTCATGGTCAGGGATCAGGTGTGCGGCAAGGAATTGGATCATAGATTGCATTACCTCGTCTTAGTGTTTAGATGGTATTGTAGCATACTATGCGAGAAAATGGTAGTAAATACTTACAAAGCAAAAAGCCCGACTCGGGCGTTGTAAGCACAGTGATCGGGCAATTTTATGTAATCTATTTCGGTGTCAGTCGGGAAAATCGTCCATTTTGGATGCGCTCACATAGGCAAAACGGGGGCCGGTATAGTTGCCGCGGTGTACTGTCTCAGTCCACATATAGGCAGGGCGCACCCATATCTCGCCGTCGCCATACAGTGCGCGGTAGACCACCATGGGCTCCAGCGTCTCAGAATGTCTGGCAATGTACAGCAGCTGATACATGTTGCCCTTGAAGTGCCGGTAGATACCGGGCCGTAAGTCTTTATCCAATCTGATCCCTCCTCCGTATGGGCCCATTATATCGCGAATATTGCTAGATTACAAATGAAATGTAAAGAATATGTAAAATCCTTCCACCCTGACATGATTTCAGTCAGAGTGGAAGGATTTCATTAAAAATAAAAAACGCACTGTGATTCACAGTGCGTTTTTAAGCAAATTAGCCGTTAACGGTCTGCTTTGCAACGATTTTAACGCCGGGGCCCATGGTGGATGCGGTAACGCAGCTCTTTACATAGGTGCCCTTTGCAGCAGCGGGCTTAGCCTTGATGATAGCGTTGATCAGTGCTTCGTAGTTGTCGAACAGCTTTTCAGCGCCGAAAGAAACCTTGCCGATGGGGCAGTGGATGATGTTGGTCTTGTCCAGGCGGTATTCGATCTTACCAGCCTTGGATTCCTTAACTGCCTGTGCAATGTTGGGGGTAACAGTGCCAGCCTTGGGAGAGGGCATCAGACCCTTGGGGCCCAGAACCTTACCCAGACGGCCAACGGTACCCATCATATCGGGGGTAGCGATGACAACGTCAAAGTCAAACCAGTTTTCCTTCTGAATCTTTTCTACCAGATTCATGCCGCCTGCGTAATCTGCGCCAGCAGCCAGAGCTTCTTCAACGCGTTCATCCTTGCAGAATACCAGAACGCGAACGGTCTTGCCGGTGCCGTGGGGCAGAACGATAGCACCACGAACCTGCTGGTCAGCGTGACGGCCGTCAACGCCCAGTCTTACATGCAGCTCAACGGTTTCGTCGAACTTTGCCTTGGAAGCGTTGCATACGATTTCGAATGCTTCCTTTGCAGGATACAGAGCCTGCTTATCAAAAAGCTTAGAGCTTTCTTTGTAATTCTTACTTCTGAACAATTTAATTTCCTCCTATTGTTGTGGTTGTGCGGAAGTGAATCCTCCCACGTTAAGGGGTGCAGATTAGTCTGCTACGACGACGCCCATGGAGCGGCAGGTACCTGCGATCATGCTCATAGCTGCGTCGATATCGGTGCAGTTCAGATCGGGCAGTTTCTGCTCAGCGATCTTGCGAACGTCTTCCTTGCTGATGGTAGCAACCTTGTCCTTCTGGGGAACACCAGAGCCGCTGTCGATGCCGCATGCCTTCTTGATCAGCAGTGCTGCAGGGGGGGTCTTGGTGACGAAGGAGAAGCTGCGGTCGGAGTATACAGTGATGACAACAGGGATCATCATGCCCATGTCGCCCTTAGTACGCTCGTTAAATTCCTTGGTGAACTGGCCAATGTTGATGCCGTACTGACCAAGTGCAGGACCTACAGGGGGAGCGGGAGTTGCCTTACCTGCGGGAACCTGGAATCTGACATATCCAACTACTTTCTGTGCCAAAGTGAGCACCTCTTTCTAATTATTCTTTTTCAGCCTCGACCTGATCCAGTTCGAGGTCAATGGGGGTCTCTCTGCCAAACATGGAGACCACAACGCGAACACGGTTCTTAGTGATTTCGAGCTCGTCCACAGTGCCATTGAATCCAGACAGAGGACCATCGATCACCTTGACGGTGTCGCCAATATTGTATCCCACCTTGATTTCGCGGCGTTCAACGCCCAGCGCGATGACTTCTTCATCGGTCAGGGGGACTGCTTTGCCGTCGGTTCCGACAAAGCCGGTAGCACCGCGTACTGCGTGTACCAGGTGCCAGCTGTCATCGGTCAGGATCATCTTTACCAGGACATAGCCGGGGAACACTTTGCGTTCCACTTCCTTGGGGCCCTTTTCGGTGATCTCGGTGACCTTTTCCAGAGGAATGGTGACCTCGTGAATCAGGTCCTGCATTCTTCTGTTTTCTGCAGCCTTCATAATAGCGGCTGCTACTGCGTTTTCATAACCGGAGTATGTGTGAACCACATACCATCTTGCTTCTTCTGCCATATCAGCCCACCAGGTTGATGAGTGCCTTTACACCCAGCTGAGCAATCTGGTCAAACCCCCAGATGCATACTGCAGCTACTGCCATAACACCCAGTGCAACTGCGGTGTTCTTGATGACGGTGTTTTTGCTGGGCCATACGACTTTCTTAAGCTCTGCCTTCATTTCGCGGAACCACTTCTTGATCTTACCGATACGAGTCAGTTCCTCGCCTTTCTTCACAGCTTCGGTAGTGACCTGAGCGGGAGCGCCCTTTTTCACTGCCTGCTTTTTCTGGGAAGGAGCACCGGCTTTCTTCTGTTCTTCAGCCATTTGTCACATTCCTTTCGAAAGACTTACTTGGTTTCGTTATGCACAGTGTGCTTGCGGCAGAACGGGCAATACTTTTTCAGTTCAAGACGATCAGAAGTGTTCTTCTTGTTCTTCATGGTATCGTAGTTGCGCTGCTTGCACTCGCTGCATCTCAGAGTAACTTTTACTCTTGCGCCTGCTTTTGCCATAAACTCGGCACCTCCTTATAGAATTTGCTCCTGTAAGAGCATGTTGCCTCCCTGTGTACAGACAGATTTGGGCACAAAAAATGAACCCATCTTCTGACAGGTAAAGTTAGGATACCACTTTACTACTCCAATGTCAAGCAAAAAACCTTGAAAAATCAAGGAAATTTCGTTGTTTTACAGCTATGACAATGCTATAATATCCGGGTGGGTTTTTCCTTGTCATTTTGCCCAAAGCCCACGATCTACAGACAAATTTTTGGAGGATTTTTCCATGACATACGAACAGGCTCTGGCCTATATCGGCACGATTTCTGCCCGTGGCTCCAAGCCCGGTCTGGAGCGCATCCGCACTCTGATGGACGGGCTGGGAAATGTGCAGAACAAACTGAAATTTATCCACATCGCAGGGACCAACGGAAAAGGGTCTACCTCCTGCATGCTGTCCAATATTCTCATTCAGGCAGGCTACAAGACCGGCTTGTTCATTTCTCCGTTTATCATCCGCTTCAACGAGCGTATGCAGATCAACGGCGAGCATATTCCCGATGACAAGCTTGCAGAGATCGTAGAGCGGGTCAAAGCGGTAGCGGATACCATGCCTGATGGAGCCACTGAGTTTGAGCTCATCACGGCTGCTGCATTCCTGTGGTTTGCAGAAGAGAGCTGCGACATCGTGGTGCTGGAAACCGGCCTTGGTGGCCGTCTGGACGCCACGAATATCATTGAGAACAATGAGTGCGCGGTCATCACCAATATTGGCATCGACCATACCGATTATCTGGGCAATACCCTTGCAGAGATCGCCTACGAAAAGGCCTGCATCATCAAGGAGGGCTGTCCTGTTGTGGCGTATGTCAGTGATAAGGAAGCCATGGACGTCATCCGCAATTATGCCGCCGCGGCATATAGGCAGCCCTGCAGATACTTTGAACCTCGGTTTGACGCCATTACGCCTCTGTCCTCTGACCTGACGGGTCAAAGCTTCCGCTATCCTCATACTCCTACGGAATACCACATTCGCTTGCTGGGAGAGCATCAGCTGCGCAATGCGGCGGTGGTGCTGACCACAGTGGATGTTTTGAAGGATCGCGGCTGGAAGATCCCACAGGAAGCCGTCGTGAAGGGGCTGGCGGCGGCACAGTGGCCTGCCCGTTTCGAGCTGCTGTGCAAAGACCCCATCGTGTTCGTGGACGGCGCCCACAATATGCAGGGGGTAGAAAGTCTGCGCAAAGCGGTGGAGGACTACCTTAGTGGACGGCGCATTGTGTGCCTGACCGGTGTGCTGGCGGACAAGGACTGGCAGCACATGATGACAGTGCTGCAAAGCTTTGCCAGTGATTTCATTACCGTGACCCCCGATTCTCCCAGAGCCCTGCAGAATACCGAGCTGGCAGCTTATCTGTCAGCCGATGGGAAATGGGTGCAGGCGGCGGATAGCGTAGAGCAGGGCATGACGCTGGCGCTGGAGCGGGCGAAGGAGACTGACAGCGTGGTGGTTGCGTGCGGCAGCCTGTACATGGCAAGCGAGATTCGGGAATACTTTGGAAGGAATGTTTGAACGATGAGAATTATGGCAATTGACTACGGCGATCAGCGCATCGGCATTGCGGTGTCTGATGCGATGGCCATTCTGGTGGGCGATGCATGGACCATGAAGGAGTGGAAGATGGACCGTGCGGTGAAAAAAATTGCAGAGGAAGTGAAGGCCCGCGGCGTTGGACTGCTGGTTTTGGGGCTGCCCAAAAATATGGACGGTACCGAGGGTGAGCGGGCGGCCATCAGCCGCGAATTTGCTGCAAAGCTGACGGAGGCTACCGGTCTGGAAGTAAAGTTCTGGGATGAGCGCCGCAGCTCTGTGGAGGCTCATGCCATCCTCCATGCCAACGGCAGAAAAGAAAAGGATCACCGCAAAAATGTAGATGCAGTGGCAGCGAGCTTGATGCTGGAAGGCTATCTGAGAAGTTTGTAAGGAAACATCAACCCGATTCCCTGTGCGTTTGCACAGGGAATTTTTTTCAAAAAATCGAAAAAACGGCATTGGGAAACAAACAAAAATTTAACTTGACAACAGAAAATGACCTAACTATAATGTGATAATCCGCAGGAACTGCTATGCGATGGAAGTGTGACATACATTGAAAACCGACCGCAAAGCCGATACTGAATATCCTCTCTCAACACCGACTTACCCTCGATTTCCAACACACTGCGGTCCATAACAATTGTATGCGGAAAATGATAGATGTTGAGAAAAGAGGTTTCCAAATGGATTACACATTTTTGCTGCTTCTGGCAGCGATTTTGGTTTCTACCAAGCTGTTCGGACTTTTGACCGAAAAAATTCATATGCCTCAGGTGGTGGGCGCTTTGCTGGCAGGTATTATACTGGGCCCCAGTGGTCTGGGTATGCTGGAAAGCACGGATTTTCTGACCAAGACTGCGGAGATCGGCGTCATCATGCTGATGTTTCTGGCAGGCATCGACACTGATCTGGAAGAGATGAAAAAGACGGGCCTGCAGGCCTTTATCATAGCCACCATGGGCGTGATCGTACCCATGATCCTGTGCGGTATCGTCTACTTTATATTCTTTGAGGAGAACTTCACGGTTTATAATGTGCTCAAGGCAGCCTTTGTGGGCTCTGTGTTCTCTGCCACTTCCGTGGGTATCACTGTTGAGACACTGAATGAAATGGGCAAACTAAAGACCAAAACAGGTACCACCCTGCTCAGTGCAGCGCTGATCGACGATATTCTGGGCATTGTCGTCCTGTCCTTCCTGACCGGCTTCAGCACCGGCGAGGGCAGCCTGGCCATGGTTTTGGTGAAAATTGCGGGCTTTTTCCTGTTTGTACTAGGCTGTGGCGTGATCTTTACCCGCGTGTTCCGCTCCATTGCAAAGGAACACTGGCACAGCCGCCGCGTTGCCATCTGGGCACTGGCTTTCTGTTTGCTGATGTCTTACTTCGCAGAGGAATGGTTCGGTGTGGCAGATATTACGGGTGCGTTTTTTGCAGGCCTGATCCTGTGTAATGTATCCAAGTCCAGACAGTTTGTGGCAAAGAAGGTGGCGGTTACCTCTTATATGGTGTTTACTCCCGTGTTTTTCGCCAGTGTGGGCATGAAGACCGACCTGAGTACTATAAACGGGGAAGTTTTCCTGTTCGCCTTCGTTCTGCTGATCGCCGCAATCGTGTCCAAAATCATTGGCTGCGGCCTTGCGGGACGACTTACCGGCATGAGTGGGCATCAGTCTTTGGTAGCAGGCATTGGCATGGTAGCCCGCGGGGAAGTTGCGCTGATGGTAGCCCAGAAGGGCATCAGTGCAGGGATGATCGAACCGGCGGTAATGCCTGCTGTGGTGCTGACAGTCATTTGTTGTGCACTGGTGACCCCCGTGCTGCTGAAGCTGGCCATTGCTCGCGGCCCGGAGCTTGCATAAAGCAGTCGGAAAAGCCTGTAGGCTTTCTTGAGGCACCTGCCCGTTGTTTCGGGCGGGTGCTTGAGTCTGTCAAAATACTCCTACGGAGCATTTTGACAGAGACGTCCCCGCTAACGCGATGGACTT
>JAGBAT010000003.1 GCA_017938835.1 Oscillospiraceae bacterium | reverse complement strand
TGAACCTGATCCCCCGTTTCTACGAGGTCACTGAGGGCAGCGTCACTGTGGATGGCGTGGATGTCCGCGACATGACCATGGCGGATCTCCGCGGCCGTCTGGGCTATGTGCCCCAGAAGGCAGTGCTGTTCAGCGGCACCATCGCGTCCAACATTGGCTATGCGGGCAGTGTGTCCGATGAGCAGATGCAGCTGGCGGCGGAAGTGGCGCAGGCGGCGGACTTCATCGAAGAAAAGGAACAGGGCTACCACAGCCACATCGCACAGGGCGGCAGCAATGTGTCCGGCGGCCAGAAGCAGCGCCTGTCCATTGCCCGGGCTGTGGCCTCCGAACCGGAAGTATATCTGTTTGACGACAGCTTCTCTGCTCTGGACTATAAGACCGATGCAGCTCTGCGCAAGGCGCTCAGCGAGCATGCTGGGGAGGCCACTGTCATCATTGTGGGACAGCGCATTGCAACCGTCATGCACGCCGATAACATCATTGTCCTGAAGGAAGGCTGCATCGACGGCATGGGTACTCATGAGGAACTGTTGAAGACCTGTGAGACCTACAAGGAAATTGCGGTCAGCCAGCTGTCTGCAGCAGAACTGGGAATGGAGGTGGATGCATAATGGCAGAAGAACGCAATCACAAACAGCCACCCCGCCGCGGCCCTCATGGCGGCCCACCGGGAGGCCCTCCCGGTGCCCCCGTGGAAAAGGCGAAGGACTTCAAGGGCACCATGGGCAGGCTGCTTCGCTACATCGGGAACTATAAATTCGCAGTGCTGCTGGCCTGCGTGTTCGCAGCAGTGTCCACCGTGTTCAGCGTCCGGGCACCCAAGGTGCTGGGCGAAGCCACCACGGAGCTGTACAATGGCATCAAGGCCATGTATATGGGTACCGGCGGCATCGACTTCGGTGCCATCGCTAAAATTCTGATCGTGGTCATGGTGCTGTACGGTATCAGTGTGTTCTGCAGCTTTGTCCAGAGCTACACCATGACTACGGTGGTGCAGAACCTCTCCTACCGTCTGCGGAAGGAGATCACCGAAAAAATCGGCCGCATGCCCATGAAGTATTTTGAAAAGCGCACCGTGGGCGAAGTGCTTAGCCGCATCACCAACGATGTAGACACTCTGGGGATGGGTCTGAATCAGTCCATCACCACCTTGATCACCAGCATCGCTACTCTGGTGGGCGTGGTGTATATGATGCTCTCCATCAGCCCCCTGATGACCGGAATCACCGCTTTGATGCTGCCTCTGACCCTCGTGGTCATGATGGTGGTCATCAAAAACAGCCAGCCCCACTTTATTGCACAGCAGCGTGAGCTGGGCGAGCTCAATGGCTGCATCGAAGAGACCTTTTCGGGCTTGAATGTGGTTCAGGCTTATAACCGGGAACAGGCTGTATTGGATGAATTCAATGCCACCAATGAAAAGCTGTATGAGGCAGGCTGGAAGAGCCAGTTTCTCAGCGGCCTGATGATGCCCCTGATGGGCTTCATCGGCAATCTGGGCTATGTGGCAGTGGTCATTTCCGGTGCAATGCTTGCCATCCGTGGTACCATTCAGATCGGTGACATTCAGGCCTTTATGAACTATGTCCGCAATTTCACCCAGCCTATTACGCAGCTGGGCCAGGTATCCAACCAGATGCAGTCCATGGCAGCCGCTGCTGAGCGAGTCTTTGCGTTCCTGGCAGAGGCCGAGGAAGAGCCTGCTCCCGCACAGCCCGTTTCCACTGGCCATGTGGAGGGCAATGTGTCCTTCCGCAATGTTAAGTTTGGGTACGACCCCGGCCAGCCGGTCATCCATGACTGGAGCTGCGAGGTCAAAAAGGGCGAGACTGTGGCCATTGTTGGTCCCACCGGTGCCGGCAAAACGACTATGGTCAAACTGCTCATGCGCTTTTACGATGTGGATGGCGGTGAGATCCTGCTGGATGGCGTGAACATCAAGGCGTACGATCGCGGCGAGCTGCGCCGCCAGTTTGGTATGGTGCTGCAGGACACATGGCTGTTCAAGGGAACCATCATGGAAAACATTCGCTATGGCAGAGCCGATGCCACCGACGAGGAGGTCATTGCTGCGGCCAAGGCAGCTCACGCCCACAAATTCATCCGCAGCCTCCCTGGGGGCTACAGCATGGAGCTGAACGAGGATGCCACCAATGTGTCTCAGGGCCAGAAGCAGCTGCTGACCATTGCCCGTGCCATTCTGGCGGACAGCCCTGTGCTGATCCTGGACGAGGCAACCTCCAGTGTGGACACCCGCACCGAGCAGCTGATCCAGAAGGGGATGGACACCCTGATGGAAGGCCGCACCAGCTTCGTCATTGCCCACCGCCTGTCTACCATCCGCAATGCAGACCGTATTCTGGTCATGCAGGAAGGCAATATCGTAGAACAGGGTACCCACGACGAGCTGCTCAGCAAAGGCGGCTTCTATAGCCAGCTGTGGAATTCTCAATTTGAGTCGGCGAATTGATTTGACCGCCCATAATACTTCCACAGCCGGCAACAGAATATAGCAAAAAGAGGCATCTTCTGATGCCTCTTTTCCTATATTCGACAAACTTCGCAGTTGGTGTGGACTAAGATAGGGTTATCCCTGCAGACCTCTGGACTGCCGGTCCATGTCCTCAATGACGATATCGAAGATCTCGCCCAGAGAAGCGCAGTATTCCAGAACCTTCCACGGCTCATTGGTGTGGTAGTGGATCTTCATCAGTTCCTCGTCACCCACAGCCAGCAGGCAGTCACCCTGAAAATGTTCAACAAAATAATCGTAAATAACATCCTCATCCAGATTGCTGCCCTCGATCAGCAGCTGCGTGTCATAGCGGTATTCGCTCAGTTCTTCCATTGCGGAGGCCTCCTTGGAATTGATAGGGATATTATACCATGCAGGAGAGAAAAATGGAATGGCTGTTGTGCGGGAAGTGCAGGCGAGCGTTCCCTTGTGACGGAAAAATGTGGGATAAATTACTAAAGTGGGTAATAAGTGGGGGATAACGACTTGGAAATTTGCATTTTTTAAATAGATGTGGTAATATATGCAAGGTAAACGCAACTCAAGTGGGGGAACCCACGCAAAAAGGAACACTATGAAACATCGCATTTTTATACTTGCCGTTTTGTGTCTCCTGCTGCTCACAGCCTGCGGCGGAGGGACAGACACAGCGGAGATCACACCGGAGCCTACGGCGACCCCAGTCCCCACACCTTTTGTACTGGAGGTCTGCACGGGCATGGAGGGCTATACCATCGACCCCACCTATGTGGGGGATGTGGAGACTGCGGGGCTGATCAGCCATCTCTTTGAGGGACTGATGAAGTATGTGCCTGCGGATGAATCCGCGGCTGTCACCGATGCACAGCTGGTCAGCGGCCTTGCAGAATCCCACACTGTCTCCGATGACGGGCTGACTTGGCGATTCACGATCCGGGGCGACGCCTGCTGGTCAGACGGTCAGCCTGTCACGGCGCAGAACTTTGTCTATGCCTGGCGGCGCCTGCTGACTCCCGCAGGCAGCGGAGAGACGGCGCACGCCGCGGCAGCAAGCCAACTGTATGGGGTCATCCAAAACGCCGAAGCCGTCGGCAGCGGAAAGGCCGACCCTAGTGCACTGGGTGTCACTGCGGAAAATGACAGAACGCTTGTGGTCACATTGGAGAAGCCCTGCTCTCATTTTCTGAAGCTGTGCGCTCTGCCCTGTATGAGCCCACTGCGGCAGGATGTGATCGAAGCATACGGCGGGGACTGGACAGATGAGCGGAATATCATCACCAACGGCGGCTATACCATTACCAGCTGGGTCCATGATGACCACATGACTTTGACGAAAAATCCGCAGTATTACGATGGGGATGCCCTCGGCCCGGATACCATTGTCTGGAACTTCAACGACAGTGAGGTCGGAATGACCGGGGCGTTTGAAAGCGGGGGGCTGGACTTTGTTGCGGGCATTGCCGATGGGGAACCCATCAGCCGGGCGGGGGTCTATTATTTGTATCTTAACACCAGCGCTGTGCAGGACTGGCGCGTCCGTGGAGCCATGCTGCTGAGCATCGACAGGGACTCCATTGCGGCAGCACTTGGGGGCGGCGCCACGCCTGCTGTGGGGCTGATTCCTGCAAAAATCTCTGATTCCGGCGGTAGTGCCTATGTGGTACCGTCGGTCGCGGCGGAACAGCCTATGTACGCATGGCTCAGCAAAACGTATCCGGACTATGACCTGAACACTTACGAAGGACGATGCGCACTGGCAAAGAAGCTGTATAACGAGGCCCGCGCCATTGGCTCGTGGTATAACAGCTACACGGTGTATTATCGGTTTAACGAGTCCGCAGTGAACCGCACCGTGGCAGAAACCTGCCGGAATAACTGGAAGGAGGTATTGGGACTGAATGCCGAGTTTGTGCTGATGGACGACGACACCTACGCAGATTCTCTGAAGTCCCGCACCTTCGGTACGGCCTATCTCAGCTGGCTGCCGGACTATGACGACGGCCGCAGTTTTCTGGAGATCATGCGCCGGGGCGGGGAGTACAACTACTCTGTCTGGGGCGACCAGCGGTACAATGATGCACTGGATGTCATTGGCAGGACTACGGACGCAGCGGAGCGGGATGCACTGCTGCTGGCGGCAGATGCCATGCTGTTTGAGCAGGAACGTTTTGCTGTTTGCCCGATTTATTATTTTGGAGACACATACCGTGTATCCGACGCCATTACCTCCGTGACCCATACCCCGATGGGGTACTGGCTGTTCGGCTATGCGGAGAAGTAAGGCAGAAACATCCCCGACCACCGGTCGGGGATGTTTTGAGTCTGTCAAAATACTCCTACGGAGCATTTTGGCAGAGACGTCCCCGCTAACGCGATGGACTTGCAGCCTGCTGCAGCGCACGCATTGTTTTTCATCGAAAAACAATTTGCACGTTTGCAGGCTGGGATGTATTTTTCGCCACGCACATGTCGCGTCGAAAAATGGATTGAATCTTATTTCGTCCTTGCGGACGAAACTCTGCGAGGCGTTTTTTTGACAAGCTGAAAAGAACCGATACCCGCTGGGTATCGGTTCTTTGGTTTAAAATGATTTGAAGTTGGTAACGGTGACAAAATCGTAGGTCTGGCCACAGTCCTGACTGACCTGCAGAGTGATGCTGCTGCCATTGTAGCGGAAGCCGTAAATGCAGCCCTTGCCATTGTATTCGCAGATGACTGCCAATTTGTTGGTCTTGGGGTCAAAGGTTTTAATGGAATAGGCAGTGTTGTACAGGATCTTGTTCCCGGTTGGCTGCATGACGCTAAAGTTGGTATTCCAGCTGCCGTCGGAGTTTTTGTATCGCCAGTAGCTGCCGCTCTTGCCTTTGACATACCACTTGGAACTCAAAGAAACGCATTTCTTGATAGAATTGCTTTCCACATCCCATTTGTAAATTGTGCCGTTTTTGATGTAGAAGAAGTCACCGTCCATGGGGATGATGGCGGTATTTACGTCTCTCCAGAACCAATTGTCGAAGCCGGTATCGAAACACTGGCCGTAGCCTTCCTCCCATGTAAAGCTGTGGTCATCGCCCAGCATGGAGTCACTGACCAGAAAATCTTCGTGCGACACATAGCCCAGACGGTCAGCGGTAGGATCGTCCCACGTGACATCCACATTATAGTAATTACCGCCCAGCTGGACTTTGTTCCAAGCGTGATTCATCGCATTGCTGCTGGTGTAATTGCAGGTGATGCCCACAGCCTCCAGCAGAGCAATGTATGCCAGCGCGTAGGCTTGACAGACGCCCTTTCCGGTGGTCAGCAGACTGTAAGCGTCGTAATTGGTGTATGTGAGATCGTATTCATAATTGGCTGCCAGATAGTCGTGGAGATACATGGCCTTCTGTGTATTGTTCCAGCTGGGGTTCACACCGGCGATGATATTCTGAATCGTTTCATACCATACGAGCTGTGCCGCGGCCTGTTCCTCAGCGGTCATGGAGTATTTGGGCCAGTACTTAGTCACATATCGTGTGCCATCGACGGTCTTGTAGGAATAGGAGTAGGCACTTTTGATCATATACAGGTCGGGGTGATGATTTCGCAAGTCTTTCAGGATCTTACCAAACTCCGTTAAGGAATAGGAATACTTGGAAACGTCAATGGATTCCCGGTGCTCCAGAACACCATAGTAAATATCCATTTGCATTGCCCGTGCCTGTGTGTCTGATTCGTAGGCGGACAAAGACAGGTCGGTTTCGCCCTGCTCGGTGCGGATCATAGCAGCACCGGACAGAAGCAAGGCCGCGGCCAGAAGCAGTGATACAAGTCGGGTGGGATTCATGCGGGAAGCAATCAGTTGGAACATAATAGCACATCCTTTTTCTCTCTTTTTTGGGGTGCGCGGGGAAGATATATTTAGTATAGCGTGAAGCTAGTCACGGTCAAATATTCTCCTGCTTCGTTGGGATCCGTACCCACCTGCAGGGTGATGCTGTCACCGTTGTAGGTGAAGCCGTAAATGTCGCCGTCGCCGTAATAGCCACAGCTGACGCGGGCCACGCCGATGGCGGGGTCCAGGAACATGATGCGGTTGTTTGTGTTGTACAGCAGACCGCCGTCCACTGCCCACAGGGTACTGTGATTTCCCTGCCAGTAGGTACCGTCACCCCGGTCAGTGAACCATGTTGCGTAAATTGTGAAAACCTCCGTTACGGTCTCGCCGTCCCAGCGGTGGATGGTGCCGTGCTCGATGAAGTAGAAATCATCGCCCAGAGGCACAAAAGCGGAGGTAGCGTTGTCCCATACTGCACTGTCATAGGAGGTATCGGTGCACTGGCCCATGCCCTCGGCAGCGGTGTAGTTGTGTGTGTTGTCAAAGGCGGCGTCGCTTTTCAGGAAGTTCGCATGCTTGGCGCGCCCCAAACGGGCCCCGGTTGGGTCATCGTATGTAATATCCACATTGTAGGGCACGCCGTCCAGATAGACGATGTTCCATGTATGGTTCATTTCCTCGCTGACCACATAGCTGCATTCAATGCCGCAGGCCTGCAGCAGCGCAGTGTACACCACGGTGTAAGCCTGACAGACCCCTGTGCCCTCGGTCAGCAGTTCATAGGCACTGTAACGGGACAGTGTTTCGTCGTAAGCATAGTGCATACAAAGGTAGTCGTGGAGATACAAAGCGGTCTCCAGCTGGGACCAGTCATCCTGCACGCCGCTGAGAATGTCTGCAATAGCGGCTTCATAGATCTCCCGTGCGGCGGATAATTGGCTGCCGCTGACAGCATATCGGGGGGATACTGTAAGTACCCGGTCATTGATGACTGTGTATTCAAACTGGTCTGCTACGAAGAACAGATCGGCGTTGGTGTACATGACGTGGTTCCACGCATCTGCCAGCTGGCTGTCGCTGAGTTCATAGCCCAGCAGCAGGATGGTCTCCCGCTCTTCCATGAGAGCGTGATAGAGCTGATCCTCCACGCTCATGCTGCGGCTGTTGGCCAGATCCCGAAATGCCCACTGGTAATGCCAGCAAAGTGCGGCAGCAACAGCGGCCACCACGAGAAATTTCAGCAGTTTTTTCACGGCACCGCCTCCTTTGCGTCGTAGAATGGTATCATTCTAACACATAAGCGCGGTTTGAACAATGAAGAATTGTTTAAGATTCTGCTGTACCTATTTTTCTGTCCCCTGTGAAAAGGAAGGAGACGGGGCGTTCTCTCGATTGAGCCAAAGAGAAAGTCAATCGAATGTGGTCAGCATCTCAATATAAGATTCAATATCAAACGCCCGCACAGGCTCGTCTTTCTTCAGATACAGAGGGTGGTGTGGATGGCCTTTGACACTGATCTTGCCTGCGCAGACCCACTTGGCATTGTGGGCTTTTCCGATGGCGATCATATCCTTCACGCACTCCGGCAGGTACTTCCGCTTTTCAATGATGCTGCCCCATGCTGCCCAGACTGTGGGATTATCGCACTGGCTGAGCACAAAGTCGAAGGCCTTCATGTTCTCCGCATGCATGTGAGGATTCAGCTGCTTTTCCATGTCGTCGGGTTTTGTGGCCCGCTGGGCGTATACATTAAACATGGTGAAGCTGTCAAAGCCGTTGGCAAGCGCAATGCGCTGCACGGATTTCAGAGTGTTGTCCAGATTCTCCGGCTGCGCCGTGGAGGGATTGATGCCGATGCAGATCAGGGGGTTGCTGCCCCTTGTGCCCAGCACATAACGGTATTCGGAATAGAAGTCGGGGATGTACAGCCACTTGTCCCGGTCATAGACCTCGCTGCGCTCGGAGTGCAGGCAGGCATCTTCAAAGGTCAGGACTTCAATGCGGTCAGTGGTGGAAGAGGGAATATGCATAGCGGTAGCTCCTTAAAGTTGACATTGGCGGTGATTTATACTAAAATGCCAGTGATATGCCCCCGTACCTCACCAGGATAGAGGGTCCGCCTCCTAAGCGGAATGTAGTGAGTTCGAGTCTCGCCGGGGGTGCCAGTCCACAACGCCGGAAGCCTTTGTTTGCAGGGGTTTTCGGCATTGTTGCTGTTCCGGTGGAATTTGTACCGGCATTTTATGTTTTTATACGAAAAAAGGTGCATTTCCGGCTCCGGTGGAGGGGCGGATAGAACGGAGAGAATTTGCTGCACCAAGAACGAAACTGTATGCTATAATGAAAGCTGATATACTCGAATGGAGCATCTATTATCATGGATAAAGTAACAGCGTGGATCAAAAGAGAACAAGAGGAAATGGAAATACTGCTCAGATCCATTCCGGCGACGGTGGTGACCCTGTTTGTGGTGAGCGTTATTTGTATGAATCTGCTGGCCAACAAGACATTGCTGCAGCTTGACTGGATCGCTCTGGATGGTGGGATTTTGATCTCCTGGCTGTCCTTTATGTGCATGGATATTATCACAAAGCATTTTGGACCCAAGGCGTCGAACAAAATCTCTCTGCTGGCAGCGGCCATCAACCTGCTGACCTGTTTGATCTTTTTTGCTGCAAGCGCCATACCGTCCAATGCCAGTGACTATACAGCGTTTAACAGTATTTTTGGTGGGACTTGGTTTGTTTTGCTTGGAAGCACCGTTGCGTTTCTTTCTTCTGCGGTCATCAATAATATGCTGAACTGGATGATCGGAAGAGCTCTGGAAGAAAACCGCAGCGAACGGTTCGTATACTGCGTGCAGACGTATATTTCCACATTGGTCGGTCAGTTTCTGGACAATTTTATTTTTTCTGTCATTGTTTTTGTGGGATTTGCGCCTGTGTTCTGGGATGGATTTCACTGGACGGTGCTGCAGTGTGCTGCTTGCGCCCTGACCGGTGCTGTGGCGGAGCTGATCATGGAAATTGTGTTCTCGCCCATTGGATACCGGATCGTGACCAAATGGAAAGCCGCCAATGTGGGAAAAGAATATATGGACTACATTGAGAAAGGGAAGAAGTAACATGAATGTATTGATCACAGGAACAACGCAGGGCATTGGAAAAGCCATTGCGGAACTGTTTTTGCAGGAACACCATACCGTGGTTGGCATCGACAGGCAGGAAGCGAGCATCATTCATGAACACTACACGCATTATGTCTGCGATGTGCGGGATCGAGAGAAGCTGCCGGAGATTGGAGATGTCCATATTCTGATCAATAATGCAGGAACGCAGAACGAGGACGATATTGCGATCAACCTGCAAGCATTGATGTATATTACGGAAAAATACGGTGTTCAGCCCGCAATCAAATCAATCCTGAATATTGGCTCTGCAAGTGGACATACCGGCGCAGAGTTCCCGGAATATTGCGCAAGCAAAGGCGGTGTGCTGGCCTATACCAAAAATGTGGCCATGCGTGTGGCACCCTTCGGAGCCACCTGCAACAGTCTGGACCCCGGCGGTGTGCTGACGGAGCTAAATGCGTGCGTCATCAACGATCCGGAGCTTTGGAAACAGATCATGGATGAAACACCGCTGAAAAAGTGGGCAACGCCTCAGGAAATTGCGCAGTGGGCATATTTTTTGACGGTCACCAACACCTTCTGCACGGGACAAAATATTCTGGTAGATGGAGGCGAATCCATCAACTATAAATTCATCTGGAAGGATTGACAAGCTGCACAGCCCGCCCACGTGCGGGCTGCTGAGTCTGTCAAAATACTCCTACGGAGCATTTTGACAGAGATGTCCCCGCTAACGCGATGGACGTGCAGCCTGCTGCAGCGCACCTTTCGTCCTCGCGAACTCCATATCGCTTTTGCCTTGCAAGCAAGCCAAGAGCGCTCATTTCGTTGCTCGTCCTCTCCACATCGAGCC
>JAGBAT010000017.1 GCA_017938835.1 Oscillospiraceae bacterium | reverse complement strand
TTCATCAACCAGCTGCGTGAAAAGATTGGCGTCATGTACGGCAATCCTGAAACTACCCCCGGTGGCCGCGCACTGAAATATTTCTCCAGCGTGCGTATCGACGTTCGACGTGTGGAATCTCTGAAGAACGGCTCCGAAGTAGTCGGCAACCGCACCAGAGCAAAGGTCGTTAAGAACAAGGTCGCTCCCCCCTTCAAGGAAGCGGAATTTGATATCATGTACGGACAGGGCATCTCCAAGATCGGTGAGATCGTCGATTTGGCTGTCAAGCTGGACATTATCGAAAAGGGCGGCGCATGGTTCACCGTCAATGGCACTCGTATTCAGGGCCGTGACAACGTGAAGATCTATCTGGAAGAAAATCCCGAGGTCGCCGACCAGATTGAAGCCCAGATCCGCGTTGACTATGTCAAGCTGATGACACCGCAGGCAAAGAAAGCTGCCAAGGCAGCAGGCCGCGCTGTCGACATCAGCGCAGACGACTTTGAAGGCTGATGGCTCAGCTTCCCGAGTCTGCAAAAAAGAGGGCACTGCGCCTGCTGGAGCGGAGAGATTACTCCCGTAAAGAGTTGATTCTGAAGCTCACAGAGAAAGGTGAACCGCCCGAAGATGCCGAGGCCGTGGCCGACCGTATGGTGGAACTTGGTGTCATCAGCGATGAACGGTATAGTCAAATGCTGGTACGCCACTATGCCGCCAAGGGCTACGGTGCCTGCCGCATCAAACAGGAGCTGTACCGCCACGGCATCGATCACGAACTGTGGGAGGAAGCCATGGCGCAGATGCCCACGCAGGAAGAAACCATGGATAAGCTGTTCCGCAGCAAGCTGCGCAGCGAACATCCCGACAAAGCAGAAATCAAAAAAGCCACCGACGCCCTACTGCGTCGGGGCTTTTCGTGGTCTGAGATCCTGGCATGCAAACAACGCGTTCTGGGAAATTCAGACGATACAGATTGGATATAAGAAAAGAAATCAAGATATTAGAGAGGTATTGGCACTTTGAAAATAAGTTTTATTTCTCTGGGCTGTGCAAAAAACACCGTCAACAGTGAACAGATGCTGTTTCTGGTGCAGCAGGCTGGTCATGAAATTGTCCCCGATCCCGAGATGGCAGATGCAGTGGTCATCAATACCTGTGCGTTTATCGAAAGTGCAACACAGGAAGCCATCAACACCATCATTGAAGTCGGTCAGCTGAAAACTGAAGGCAAGCTCAAGCATCTGATCGTAGCAGGCTGTATGGCCCAGCGATACAGACAGGAAATTCTGGATGACCTGCCGGAAGTGGATGCGCTGTTGGGTATTTCCAGCTTCGGTTCCATCGTGGATGTACTGGAACAGCTGTCTGATAACCGTTCCGTACAGGTATTTGCTGACAAGAATGCGCCCGTGGAAGAGCTGGGCCGCGTGGTCAGCACCGGCAAGAACTATGCCTACTTGCGCATTGCAGAAGGCTGCAACAACTGGTGCAGCTTCTGTATCATCCCCGCCATCCGCGGCAAATACCGCAGCCGCTCTATGGATGCCATCGTGAAGGAAGCCGAGACCTTGGCAGCACAAGGCTACAAGGAACTGATCGTCATTGCACAAGATATCACTCGCTACGGTGAAGACCTGTATGGAGAAAAATGTCTGCCCACACTGCTGAAGCGGCTGTGCAAAATTGACGGTATTCAGTGGATCCGGCTGCATTACCTGTACCCCGACGCATTCACAGACGAACTCATTGATACGGTGGCAGCAGAAGAAAAGATCGTCAAGTATCTGGATATTCCCATTCAGCATATCAACGACGGGATCCTCAAGGCTATGAACCGAAGAGGCACCGGCGGTGAGATCCGCGAACTGTTCTTCAAGCTGCGTGAACGCATCCCCGGTGTAGTCCTCCGTACCAGTCTGATCGCAGGTCTGCCTGGCGAGGGTGAAGAAGAATTTGAAGAACTGTGCGACTTCCTTCGTTATGCAAAGATTGAACGCGCCGGTGTGTTCCCCTACTCTCCCGAAGACGGTACCCGGGCTGCTCTCATGGATCGCGTGGACTCCGATGTGGCAGAGCACCGCGCAGAACTGATCATGGAGATCCAGCAGCAGGTTCTGGATGAATTCTCCAATAACCAGATCGGTGAGACTCTGGATGTTCTGTTTGAAGAAATCGACGACAAGTCCGGCTTCGGCATTGGCCGCAGCTATGCCGACTCCCCCGGCATCGACTGTCAGGTATTCTTTGATAACTGGCATTCTTTCGTCCCCGGCGATATCATCCCCGTATTCATTAAAGACACCGCAGAGGGCAATCTGATTGGCTCTGCAGTTACCGAAAATTGAGGTTGAAAACATGACTCTGGCAAATAAAATTACAATGTTCCGCGTTATCTGTATTCCTGTGTTCATCGTGCTGATGTATCTGGAAGGCACTTCCATGCAGATCGCCGCTTTGATCGTTTATGTTCTGGGTTCCGTCAGCGATTTTCTTGACGGATACATCGCAAGACATTATAATCAGGTAACGGACTTCGGCAAGTTCATGGACCCGCTGGCTGACAAGATGCTGGTCATCACCGCTATGCTGATGTTCGTGGCACAGGGCCGTATGCCTGCATGGGTTCTGGCTCTGGTCATCACCAGAGAATTCGCAGTGTCCGGTCTGCGCTTGATTGCTGTGGAAGGCGGCCGCGTGATCGCAGCAGCTAAATCCGGAAAGATCAAGACCGCAAGTACCATGGTCTGCAACATTCTCATGCTCGTCCCCGGTCTGACCAACAGCACCTTCGATTTCGTGTGCAGTATGATCATTCTGGTCACCACTCTGTACTCCGGTATCGAATACTTCATCGTCAACCGTGACGTCATGAATTTTAAAGATATGTGAGAGAGGTATCATTATGAAACTTTACAACGCAATGTCCCAGCAGAAGGAAGAATTTGTTCCCATTGAGCCCGGTAAGGTTCGTATGTACTGCTGCGGCCCCACCGTTTACAACTTCATCCATGTAGGCAATGCACGTCCCACCATCATGTTCGACGTCGTCCGCAGATACTTTGAATACAAAGGCTATGAAGTCACCTTCGTTCAGAACTTTACCGATGTGGATGACAAAATCATCAAGAAGGCCAATGAAGAGGGCATTTCCTCCCACGATGTAGCAGAGAAGTACATCAAGGAATACTTCACCGACGCACAGGCTCTGGGCGTTCGTCCCGCAACCGTGCACCCCAAGGCAACCGAAAACATTCCTCAGATTATTGAGATCGTTCAGACCCTGATTGACAAGGGCTACGCATACGAAGTCAATGGTGACGTATACTACCGCACTCTGAAATTCGAAGGCTACGGTAAGCTGAGCCACCAGCCCATCGAAGATCTGCAGTCCGGTGCCCGCATCGAAGTGGGCGATGTGAAGGAAAATCCTCTGGACTTTGCTCTGTGGAAGGCTGCAAAGCCCGGCGAACCCTACTGGGAATCCCCCTGGGGCAATGGCCGTCCCGGTTGGCATATCGAATGCTCCGCAATGTCCAATCGCTATCTGGGCAAGACCATTGATATTCACTGCGGTGGCTGTGACCTGGCATTCCCCCACCATGAGAATGAAATTGCACAGTCCGAAGCAGCAAACGGTGTAGAATTCGTTCACTACTGGCTGCACAATGGCTTCATCAACATTGACAACAAGAAGA
>JAGBAT010000016.1 GCA_017938835.1 Oscillospiraceae bacterium | reverse complement strand
GGATCGCACCGATGCCCAGCTGAATGCAGGCGCCATCGGGGATCTGTTCAGCGATCAGGTTGCCGATCAGGATGCTTTTTTCGTCCAGCTTGGTGGGAGCCATGACGGGCAGGGGGTGATGGTTTTCTACAATACCTGCTACTTCAGATACGTGGATCTGTACGCCAGTGACACATCTGGGCTGGTAACTGTTGACTTCCACGAAGATGCGCTTACTTTTTGTGATCATGGCAGGGGAGAAGGAACAGGAAGTGGCCATGGAAAAGTAGCCGTGCTTATCCATGGGAGATACGGCAACAAGACATGCGTCGTATTCATATTCCCGAAGGATATGGCCGGGAATGTCGCGGTAGTAGGAGGGGATTACATCCGCATAGCCGCCGTTGACTGCCTTGCGCAGACCGCCGGAGGAGAACCAGGAGTAGGGGGTCAGCTTACCTTTCAGTGCGTCGCTTTCCAGAAAGGGGTAGGGATAAGTGTCCAGCATCATCTGGAGTTTTACGTCAGTGGTGTCGGTCTGTGCAATTTTCTCTGCAATTGCGGTTGCAATGCCGTTTGCCTGTGTGGGGCCTGCATCCATGCACAGTGCCCAGCCGGTCTGTACCTGTCTGGCCACATCTTCGGCAGTGGTCAGCTTTGCTTCATACAGTGCTTTATAGTCTGCCATAGTAATTCTCCTTATGTATTTTTATTCATCGCCGTTATGTACGACGACATGGGGATAACTGAATTCAATGCCGTATTTCGCGAATACTTCGCGGACACGCTCATTCAGGGCGTAGTAGACGTCCCAGTAATCGGCACTGGCACACCAGGATTTTGTAACATACTGAATATCGTTTGCGTTATATGCTTCCAGACCTACGAACGGAGCGGGATCCTGCAGAATGCGCTCATCTTCTTCGATGGCTTCCAGCAGAGCCTGCTTTACAAGTGCTGTGGGGGCATCGTAGGAGGCGGAGAAGAAGAGATCTACGCGTCGAATGGGCTCAGAAGTGTAATTGGTGACCTTGGATGCGGTGATCTCGGAATTGGGGATCAGGATTTCCTTGTGGTCAGGGGTCTCCAGTGTGGTACGCATGATAGAGATATTTGTGACAGTACCGGACACGCTGGCAATCTCTACAAACTGCCCTACCTTGAAGGGCTTGCTGATGAGGATAGTCACACCGGAGAAAACATTGGTGAGGATCTCCTGCACGGACAGGGATAGAGCTAGAGAGACTACTGACAGCAGGGCTACCAGAGAGGTGGTTTTGAAGCCCAAAGTTTCAGCGACAATGATGATCGTAACGGCCCACATTGCGATACTGATTGCGGAGTGTGCGAATGTTTTGATGCCGGCATCCAAATTGATTCGTTCAAACAGCTTATCAACTGCCTTGATAGTGATATTCATTGCAATTTTGCAGATAATGAATGCAATCAGAGCTTTGCCGATAATGCCTGCGAGTGAGACGATTGCGGCCCAAAGTGAGGCGAATGTAATTCCCATGGGAAAGATCCTTTCTTAATCAGTGCGTTTTACATTTAAATATGTGCCCAGTAGTAAAATGTACATACAATAGTACATCCAGATCAGGGCGATGACAATGGTGGCAAGACTGCCGTAAATGCCAAAAGAAGAACTGTGATTTAGGTAGGCGGAGAACAGGGCGGAAAATATGATCCAGCTTGCAGCGGAAAAGATTGCACCGGGAATCTGGTCACGCAGACGCAGCTTTTTCTTAGGCACCCATGTATAGATGGCGGTAAATACACAGGTGAGGATGATCCATGCCATCCAGAATCTCTGGCTTAAAAGCCAGTACAGAGGCTGAATGATTGCAGGGAAGTATCCCCCGATAAAAGATACTAGTTTCTTTCCAAAAATAACGCCTACCAGCATAAATGCCATGACCACAATCATAATCAGCGTATAGAAGCATGACTTAATACGCGCGATGAAATAGTTTTGTCTCCCATCGTTATGGATCGCATCCATGCCGCGGGTCAGGGCCAGGAAGGCTTTGCTGGCGATCCACAAAGTAACCAATGCGGACAAACTAAGGCTGACGGCGCCGCCAGCGAAGATGGTCTTTACGACTCCATCCACAAAGTCCGTAACAGCACCGGGTGCGATTTGTCCGACACTTTCGTGTACAAGCTCGATCAGGTCGGCTTGCGTAATGCCGGTATACGGAATAATGGAACACAGCAGCAAAAGAATGGGGATCAGGGACAGAAACAGAAAGAATGCAGCGGATGCGGCAAAAGCCCCTAACTCAATGCGGGTGGTTCCGTAGATGAAGTTGTAAAACGCAATGAAGCGATTCATCATACGGCGGTCTTTCACGGCTGCATGGTCCTTTCTGCGGTTAAATATCTGATGTAGAATCTATGTTATAGTATAAAACTTATGAAGAATTTATGCAAGAGAAGGATGATGAGAGGAGACACTTGCCGCTGTGATCGCATTTGCAGGTACCTATGATACATCCACGCTTGTCAGTGTTATTATATCCAGTTATGTGATTTACATTTTTACTAGCCCGATGGACATGCCTTTCGTGTATAAGGGACGTGGGATGAAGGAAAAAGGTGTTGTGTCAAATTAACAGTCTTTTTATACCTATGGACAGAAAACTATGGTATACTGGTCGCATTGTGCGATTGGTATACCATTTTTGATGAGAGGAGTATTTGATATTGACCAAAGTGAAAGAAATCCTGTCTCAGCTGAAGCTGAGTAAATTTGCCATGATCTCTTTGGCGGGTATGATCAATGCCTTTGGCGTAACGATTTTTTTGCAGCCTGTGAACTTGTACGACAGCGGGATTTCCGGCACCTCCATGCTGCTGGCGCAGCTGACTCCGGAGAGTATGACCCTGTCAATGTTTCTGCTGATTCTGAATATTCCGCTGTTTTTGTTCGGCCTGAAGAAACAGGGGCCGGTATTTACGATCTACTCTATGTATGCGGTCATCATCTATTCTCTGGGCGCATGGCTGATCACTGATGTGCTGCCCATTGATGTGAGCTTCGCCTCTCCGCTGGCAGGCACCGACCTGCTGCTGTGTGCGGTATTCGGCGGTTTGATCTCCGGTGTAGGCAGCGGCCTCACCATTCGCTTCGGCGGTGCCATTGACGGCATCGAAGTTATGGCGGTCACTTTTGCAAAGAAACTGGGACTGTCTGTAGGTACTTTTGTGATGATTTACAACGTGATCTTGTATATCATTTGCGGCATTGTATTGAGCAGTTGGATCTTGCCCTTATATTCCATTGTGACCTATTACGCGGCGATGAAGACTGTGGACTTCGTGGTGGAAGGCCTTGACCGTGCCAAGAGCGCCATGATCATTACTACAAAACCCGATGAGGTGACGAAGGCCTTGTCGGAAGCCTTTGAGTGCGGTGCGACTTTGATCAGTGCCAAGGGAGGATTCTCCGGCGCTGACAAGACCATTGTGTACTTCGTGGTCAACCATTTCCAGATCGGCAAAATGAAGGATATTGTGCAGGAATTGGACCCCAAAGCATATGTCACCATCAGTGAAGTGGCTGACGTGCTGAAAGTTGGTTGAATATAAAAATAGCTGTGCAGAAATGCACAGCTATTTTTATGCCTTTTTGTAAGTAAGTACGATGATCTCAATTTCGGTAGAAAGGGTATCCAGATTGCGGAGCTTATCCTGATCGGCCTTGCCGGTTTTGTAATAATAGGGGGTCATGGTGAACAGATTCCAGATGTCGCTGGAATGGTTCATGGTGATACGGTAATGCACCGGGGTAGCATCCAGCAGTACATAACCGGAAATGTCAGTGACAGGCACCGGATTGAGCAGAGCGTTGTCATAGACAGCCTGCTTCAGTCCAAGAAGATGATTTTCCATAGGCAGCGCGCGGATGAGCACTCCGTCCGGCGACAGAACGCGATGAAACTCTGCCAGTTCCGGCGGAGAAAAGATATTCAACACGGCCTGACAGCTTTCCGATGCTACGGGCAGCTTTGCAGTGCTTGCCACGGCGAGTTGTTTCATGCCGCGTTTTGCACCTTGACGAAGTGCGTCCTTGGAAATATCTACGCCGGCGATTTGAGGGGCGAAGTCATTCAATGCCTGTGCAAAATGAGCGGTATACCAGCACTCTCCGCAACCTGCATCAAGGATACGCATGTTTTGAGAAGCGTGGGCCAGCAGTGTATTGGTCAGAGCTTCCCGCACAGGGGCATAATAGCCTTTTTCCAGAAATTCTGTACGGGCTTGTACCATGAGCCTGTCATCTCCATGACGTTTTGAGGATGCGGCGTTGGACATCAGTAGGTTTACATAGCCATGCTTATTTTTATCATAGGAATGATTGTTTTCACATTTGAGTGTTTTATCCCCTGTGAGTGGATTCCCACACACGGGACAGGAGAAGAATGAAGTCATAGTTACCTCACATAGCTTGGCAGAATTTTGCGCTTCTGGGTGAATCAAAGATAAATAAGTTTTTCACTGCGGCTTGCGCATGGTGAAAAAACACTTCTCGCCTTGCAAACCTGCATCATTTAGTGCGTACGCTGCAGCGGGGCGAAAAAGAAACATCCAAACGCCATATCGGCGTTTGGATGAAGTGCTTTTAGCCAAACAGAGCCAGCAGGAAGCCAGCTGCAACAGCGGAGCCGATAACGCCGGCCACGTTGGGGCCCATTGCATGCATCAGCAGGAAGTTGGAGGGATTTGCCTTCTGGCCTTCCATCTGAGATACACGCGCAGCCATGGGAACCGCGGATACGCCTGCGGAACCAATGAGAGGGTTGATCTTGCCGCCGGTGAGCTTGCACAACAGCTTGCCCAGCAGCAAACCGCCGACAGTGGAGAAGCAGAATGCAAACAGCCCCAGGAAGATGATCGCGATGGTCTGGAAGTTCAGGAAGCGATCAGCAACAGTGGTTGCACCGACAGAGATACCGAGGAAGATGGTGACGATATTCATCAGGGCATTCTGAGCGGTATCGGACAGACGGTCGGTCGCACCGGTCTCACGCCACAGGTTACCCAGCATCAAGCAGCCGATCAGGGGCGCGGTGGAGGGCAGCAGCAGAATGATGAAAGCGGAAACCACGATGGGGAATACGATCTTTTCTGTCTTGGAGACGGGACGAAGCTGTTCCATCTTGATCTTACGCTCTTCTTCGGTAGTCAGCAGTCTCATGATGGGAGGCTGGATCATGGGGATCAAAGCCATGTAGGAGTATGCAGCAATTGCGATGGCACCCAGCAGGTGGGGAGCCAACTTGGAGCACAAATAAATTGCGGTAGGGCCGTCAGCGCCGCCGATAATGCCAATAGCAGCAGCTTCGTTTCCGGTAAAGCCAAGGATGATTGCTACGATGAATGCGCAGTAAACACCCAACTGAGCAGCGGAGCCCAGCAGCAGACTCTTGGGATTTGCAATCAGAGGGCCAAAGTCAGTCATTGCACCAACGCCCATGAAAATCAGAGAGGGATAAACACCTGCCTTGACACCAATGTACAAAATATCCAGCAGACCGCCGTCGTGAAGAATATCACCGTAGCCAACTTCGCCAGCCAGAAATGCGTCCCACAGTTCAGGGTGGTACAGGCCAGCCCCGGGCAGGTTGGTCAGCAGCATACCAAATGCAATACCGACCAGCAGCAGGGGCTCAAACTTTTTGACAATGCCCAGATACAGTAGTACAAAGGACAGAAGAATCATAAACAGACTCTTCAAACCCATCGAGGCAAAGCCGGATTCCAGCCATATGATCTGGATAACATCAATAATAGTAGCCATACGGTCACCTCTCAGCTGAGGACAACCAGAGTGTCACCGGTGTTGACGGTTGCGCCCTTGGCGGCAACGACCTGTGCAACAGTGCCGGCTCTGGGAGCGAGTACTTCATTTTCCATCTTCATGGCTTCAATGATGATTAGAATGTCACCTTCCTTGACAGCCTGACCGGCGTTGACCTTGACTTGCAGAATGGTGCCGGGCAGGGGGGAGGGAATGGCTTCGCCAGCTGTGGTAGGAGCAGCGGCAGCAGGAGCAGCAGCTACAGGAGCGGCTGCGACAGGGGCAGCTGCCACGGGTGCGGGTGCAGGAGCAGGAACGTATGCTTCGTATTCATCAACCAGCATAGCGGTGCTTTCTTCGACTTCTACTTCATACACTCTGCCATTGAGAGTTACTTTATATTTCATTGTTCGGTGACCTCCCTGATGGAAATGAATCGCAGCTCATTGAGCGGCTTGCCGAGTTTATCGGCGACAATAGCCATGACCATTGCTGCATCACGTTCTTCCACGTTGTACAGCTTTAGTTCGCCGGCAGTACCGGGAGCGGGTTTGGCAGGGGCGGGGGCGGGTGCTGCAGCAGGAGCAGCAGCTGCTGCGGGAGTTTCTGCAGAGACTTCCTCCTTGTTCAAGCGTTTGGTAAACTGTTCGACAATCTTGACAACGCCGATCAGCATAATAAGAACTGTAAACACAATTGCCATACCCAGAATAGAGTATCCGAGAGAATCGATCAGGGATACATCGGACTGGAATAAGTTCATAGACGCGCCTCCTTAGATTGCTTCAATGGAGAACTTGACCTTGCGTTCTTCCTTTTCCTTGCGTTCTGCGAAGAACTTTTCGGCAACCTGGGGGAATGCGATGTAGCTAAGTACATCTTCGTCGCTGCGTGCGGTTTCACCCAGTTCAGCCTTGGTCTTTTCAAACTGAGGCTCCAGAGTATCTGCATAGCGGCAGGTCAGAGGCTGTTCGTCGCCCAGAACCTTCTTCTGCAGTTCTGCGTTCACTTCGCCGGGAGCACGGCCATATTCGCCGCGCAGGTAAGCAGTAGCTTCCTTGGAGACATTCTTGTAGCGTTCGCCTGCCAAAACATTGTTGACAGCCTGTACGCCGACGATCTGGCTCATGGGGGTGACCAGAGGAGGATAGCCCATATCCTTGCGGACGGCGGGGACTTCTTCCAGAACCTCGTCCAGACGGTCCAGAGCGTTCATGGTTTCCAGCTGAGCCATCAGGTTGGACAGCATGCCGCCGGGAACCTTGTAGGTCAGTGCATCGGTATCGGTTGCCATTGCCTTGGGCTTCAGCAGACCGCTTGCCAGACATTCTGCACGGTAGGGCTTGAAGTGGTCGTTGACGGTCTTCAGTACGGTACGATCCAGAGGTACTTCGTAGCCCAGCTGGGTCAGCGCATCGTACAGAGTTTCAGTTGCGGGCTGGCTGGTGCCGCCGGAGAAGCAAGAGGAAGCGGTGTCGATGACATCGCAGCCTGCTTCTACTGCCTTCAATACAGACATAAATGCCATACCGGTGGTGCAGTGAGTATGGAGAACTACGGGCATGTCGGGCAGTGCATCCTTGATAGCGCTGACCAATGCATAGCTTTCCTGAGGTGTGATAACGCCGGCCATGTCCTTGATACAGATGGTGCCGCAGCCCATTTCGGTCATTTCACGGCACAGCTGCACATAATTCTCCAGTGTATGGACGGGGCTGGTGGTATAGGAGATAGCGCCGGAAGCCAGGGCACCATTCTTGACGGTGGTCTCAATGGCCAGCTTCAGATTGCGCATATCATTCAGTGCATCGAAAATGCGGATGATGTCGATACCGTTTGCAATGGAGCGTTCCACGAACTTGATAACAACATCATCGGGGTAGTGCTTGTAACCCAGCAGGTTCTGGCCGCGCAGCAGCATCTGCAGCTTGGTGTTGGGCATCTGCTTGCGGATGGTGCGCAGGCGCTCCCAGGGGTCTTCGCTCAGGTAGCGCAGGCAGGAGTCGAAAGTTGCGCCGCCCCAGCATTCTACGGAATAGTAGCCGGCCTTGTCCATGGTGGCCAGGATAGGCTTCATTTCCGACATGGGCATTCTGGTTGCGATCAGAGACTGATTCGCGTCACGCAGTACAGTCTCGGTGAATTGGATTTTCTGCATGCTTTATTCCTCCGGTTGCAAGTAATTCTTGCTCAATGATAATCTTTGACCACCGGGAGAATTTCTCCCGGTGGCGTATTCTTTTTATGTTAGATTTTGGGGCCGGCAGCAACTACTTCAGGGCTCATCTTGGTGTACTGCTTGAAGTTTTCAGTGAAGGAAGCGGCCAGCTTCTTTGCGGTCTCTTCGTACTTTGCCTTGTCTTCCCAGGTGTTGATGGGGATCATCAGCTCGTCGGGAACATTGGGGCAGGTGGTGGGAACGGAAACACCGAAGATGGGGTCGGTGACAAATTCGCTCTTCAGCAGTTCGCCGTTCAGGGCTGCGGTAACCATTGCGCGGGTGTACTTCAGCTTGGTGCGCTGACCGGTGCCATTCCAGCCGGTGTTGATCAGCCATACACTTGCGCCGGCCTTCTGTACCTTTTCAGACAGCATATTTGCATAAACGGAAGGATCCAGAGGCAGGAAAGGAGCACCGAAGCAGGTGGAGAAGGTGGGGACGGGTTCCTTGATGCCGATTTCGGTGCCAGCCAGCTTGGAGGTGAAACCGGAAACAAAGTAGTACATTGCCTGGTTCAGATCAAGCTTAGAGATGGGAGGCAGAACACCGTAAGCGTCAGCGGTCAGGAAGATGACGTTCTTGGGAACGCTGGGGCTCATGCCGGACAGTTCTGCGTTGGGGATGTATTCGATGGGGTAGCCAACGCGGCTGTTGACGGCCAGAGAGTCATCGTCGAAGTCCAGTTCGCGGGTCTCTTCGTCCATGACGACGTTTTCAACCAGAGAGCCAAACTTGATGGCGTTATAAATTTCGGGTTCGCTTTCTGCGGACAGGTTGATGCACTTTGCGTAGCAGCCGCCTTCAAAGTTGAATACGGAGTCGTCTGCCCAGCCGTGTTCGTCGTCGCCGATGAGCTTGCGGTTGGGGTCGGCGGACAGGGTGGTCTTGCCGGTGCCGGACAGACCGAAGAAGACAGCAGAGTCGCCATCTGCGCCAATATTTGCGGAGCAGTGCATGGGGAATACGCCCTGCTTGGGCAGAATGTAATTCATGATGGAGAAGACAGTCTTCTTAATTTCGCCTGCATACTGCGTGCCTGCGATGATTGCCAGGTGCTTTTCGTAGTCCAGCAGGATGGCTGCTTCGGAGTTGGTGCCGTCGCGTTCGGGGATGCACTTGAAGCCGGGAGCAGCAATGATGGTGTAGTCAGCCACAAAATCGTCCAGCTGACCTGCCACGGGGCGGCGCAGCAGATTCTGAATAAACAGGTTCTGGCTTGCCAGTTCGTTTACGATGCGGAAGTTCTTGGTGTACTTGGGGTCAGCGCCTGCGAAGCCGTCGAAGATGAAGATTTCACGGTTCTGCAGATAAGCAACGATCTTTTCATACAGCGCATCGAACTTTTCCTGAGAAATGGGGCGGTTTACCTTGCCCCATGCGATGTCGTCATGAACACCAGCAGAGTCGACGATGAACTTGTCGTTTGCACTGCGTCCGGTATACTTGCCGGTCTTAACGACCAGAGCACCGGTTTTGCTCAGCAGACCTTCGCCGCGGCGCAGCGCATGTTCAGTCAGCTGTGCGGGAGTCTGATTGCGGTACACAGCAGTGGGGTTGATGATACCCAGTTTTTCAATGCCGTAAGTTTCCATATATGTAACCTCCTGTGATTGCCGTCGGTTCAGCGAGACCGCCGGCTTTGATCTCAGAGCAATATTGGTTTGCTCCGGGTGAATTTACAGATTCATACGCATTTAATATAGCACACTTTTTTCGAAAAAAATAGCTCAAAAATGGGATTTTCTGGGGAAATAATGACAAAAAATAGACAAATAAACAATTATTGATTGCGCTTGTTGAACAAAATAAAAAATCTTCCGTCAAAAAGTATGATAAAAAATTAACGAATTTGTGGAATGTCAATAAATGACAGTTGTCCGTGAGAAGAGAAGTTTCTGACCCTGTGATTGTATGTGCTAGGCGGGCGAAATATGCAAGTGCTTTGTGTGGCATGGGCAGTGGAAACTGGTGCTCTCGGAAAAACAAAACAGCCACGAACGATTCGTTCGTGGCTGTTTTGTTTGCAATAAAGATTCCCAGAACTTCGCCCAACAGGCGAAACAAATTACAATCTGTTTTTCGCGGGAGCATCCTCAATCAAGCGCCGTAAGGCGGTTGATTGATTGAGTCTGTCAAAATACTCCTACGGAGCATTTTGACAGAGACGTCCCCGCTAACGCGATGGACTTGCAGCCTGCTGCAGCGCACGCATTGTTTTTCGTTGAAAAACAATTTGCACGTTTGCAGGCTGATATGTATTTTTCTCCACGCACATGTCGCGTCGAAAAATGGATTGAATCTTATTTCGTCCTTGCAGACGAAACTCTGCGAGGCGTTTTTTGACAAGCTGCCTCGATCAAGCGCCGTAAGGCGGTTGATTGATTCTTACAGCAGCGTTACGCCTGCCTTTGCAAATGCTTCGTAGGTCTCGTCGCTCCAGATACTTGCCTGTACTTCGCCGATATGGGCGTTGCCAATCAGCAGCATGCACAAACGGCTCTGACCGATGCCGCCGCCCATGGTCAGGGGCAATTCGTCGTTGAGTACCATTTTGTGGAAGGGCAGTTCCCGGCGGTCATCGCAGCCAGCCAGACGAAGCTGACGGTCCATAGCTTCTGCGTCCACACGGATGCCCATGGAGCTGATCTCAAAGGTTCTGCCCAGAATATCGTTCCAGAACAGAATGTCACCATTGAGGGACCAGTCGTCGTAGTCGGGCGCACGACCGTCGTGGGGCTTCCCGGACTTCAGCTTTCCACCGATCTGCATGAGGAATACAGTCTTTGCACCGGTGTCCTCCATGAATTTGCTTTCCTTTTCCGAAGCGGACAGGCCCAGATGACCGTAGCGGTCTTCCAGTTCCTGGGTTGTGACAAAGGTGACGTCGCGGCACAGCTCGGTGGTAATTTCGGGGAACTCCGCCTTCAGCGCATCAAGGGTATTGCAGATTGCAGTGACGATGCGGCGGACAGTGGCCTTCAGTGTTTCCACATTGCGTTCTTCGCGGGCAATGGACTTTTCCCAGTCCCACTGGTCTACATAGACCGAGTGCAGATTATCCAGTACATCCTCCTCGGGGCGGATGGCGTTCATATCACAGTATAGACCATTGCCGGGGTAAAAATCATAACGCTTCAGAGCCAGACGCTTCCATTTTGCCAGAGAGTGAACGATCTCCATATTTTCGTCCAGACCGGGGACATGGAAGGAAACAGGTTTTTCATGGCCATTCAGATTGTCGTTGAGGCCGGAAGCAGAAGTAACAAACAGGGGCGCGGAGACGCGCTTCAAATGCAGCTGAATCCGCAGATTTCTCTGGAATTCCGACTTTATGAATTCAATCGCACGCTGCTGGTCATAAGTTGACAGGGGTGGCTTATAGCCTTCGGGGACGTAGATCACGTTCATTTTATACACCTCTCATTTAATAGCAAATAGTATACTGCGCACATGCTCAAAATGCAAGTAAAAGAAAGCAAGACTGCAAATACGGTGCCAACAGGAGCTTTGTTGGTGCACACAAAATATTGCATTTCCTCTGGACAGATGGGGGGAAAGGTTTATAATAAAGAAATCAACTCCAAAGGGAGGAATCATTATGATCGTTCAGAAAATTACTCAGCTGCGCAGACAGCTGCACGAAATAGCAGAGATCTCCGGCCGGGAAGTCCGCACAAAGCAGATGCTCATGAACTTTCTCCGTGAGCACACCACTCTGGAATTGTATTCCTGTGGTGAGGGCTTCTATGCCGCTCATCGTGAAGAAAATACCACCAAACCATCCATTGCGATCCGTGCCGACTATGATGCACTGGCCATGCCGGACGGTACTGCCAGCCACCTTTGTGGCCACGATGGCCATGCGGCGGCTCTGTGCGGCGCGGCTCTGATGGCCGAAGGACACAGCTATGGCCGGGATATTTTCTTCCTGTTCCAGCCTGCGGAGGAAACCGGTGCAGGCGCTGAACCCTGCTGCGAACTGTTTCGCAAGGAAACTGTAGGCGAAGTCTATGGAGCACACAATCTGCCGGGCTGGCCCTTGGGTCAGGTAACTACCCGCCCCGGTACCTTTGCCTGCGCATCCCGTGGTGTGACTTTGTGCTTTGCAGGCAAGCCTACCCATGCGGCATATCCGGAAAACGGGGTGTCTCCTGCAACGGCAGTGGGTAAACTGCTGTGTGCAGTACCTGAGCTGTCAGATCCGGCCAAGTATACCGGCATGACCTTGTGCACGGTCATTGGGGTGCAGATGGGGGAAAAGGCCTTCGGTGCTGCGGCAGAGGTGGCGGAGGTATGGCTGACCCTTCGTGGGGAACACGACTGCGACCTGAACAAGTTGTATGACGGCGTACTGCGCCTGTCCGAACAGCTGGCACAGGAATACGGATTGAGGTTCTCCCATGATGTACAGGATGTATTCCCTGCAACGGAGAACACCCCTGCCTGTGCGGAAAAGGTCATGGCCCTGTGCGGCGGGACTGTTCTGGAAGTGCCTATGCGCTGGAGCGAAGATTTTGGTCACTATTTGAAAAACTGTGCAGGTGCATTTTTCGGCATTGGCGCGGGGGAGGACTACCCTCCGCTGCATACGGAGCATTATGAATACCCCGACGCACTTCTGCAGCCTGCCATGGAAGCGTTTCTGGCTTTGATGGAAGGTTGACAAGGCGGGCCTCCTCCTGTACAGTAATGATACATTTAAATAAAGTAAGAGGTATTATATATGATCTACTTTCAGTGTGACTATGCGGAAGGCTGCCATCCCAGAATTCTGGAGAAGCTGACTGAAACCAATTTTGCCCAGACCCCCGGTTACGGCATGGACACCATTTGTGACGAAGCCCGTGCAGCGGTGAAGCGTGTCTGTGGAACACCCGGTGCGGACGTCCATTTTCTCGTTGGCGGCACACAGGCCAACACGACCGTCATCTCTCATATCCTGCGTCCATGGCAGGGAGCACTGTGTGCCGATACCGGGCACATTGCAGTCCATGAGACCGGCGCGATCGAAGCTACCGGCCACAAGGTTCTGCCTTTACCCAACACCAACGGTACCATCACCGGAGATCAGGTGCGCGCATACTGCACCGATCACTTCAATGACGGCTCCCACGAGCATATCGTACAGCCCGGTATGGTATATATTTCTTTCCCTACTGAAAGCGGTACCCTGTATTCCAAGGCTCAGCTGACTGATTTGTATGCAGCCTGCAGAGAATGGAATCTGCCTCTGTTCATTGACGGTGCCCGTCTGGGCTACGGCCTGATGAGCCCCGCATGTGAGCTGACGATTGAAGAGCTGGCACAGCTTTGCGACGTGTTTTATATTGGGGGCACCAAGTGCGGAGCACTGTTTGGCGAAGCGGTGGTCATCACCAACGACGGTCTGAAAAAGGATTTCCGCTATTCCATCAAGCGTCACGGCGGTATGCTGGCGAAGGGCAGACTGCTGGGTATCCAGTTCCTGACTCTGATGGAAGAAGGGCTGTACTTTGATATCTGCAAGCAGGCTGTTGACTACGCATTGGAGATCCGCGCAGCTTTTGAAGCCAAGGGCATTGAGATGTTCGGTACCTCCATGACCAACCAGCAGTTCCCAATCCTGACAAAGACACAGATGGAAGCGTTCGACGGAAAGTTCGCTTATGAATACTGGGGCAGGTACGATGAAAGCCACTCCATCGTCCGATTCTGCACCAGCTGGGCAACAAAGCGTGAAAATGTGGACGCTCTGCTGGCGGCCATTGCAGAACTGTAAATTTGAGATGAAACATAGCAACACCCATGTTCCAAATGCAGGGAACATGGGTGTTGCTTATTTTTCCTTTTCATGAAGAAATCGCTGATACAAAAGATCATTGAGTGCTTTTTGCTCGGGAGTCGGAATCGATTCTTCAACGTATATGTTATCACAATCCATCATAGCTTGTATCAATATATGTGCGGCCCAAATCGGGTCTTTGAAATCCAATATCCAATTCGTGGCAATTTCTGCAGCGCGAAGCATTGTGAAATACATTTCTTTGTAGTATTCGTTTTCACTAGTCATAATAAATATCACCTGCAATACTGTGAATATATTTTATATTCAAATTATAATATATATTAAAATCGAATGTCAATATATTATGAATATAGAATAAGAGGTGAGGACTATGAGTAATGAGCCACTGAAAATTAAAAAGCGCGGAGAGGACGGGCATAAGGTTATATCTATTCGAATCAGATTAGAACTTTTGGAGAAAGTGGACGAAATTGCAAAGTCCAGTAACCGATCTAGAAATGAGGTCATTAACCTGATTTTAAGCCATGGCATTGATAATATTGAAATAGAATAACACCGTATTGAATCCTCAATACGGTTTTATTTTATATTGTATTGGATTATTCATTCAGTTCCCCGCGGAGATTGCGGCTCATCAGGGTTTTGATCGCATCCTTATCCAACTCCAGAGAGAACAGATAGTACAGCTTGGTCAGTGCGGCTTCCGTGGTCATGTCTTTTCCATTGACAGCGCCAATGTCGTGGAGTGCTTTGCTGGTGGCATACTGCCCCAAAGTGACGGTGCCCTGCATGCACTGGGAACAGACGGTGATAATGGTGCCGGAGCGGTAAGCCTTCTCGATAATGTGCAGCAGATAGCTGCCATTGGAGGGGATGTTACCTGCACCGAAGGTCTCCAATACAACGCCCTTGAGCTTGTCGGTCATAATGGATTCAAAAAGCTCAAACTGAATGCCGGGGAATACCTTAATGACGCCCACAGGCACTTCCTTGAACGGGCGAAAGCGAAATTCGCCTTCTGCCGGAGGCAGGAGCACATTACGGTTGTACTGGATGGAGATGCCCGCCTCTGCCAGATGGGGAAAATTGGGAGAATCGAAGGCAAGCAGCTGGTCGGAGGAGCGCTTGGTAGAGCGGCAGCCGCGAAGAAGAACGCCGTTGAAGTATACGCAGACTTCATGGACTTCTCCCGATGCGGCAATGAGTACGGAATTGATGATGTTGTCCTTGCCGTCGCTGCGCAGCTCACACAAGGGGATCTGCGCTCCCGTGAAAATGACAGGTTTACTCAGGTTTTCCAGCATAAAGGAAACTGCAGAAGCGGAGTAACCCATGGTATCGGTACCATGGAGAATGACGAAGCCGTCGTAATCTTCGTAGCGGTCAGCGATGGCCTGCCCGATCTTGTTCCATTCCTGCACGGTCATGTCGGAGGAATCCAGCAGAGGAGCAAACTGCACCAGTTCCCAGATGGGTGCATCCGGATGGTTTAAATCGGGGATAGATTCCAGATTGTGCCGGAAGGACTCGGGGCCGGGGACATAACCATTGGGGGAATGGATCATGCCGATGGTGCCACCGGTATAAATGATACAGATCTTCTTGACTTTCATAGGACAACTCCTTGATGGTAGTGTCATCAATATAACATTTTGCCGGCTTTGCTGCAAGACGGAAAACACCGTGTCAGTCTGACACGGTGTTTTGATATGATTGGATTTGTTCTTGATTATTTGCAAACCTCTACACCAGCTGCAACCAGCTTGCTGAGAGCAGCTTCGTCACCGACGATAACAACATCGGGGTGCAGCTGCAGGATAGATGCAGGACATTCGGGAGTGATGGGGCCGCAGACGGTGTTGTATACTGCATCTGCCTTGCCTTCGCCGCTGGCGATCAGCAGGACGCGGCCAGCTGCCATAATGCAGCCTACGCCCATGGTCAGCGCCTGACGGGGAACTTCGTCACGGTTTGCGAAGAAACGGGTATTTGCGTCAATGGTGCTGTCGGTCAGGTTTACCACATGGGTTTCCTTGGTGAAGCAAGTGTCAGGTTCGTTGAAACCAATGTGACCGTTATGACCGATACCCAGCAGCTGCAGGTCTGCATAACCCAGTGCTTCTACCAGTTCGTCGTATTCTGCACATTCTGCTTCTGCATCTTCTGCCAGACCATCGGGGACAAAGGTGAAGTCCTTGTCGATGTCCACGTGATTGAACAGATTGTCGTTCATGAAGTAGCGGTAGCTCTGATCATGCTCACCGGACAGACCCTTATATTCGTCCAGATTGACGGTAGTGACTTCTGCAAAGCTCAGGTCGCCGGCCTTGCACCATTCAACCAGCTTCTGGTAGGTGCCAATGGGGGTTGAGCCGGTTGCCAGACCCAGTACGCATGCGGGGTTCTTGTGAATCTCAGCAGCAATGATGTGTGCTGCCCGGCGGCTCATGGCGGCATAGTCTTTTTCCATATAAATTCTCATGATTTTATCTCCTTTGTTTGGGATAGGATTGCATGGAAAGTTCAAAGTAGGTAACTTTATGAAAATATTCTAGCACGATGTTTTTTTTCTGTCATTATTTTTTCGTAATTATCTGGAATTTTTTGCAGACTTTACTTAGCTGCAGGACTTTTGTGGCATAAACATATATCTGCATCGAGCCCGGCGGCAGTGGCGTATGAGACTGGAAGCACCAAATATGATCACGCCGCAGCCTGGTGAGAAAAAAGACCCTTGCGTACCGAATATACGTCGATCCAACCATGAATAAAATATAAATTTTACCCAAAATCATAAAAATGTCTTGACGAATTTCATCGGATATTGCGAACTGGATAACAGGAAAATAAAAAACCGGAATATGAGGTAAAGATATGGTTCAGATTATTACAGACACTTCCACGCTGTTTACACCCGAAGAGGGGAAGAAAATGGGGGTCGAAGTTCTTTCTCTGTGTGTAAGCATAGGTGAACTGGAAGGCCGTGACCTGGCGATCAATGTGGATGATTTTTATTCCCGTATTGCAAGTGGGCAGCTGCCGCAGTCCTCCCAGCCGCCTGTAGGAGAGGTGATCGATGCCTATGAAAAGCATAAAGGCTATGAGATCATCAACATTGCCATGGCGGATGGCCTGTCCGGCACTTATCAAAGTGCCTGCGGCGCAAAGGAGATGGCAGAAAACCGAGATGATATTACGGTTATCAATACAAAGACTTTGTGCGGCCCTCACCGCTATATGGTACAGAAGGCGGTTCAGATGAAAAAAGAGGGCAAGACTGCGAAAGAGATCATTGCATGGCTGGAGTATGCTGCGGAGAATAATGAATCTTTCCTGATCCCGCAGGATTTTGGATTTTTGAAGCGCGGTGGTCGTTTGACTCCTATGGCTGCCACTTTTGCGGCGATCCTAAAACTCAAGCCCATCATGACCCAAACTCCGGATGGCAAACAACTGGAGAAAGTTGGTGCCAAGCGCACCATGAAAGCTGCACTGTCTGATGTGGTGGAACGCTTTAAGAAGAAAGGCGTTGATGAGCGCTATATTTTGCATGTATCTCATGCCCGCGCATTGGAGGATGCAAAATTCGCTGCTGACCGGATGAAAGAAGCATTCCCTAATGTGGAAGTTGAGATTCTGGAGCTGAGCCACGCCTTTGTGACTCAGGGTGGCCCCCAGTGTGTTGCCGTACAGTGCTGCGTGCGATGAAAAATGCCCGACGCTTTCAACAAGCTGTCGGGCTTTCATATTTAAATAAGGTATGCAAAAAGGCGGTTGTCCAAGTAATTGAACAATCGCCTTTATATATGGTAAGCTGAAAGGGAATAAACAAATTTAAAAAAATTAACGACATCACCTGGATGTCGTTAATTTTTCTGGCGGAGAAGGAGGGATTCGAACCCTCGATACCCTTATGGGGTATACACGATTTCCAATCGTGCGCGCTCGACCGGGCTACGCGACTTCTCCACAAACCCGTTCGTTTCGGAACGAATATTATTATACTGCGTGGGTTTTCAAATGTCAACACCTAATTTTGCATTTCTCTCAAAAAATTTCAGATTATTTGCGGAAACGGTTGCAATAGATGGGGTGAATGTGGTACAACTATACCGTGAGGTGAAGCGCATGGCAGAAAATAGCAAGCTGAAACTGCTTTATATTCTGGACATCATGAAGAAAACGGATGAGTTTCATCCCATCAACTCCACTCAGATCGCTGCAAAACTGGAGCGGTATGGCATTCAGGCCGAGCGAAAAAGCATTGGACGTGATTTAGCATGTCTGGAGGATGCGGGATATTCTATCATCAAATGCTCCGACCATAACAAGGGATGGTACATGACCGACCAGACCTTTGAAGACTATGAACTGAAGATTCTGTGCGATGCGGTGGGGGCTGCACCGTTCCTGACCGACAGGGATACCCGTGATTTGGTGCAGAAAGTGCGGGGCCTGGCTACGGCGGAAGGAGAGAAGCTGATCGCGGCAGCAACCTATCTGGATGCCAGCATAAAAACCGATGACCGAAGCAATAAGATCAAAATCGACACAGTGACCCGTGCCATCAAGGCAAAAAAGAAGATCACGTTTCAGTACTACGAAATGGGTCCGGGTAATCAGCGGCGGCTGCGCCGTGATGGACATATCTATTGTGTCAGCCCCTATTATCTGGTGCTGTATGAAAACCAGTATTATCTCATTTGCAATTCCGATACCAATGATGGCTTGACGCATTTCCGTCTGGAAATGCTCAAAGATGTAACGGTCACGGAGGATGCAGCCCGAAATCCGGAAGCAATTCCTGTGCATGGGGGAAACTTTGATTTGGGGGCCTATCTGCGCCGCAGCCAGAATATGTGGGGCGGTGAGGAAAAGGTGCAGGTCAAACTGCGCTGTGACAATTATATCCGTGATGTTATCCGTATGCGCTTTGGCAAGCATGTAATGATGATCGATGATGGGGACAGTCACTTTACGGTCAATGTGGAGGTTTCTGATAACACGGGGCTGTACCAGTGGCTGGCAGAGCAGGGGACACGACTCACCATCGTATCACCACAATCCGTTCGAGAAAACTATATTCGCTATTTACAGGATATTTTCAGCCTGTATCAATAAATTGGAGGAACTATGAAACTGTTTGACAATGTAATGGCTGCCTGCTGTGAGCGTTTCGGTGACGGTCAGGTACAGAAGATCGCAGAGGGTCAGATCCTCGGTCTTGTAAACGGAAAGATCGCGAGCGTTGCCAACAGCGACGAGGAGGTTATCGAGAATCTTGCCGAGAGAATGAGTGCGGCATCATTTATCACCGTATTCT
>JAGBAT010000015.1 GCA_017938835.1 Oscillospiraceae bacterium | reverse complement strand
TTGGTATTACGGTTGAGAACAGCGAGTTCAAATGTGACGAATTTGGCATCCGTGCCGATGGTTCCGGCGCTTACGATCTGACTATGAAGGACAGCAGCATCACTGCTGCACAGCCCATCGTGATTCGTAACACCACGGGCGCTTATCAGCTGAAGCTGAGCGGCAACAATACTTTGACTGCTGGCACCGAAGGCGACTATCAGGTCATCTTCACCAATGGCAAAGATGATGCAGCTTACGAAGTGCCCACGGGAGCTTATCAGTACATCACTGATGATGCCAACAGCGAATGGGTCGTCTATCCGGATGCTGCGTATGTGGCTCAGATCGGCGAAGTGAAGTATGAAGACTTCTTCGAGGCTCTGGAAGCTGCTGAAGAAGGCGATACTATCACTCTGCTGCAGCCCATCGTGCTGAAGGAGGATAAGGAAGTTGACCTGAAGGGTCTGACTGTTGACTGCGTGGAGGATGTCTATCCCGCATTCCGCATCCAGAATGAAGCAAATGTGACCTTCCAGAATGGTACTGTCACCAATAGTGATTATGTGTTCGTGCTGGGTGCCAGCGATGGCTCCAGTGCCGGTAATCTGACTATTAAGGACGGTAACTATAAGGGCGAAACCACTGTTGCATCTGTAACCAAGGGCACGCTGACCATCGAAGGCGGCGAGTTCGCGGTTGATCCCTACGAAGGCAACTACAACTACCTGCTGAACTGCATCGACGCGAACTACAAGGATGGCACTGCTAAGATCGAGGTCAAGGGCGGTACGTTCAACAACTTCGATCCTGCGAACAACGCAGCTGAAGGCCCTGGCACCAACTTCGTGGTTGAGGGCTATGTGTCTGTGGATAACGGTGACGGTACTTGGACGGTGAAGGTTGATGATCTGTTCGACATCTACGCTGCAAATATCCGTGCCGGTGATAGCCTTGATATGTTCTTCTATGTACAGAAATCTGACTTGGATGGCGATGACTACTATGCTGAAATTATCAGAGAATATGCTGATGAAGAAGCAAAAGTCATTAAGATTCCTTACTCCGAGTGGGAAGAATATAATAGTAATTTGATTCGTTTTGGTTATGATCAGATTGCTGCCAAGGAAATGACGGATGCATTGAAGGTAACTGTCTATAAAGACGACGGTACGGTAGCCAGCCACCTTTGGCTTGATAGTGTACGAGATTATGCTGTGCGTTCACTGACAAATCCTGCAAATAGTTCCAATGTTGAGCTTTTGGCTGCTATGGTCGATATGCTTAACTATGGTGCGGCTTCTCAGGAGTATTTTGGTTATCATACAGATGATTTGGCGAATTCTGATATTGATGCATACCAGCAATACGCAACCGAAAGTGTTGAGTCTAACGACTATAGAGAAGCAGGTACAAATTTTGCAGGTAGCACCGTATCGGCGAAGAGTAAAGTTATGTTGACACTTTACTTCAAGAATATCACTCCTGATATGACTGCGAAGGTTTCTTATACAAACCACTATGGTACGTTGAAGTCTTGGACTGTGAGCGGTAGTGATTTTGTGGAACGCGGCAGCATGTATGGTGTTGATATACTTGGAATGTCTGTTGCTGATGGCCGTCAATTGGTGACTTGCGAAATCATCGATGTTGATGGAACTTCAGTCGTGGCTTCCGCAAAAGACAGCATCGAAAGCTATGCAGCTCGTATGGGCGAATCAGACAAGGTGTTTGTTCTTTTGATGAAGTTTGTACAATCTGCGTACAACTATTTCCATTAATGATGAAAGGAGAGAACGGAATGAAGAAGTTTGAGATTCCCGAGATTGAGATTGTCACATTTGAAATTACAGATGTGATTACCACGTCTCGTGAGGATGAGTTCCCCCTTAACTAATTAGGTAAATATAGAGCCCTGACGGTAAACCGTCAGGGCTCTATCATAGTTTTATTGAGGAGAAATTGTCAATCTGAGTTCAACACAATATACAAAAGGATAAACCATTATGAATGATTTTCGGATTGAAATTGCAAAAGTTGTTTTTTGTGTCAAAGCACAATATCAAAATGTTAATGAATTTTGTAAAGAATATTTAGTAGATAAAAAACCTGATTTGGAAATTGTTATGGAGCGGATAGATATTGCGCACGAACGGAAAATAAATTTTACGGAGCAAAAAATCGAAGGAATAGCTCTGCTTGACTTCCCCGACCCCTACTATGAAATTACCGCCCTCCAGCGCAAAATCGCAGAACGCTTCTTTGAATTTAGCACTTTGCTATTCCACGGTTCTGTGGTAGCATTGGACGGGGAAGCCTTCCTCTTTACCGCCAAAAGTGGTACGGGGAAATCCACCCACACCCGCCTGTGGCGGGAGGTTTTCGGTTCCCGCGCTGTGATGATCAACGATGATAAACCATTCCTGAAAATCAACGATGATGGCGTGACTGTTTACGGCTCCCCGTGGAATGGAAAACATCGTATAGGCAGCAACACATCAGCACCGCTGAAAGCGATCTGTATTTTGGAAAGAGGTACAGAAAACCACATTTCCGAAATCAGTGCCAAGGAAGCGCTGCCCATGCTGCTGCAGCAAAGTCATCGCCCCATGCAGATGAATATGATGCCACACTACCTTGATCTGATTGATCAGCTGTCGCAAAAGGTTCGGTTCTATCGCCTGTCCTGTACGATGGATCCCCAGGCGGCAGTTGTGGCATATGAAGGAATGACGAACAAAGGAAAGGAAGAAGTGTAATGAAGATCAAGAATGGATTTGTATTGCGTCAGGTGGCAGGTCAGACAGTGGTTTTGCCTGCGGATAGTGCACTGGATCTGAATATGATGATCACCCTGAACGAAACCGGCGCTTTCCTGTGGGAACGCCTGCAGAACGACACCGATGAAGCAGCGCTGGTGGTAGCCCTGCTGGAAGAATACGATGTGGATGAGGAGACGGCGAAGCAGAGTGTGCAAGCTTTCGTCAAGAAGTTGAGTGACAATGAATTCCTCTGTTGAGCATATCATTATTGAAGAAGAATTGATTCCATTGCTGACTGACACGTTAGCAATGGGTCAGAAAATCAGATATTTACCCTTCCGAGGCGTCAGCATGCTCCCCATGCTCCGTCAGGGCAAGGACAGCGTAGAACTTGCCCCACTGCCGGAAAAACTCCACAAATATGATCTGCCGCTGTACCGTTATCCCAACGGCAAGTATGTGATGCACCGGATCGTTGGAGTGAAGGAGGATCATTATCTCTGTCTGGGAGATAACACCTACCGCTATGAGCATATCAAGCCGGAACAGATGATCGCGGTGGTGAGCGCGTTCAAGCGCGGAGATAAGCGGATCGAGGCCACCAATTTTTGGTATCGACTGTACAGCAGAGTCTGGTATTGGTGCTACCCAGCCAGAAAGCTGCTCAGGATGGGAAAGAGCTGGCTTCGGAGGCGGTTCAAGTGAAAAAAAGTATGCTGAGGTGGATCACGAAGCGGATCCTCGGGCGCATACCCAAAATCGTCCTGCTGACGCTTGTAAAGGCGTTTCATGCTCTGCTTACGGTGTTGTTTGCACTGGGCAGCAAAGGTGTGATCAATGGGGCTGTTTCGGGCGATATGAGCCTGTTTGTGGATGCATGCGTCAAACAGGCAGCGATCATTGCTGGCATCGTGCTCAGCCTGATGTTTTCCCGGCATTTGCATGATAAGCTGCAGGCGGATCTGGAATGCGATTGGAAAAAGCAGTTGCTGCATGGGCTGCTGCATGGGGAATATGCGGCGGTACAGCGTTTTCACAGCGCGGAGCTGCTCAATCGCCTCAATAACGATGTGACCCGCGTGAATGATGGCGTGCTTCAGCTGGTGCCCAATGTGGCTGCAATGATTACCCGACTGATCGCGGCAATCTCGGTGCTGGGCATGCTGGATCTGCGCTTTGCGCTGCTGCTTGGCGCGGTGGGGCTGGTAGTGATCGGGATCACCGGTTTGATGCGCAACCGCCTGAAAATGCTGAATAAGCAGGTCAATGAGCACGACGGTCGGGTTTCCGGGTTCTTGCAGGAGATCATGGAGAAACTGCTCATGGTGCAGTCCATGGATGTGTCTCACGAGGTGGAACAAAGAACCGAGGGTTTGCTGGAGGAACGTTACGCTGTACAGCGGAAGCGGAAAAATGTTTCGCTCTTTGCCAATACCTGCGTCAGCATCATGATGTACAGCATTGGTTTTCTGACGCTGGGCTGGTGCTCCTACAGGCTTCTGAAGGGGCAAATGAATTTCGGTACTTTGACGGCTATCACTCAGTTGGTCAGTCAGGTGCAGGCGCCCTTTGTGAACCTTTCCGGTATCTTTCCCCAGTATACGGCACTGCTGGCTTCTTCCGAGCGTTTGATGGAGCTTGAAGAAATTCAGGGCGAACCTTCACCCATGACAGCGGATGTGCAGGCGGTGTATGCACAGATGAAGGCCATCGCTGCTGAAGGACTCTCGTTTTCCTACGATGATGATCCGATTTTCCATCAAACGCAGTTCAGCCTGCCCAAGGGCAGTTTTGCGGTGATCACAGGGCCGTCCGGTATTGGCAAGAGTACGCTGCTGAAGCTTCTGCTGGGCATCATTCAGCCGGATTCCGGCCGTTTGCTTCTGGCTGGCGAAGGCGAGCCGCTGGTGCTGGATCGAAGTACCAGACGGATGTTTTCCTACGTGCCGCAGGGGAATCTGCTTCTCAGCGGCAGCCTGCGGGATAATTTGACCATCGTCAGGCCACAGGCGACCGCAGAGGAGATCGAACAGGCGGTTTATGTAAGCGCTATGGACGAATACCTGCCGCAGTTGCCCGAGGGCCTGGACACGAGGCTGGGGGAGAACGGCGCAGGCCTTTCGGAAGGGCAGGCGCAGCGGCTGGCGATCGCACGGGCTGTTCTGGGTGGCGCTCCGATCCTGCTGTTGGATGAATGTACCTCGGCGCTGGATGAAGCCACGGAGCAAAAGGTGCTGCAACGGTTGAAGGCATTGCCTGAGCGCACTTGCATTGCGGTGACGCATCGCCCGGCGGCTATTGCTTTGTGCGATTGGCGGCTGGAGGTGCTGGATGGAAAGATCACAGCCGTCAAGGCATGAACCTGTGTTGAATCAGTACTGTGAAATACAGATTTCATCAGGGTTTGTGAATATACGACACAAGAAAAACAGGAAAGTCGTTGCCATGGACGAGGGTTTCATGGTATAATCATATTGAAGAATAACGCAGGTGATGGCAGACCGATGGCGCATCACCGCGTGGATCATCAAAAAACAAAACACAAGGAGGCGTTCCCATTGATTCAGGTAATTGCCGGTAAAAAGGGTTCCGGAAAGACCAAGCGGATCATTGAAATGGCCAACACTGCTGCCAAGGATACCAAGCATGACATCGT
>JAGBAT010000122.1 GCA_017938835.1 Oscillospiraceae bacterium | reverse complement strand
GGTGGCAGATAGCCGCAGCGCACTGGCTATGGGGGCCAAAGCGTTTTTCGGTGATCCGTCTTCCAAGATGAAGATCATCGGGGTTACCGGTACCAACGGCAAAACCACGACTACCCACTTGCTGAAGCATGTTCTGGAAGATGTGTTTGGTGCGAAGGTTGGTCTGATTGGTACCAACGGCAATCTGATTGGGAATGAAGCGATCCCCACACAGCACACTACACCGGAATCCAGAGATCTGCAGGCGCTGTTTGCACAGATGGTGGAAGCGGGCTGTACCCATGCGGTCATGGAAGTCAGCTCTCATTCTCTGGACCAGGGCAGAGTAGACGGCACTGATTTTGATGTCGGTGTGTTTACCAACCTGACGCAGGATCATCTGGACTACCATATCACCATGGAAAACTATGCAGCAGCCAAGGCAAAGCTGTTCAGCCGCTGCAAAAAGGGCGTCGTAAACATGGATGACCCGTGGGCGCAGCAGATGCTGGATCATGCGCTTTGCCCGGTTTGCACATTTTCTGTAAAGCATGATGCAAATCTGAAAGCAGAAAATATTGTGTATAAGGCAAACGGGGTTGCATTTGATGCAGTTCACGAAGGCAAAACAGTACCCGTAAATCTGGCTATCCCCGGTACCTTTTCTGTGTACAACGCCCTGACAGTTTTGGGCACGGTGCTGCAGATGGGAGTTGGACTGGAAGAAGCCTGCAAGAGCCTTTCCACTGCGACTGGGGTGAAGGGCAGAGTAGAGGTGGTTCCCACGGATGGAGATTACACCATTCTCATTGACTATGCACACACGCCCGATGCACTGGAAAATGTACTGAAGTCCATGCGGCAGGTCACGGAAGGACGGCTGGTGGCACTGTTTGGCTGCGGCGGCGACAGAGACCGCAAAAAGCGTCCTATTATGGGGCGCATTGCACAGGAAAATGCGGACTTTGTAATCGTTACCAGCGACAACCCCCGCACCGAGCAGCCTGAGGCTATCGTAGCGGAAATTTTGGCGGGTATGGATGAGAGCCGTGCCAATATGCAGGTCATCGTTGACCGACCCAAGGCCATTGAATGGGCCATTGAACATCATCAACCCGGTGATGTTATTGTGCTGGCTGGCAAAGGCCATGAGGATTATCAGGTCATCGGGAAAACTAAGATCCACATGGACGAGAGAGAAATTGTTGCAGAGATACTGAACAGAAGGCGAGAGAGAAAATGAGCAAGCAATTGATGATAGCTTTTATTGTGGGATTTGTTACGGCAGCCATCGTTGGTGCGGTTTTGGTGCCGTTCCTGCGGAAGATCAAGGCCGGGCAGATGATCAAGGAAATCGGTCCCAACTGGCACATGCATAAAAACGGTACTCCCACCATGGGTGGTATCATGTTCATTGTTGCCGTGGCCGCAGCCTGTTTTACTGCAGGCTGGAAGAGCGTGCAGGCTGGAGAGTATGGTCATGTGGTATGCCTGTTGCTGGCAGTTGCATTCGGCGTAGTTGGGTTCATTGACGACTACGAAAAACTGCGTCACAAGCAGAATCTGGGGCTGACTGCCAAGAAAAAGTTGATCCTGCAGCTGGCGGTCTCTCTGGTATTTATTATGGTAATGCGCCGCCTGGGCTACATCACTCCCAATCTGTACATTCCCTTCGTGAATGTCACGCTGCCCATTCCCGAACCCGTTTACTTCGTATTTGCAGCGTTCGTTATTGTCGGTACTGTCAATGCGGTCAACATCACTGACGGTGTGGATGGTCTGGCTGCAGGGACCACTTTCCCTGTTATGATCTTTTTCGTTGTAGTCACCTACTTCTGGGGGGAAGCATACGGCGCTCTGGGTGTGTTTGCATCCGGTCTGGCAGGTGGCCTGCTGGGCTTCCTGATCTATAACTTCAATCCTGCCAAGGTTTTCATGGGAGACACAGGATCTCTGTTTCTGGGCGGCGCACTGGCTGCGTTGGCATTTGCCTACGATATGCCCATGATCTTGGTAACCCTTGGGATTGTTTACATCATTGAAACTCTGTCTGTTATCATTCAAGTTGGCTATTTCAAGCTCACCGGCGGTAAGCGTATTTTTAAAATGGCGCCTTTCCATCACCATCTGGAAATGGGTGGTTGGTTGGGTCACAAGTGGACCGAAAAGCAGCTGTTTGTGCTGTTTGGCGGAATTTCCATTGTGTTTGCTGTGATCTCTTTCATCGGTATCACCGGCCGCTTTGTAGCTTGATGGTGTCCTGCCCGGACGCGGGGCGGGACAGGAAGGGACCATATTTATGGAATATTCCGGGACTCGCCTAACGGCAACCCCATCTTCTCAGCCTCGTGTCCGGGGCGAACTGGACTTTACATTTCTGACACTGACGCTTCTGCTTCTAACGGTGGGAGTGATCATGGTGCTGTCTGCCAGCTTTGTCCGTGCATATTACACGGAAGGCAGTGCCACCTATTATTTTGTACGACAACTGATTTTTGCGGTTAGCGGGGTAGTGATCATGCTCACGGCCTCCCGGCTTCCTGTTTCCGTGTACCGCAGATTCAGCTACGCCTTTCTGGCAGCAACATTAGTGTTGCTGCTTTTGGTGCTTTTCATTGGCGTCGGCACCGGCGGAGGTGTCCGCCGCTGGCTGGATTTTGGATTTGTGACTGTCCAGCCCTCTGAATTTGCAAAGCTCGCTGTGATACTGGTATTTGCGGACATGATCTGCCGCTATCGCAGCTATATGGGAACGTTCCAATACGGTATCCTGCCCTTTGCAGTGATCCTCGTGCTCATTGCAGTTTTGCTGGTTCTCCAGCCCCACATGTCCGCAACGATTATCATCTTCGCCATAGGCGCAGTGATGATGTTTATGGGCGGTACAAGGCTGATTTGGTTCATTGCTGGCGGCAGTGTTCTGGTGATCGCCTTTACAGCCATAACAGTGCTGTTTCCCTATGTGTCTACCCGTATTACTACGTGGCTTGATCCCTGGTCCAATCTGCAGGGGGATGGCTATCAAATCGTTCAGTCTATTTATGCTATTTCTTCCGGTGGCCTGTTTGGTCTCGGGCTTGGTAATAGCCGACAGAAGTATCTGTACCTTCCGGAAGAACATAACGACTTCATTTTCGCAGTGGTCTGCGAGGAACTGGGGTTTGTGGGTGCTGTCGCGATTTTGATTTTATTTGCTCTGCTGATTTGCAGAGGTTATTGGATTGCATTTCACTGCCGTGACCGCTATCATTTTCTGGTGGCGGCAGGCATTTCCACCCTGCTTGCACTGCAGGTGATATTGAATGTGGCTGTGGTGACCAACACCATTCCCTGTACCGGCATATCGTTGCCGTTTTTCAGCTACGGGGGTACAGCCCTTTGGATTGAGCTTGGAGAAATGGGAATTCTCCTGAGTATTTCCCGGGAGATCGTCACCGGTTCGCCCAAGCCAAAAAAGAGACAACAAGAAAGGATAAAAATATGAAGTTTCTGTTTGCCTGCGGCGGCACAGCCGGCCATATCAATCCTGCTATTGCGGTGGCGGGGCGCCTGAAGGAACTGCTGCCTGACAGCCAGTTTCTCTTTGTTGGCGCAAAAGGGAAGATGGAGGAAGATCTGGTTCCCCGTGCTGGTTATGAGATCAAGCTGATCGAAATCACCAACATCCAGCGCAGCTTGAATCTGGAGGGCATCAAGCACAATTTGAGAACTGCGGTGAATGTGGTGAAGAGTTTGGGCGAATCCAAGCGCATCATCAAGGAGTTCCAGCCCGATGTGGTCATTGGTACAGGTGGTTATGTGTGTTTTCCCGTACTGAAGGCTGCACAGACAATGAAGATTCCTACGGTACTGCACGAATCCAATGCGGAACCCGGTTTGACGACCAAAATGCTTTCCGGCAGCGTAGATGCTATGATGGTCGGATTTGAAGAAAGTGTGGCGGCATATAAGAACCAAGACATTGTTACGGTGACCGGAACCCCGGTCCGCGGAGATTTTCGGACTTACAGCAAGGAGACTGCAAAAGCAGAACTGGGGATCCGTCAGGACGAAAAACTGATCGTTTCTGTGTGGGGTTCTCTGGGGGCTACCCGTATGAATGAGATCATGGCGGACTTTATTGCGGATACCTACAAGGACAGTGATTTCGATTTGATTCATGCAGCAGGCAGAGAGCGTTATGACGATATGATGGAGCAGCTGCATTCTCTGTGTCCCACCGGCTGCAGCAGACAGGGCTATGATGTACGGCCCTATATCTATGATATGTCCCGCGTGATGGCGGCAGCTGATCTGGTGGTCTGCCGTGCAGGGGCTTCCACTTTGGCAGAACTGGCGCTTATGGGCAAACCCTGTGTGCTGGTACCGTCTCCCAATGTGACCAATAATCATCAGGAAAAGAATGCCCGTGTACTGGAAAATGCAGGCGGCGCTGTGGTTCTGGTGGAAGCCGGATTGACCTCCGAACAGTTCAAAAAGACAGTGTTGGAACTGATTGAGGACGAAAAACGTCTGAATACTATGGCGGAAGCAATGAAAAAAGCAGCTCCCGCGGACGCTACAGAGCGTATTACAAATGTGGTTTTGAATCTTGTGACCAGATAACAGTCCACTCTCCTCCTGCATAAAATGATTTGATTTTATTGTGGGGAGGAATTTGAATGGGACTATGGACGATCCGAGGCGGAAATCGCCTATACGGAACCGTACAGGTGCAAGGCGCTAAAAACGGGGTGCTGCCCGTTCTGGCTGCGTGTCTTGTACATAACGGAATCAGCGTGCTGGAACGAGTACCACGTCTGCGGGATGTAGAATATACATTGGAGATCCTCCGTTGTCTGGACTGCAAAGTGCGGCAGGAGGGAGACCGGGTAACGGTGGACAGCCGCAATGCACAGCTGCGGGAAATTCCTACATTTCTGATGGAGCAGATGCGTTCGTCTGTGCTGTTTCTGGGAGCTATGGCTGCCAGATTCGGAGAGGGCGCGATCCATATGCCTGGTGGATGCCTGCTTGGTCCCCGACCGGTAGACCTTCATCTGGCGGCGTTGACAAAACTTGGTGCACGAATTGAGCTGGGAGAAAAAAGCATTTCCTGCCTCAAAAGCATGCTGACTGGTGGGGAAGTGGTGTTCCCGTTCCCCAGCGTAGGTGCTACGGAAAATGCTATGCTGGCAGCCTGTGGCTGTGCAGGGGAGACGGTTTTGCGCAACTGCGCCAAAGAACCGGAAATAGAAGATCTGGCGAAGTTCCTCTGTGCTGCTGGTGTGCAGATCACCGGAGCGGGGACGGAAACCATTCACATCCGCCCGGGAAAACACAATGGTACGGTGTGCCACAGAGTACTGCCGGACCGCATTGCCGGGGCGACGCTGCTTTGTGCAGCCGCCGCTTGTGGCGGAAAACTGATTTTACGGGAGATAATTTGCCCCCATTTGAAACCAGTGCTTGACGGACTGGAAGAAATGGGGTGTAATGTAAAGAAGCAGGAAGACAGTGTCACTTTGCAGTCTGACGGTGCGCTGTGGAGTCCTGCCAATGAGATCATAACAGGAACCTATCCGGCATTTCCTACCGATGCCCAGCCGGTGATGTTGGCAGCTTGCCTGCAGGCAGACGGTGTGTCAGTGTTCCGTGAGCGTATCTTTTCCGGTCGCCTTGCCCACGCAAAGCAGCTGCGCCGGTTTGGCGGCAACATCTGTCTCACGGAAGACTGTTCAGCGGTGGTCACAGGAGTCCCCCGGCTGCACAGTGCCAATGTGGAGGCGCATGACCTGCGCGGCGGAGCCGCACTGTTGGTGGCGGCATTGCAGGCAGATGGGGAGAGTCATATCGTTGATCACGATCGGATCTCCCGTGGATATGAATTTCTGGATGCTACTCTGCGTCAGCTGGGAGCAGAGATCGATTATACTGACTGAATCCGAAAGGAAGATTTATTTCATGGATAAAAAACTGCGCAACAGGAGAAGGCAGCTGCAGGCAAGTCCCTGGTTTGGACCGATGTCCTTTGTGTTGATCTGCATTTCTGTTGTAGTTGCAATGAGTATCTTTTTCCGTGTCAGCCGCATTGAAGTGGAGGGCAATGAGGACTATACCGATGAACAGATCATTGAAGCCACTGGCATTGACACTGGCGACAATCTGTTCTTTCTGAATCGTATTGGTGCTGTCAGTAGCATGCTGGCACGATTGCCCTATATTCAGGAAGCCTCTATTTCCCGTGTTCTGCCGGATAGAGTGATTATTACCGTCAAGGAAAGCAGTGCGGTCGCTACGGTCTCCAGTGAGACCTCAGCGTGGATGATCGACCATAACTGTAAACTGATGACTGCAGTCACAGAGTCGGAAGCACTGGGTCTGATCCATGTGACAGGGATCACAGCTATACTGCCCAGCGTAGGTGATGTCATCGCCGTGGAAGAAGGAGAAGAAGACAAGATCGAGTATCTAAGTGAGATCCTTTATGAAATCGAAGTGCGCGGCCTTCAGTCCCGAATCACAGACTTGGACATCTCCGACGTGGCCAATCCAACCTTTGTTTTTGATGAGCGTTATGATGTTAAGCTGGGAGAGAAGACTGATACCATTCACAAGTTTGGTCTTCTGCTGAGTGCAGTGGAACAGCTGCAGTCCGGCGATACTGGTACGCTTGATCTCTCTATTGATGAGAGAGTGCATTTCCTTCAGTATTAAGGCAAAAATCCGGAAATCTGTTCAAAAGTTTTGAAGAATTGCGGAAAAACCATTGACCGAACGGGAAAAATAGAATAAAATAATAAACTGTTAAGTTGCATAGTTTATGGCAATCATAACAACAAGACCCAAAGTGTCCATTCGGACACACTCATATACATTCGAAAATTATACAGGGAGGCATATCGATGTCTATTACAGCAGATAACAATTACGATAATGTAGTCGTCCTGAAGGTGATTGGCGTTGGCGGCGCAGGCAACAACGTAGTCAACCGTATGGCGAAGACCGGCACTACCGGCGTGGAATTTATTTCCGTCAACACCGATAAGCAGGCACTGGCAAAGTCCGGCGCTGACCAGACCATCCAGATCGGCGAAAAGCTGACTCACGGTCAGGGCGCAGGCTCCAATCCTGAAATCGGCAGAAAGAGCGCTGAAGAAAGCCGCAACGAAATCGCAAAGTCTATCGAAGACGCAGATATGGTCTTCATCACCGCAGGTATGGGCGGCGGCACCGGCACCGGCGCAGCTCCCATCATTGCAGAAGTTGCTCATGAAGCAGGCAAGCTGACTGTCGGCGTTGTCACTAAGCCCTTCAAGTTCGAAGGCAAGCGCCGCATGGATCAGGCTCTGGAAGGCATCAATCAGCTCATGGGCAAGGTTGACTCCCTGCTGATCATCCCCAATGACCGTCTGAAGTACGCAACCGATCAGAAGGTCACTCTGGCCAATGCATTCGAGATCGCTGACGATGTTCTGCGTCAGGCTGTTACCAGTATCTCCGACCTGATCACCAACACCGGGTTCATCAACCTGGACTTTGCTGACGTTGCATGCATTATGCGCGGCGCTGGTCTGGCTCACATGGGCGTTGGCTATGCCATCGGCAAGGGCAAGGCAGAAGAAGCAGCTCGCATGGCAGTATCCAGCCCCCTGCTGGAAACCTCCATCAACGGTGCTCGCGGCGTCCTGATCAACATTACCGGCTCCGACGATATGGGTCTGGAAGATGTGGAAGCAGCAGCAAACCTGGTTCAGGAAGCAGCTCACCCCGATGCAAACATCATCTTCGGTACCACCTTCGACAATACTCTGGAAGATCAGATCCGCGTTACTGTTATTGCTACCGGGTTTGAACAGGAAAAGCCCGAAAAGAAGGAAGTTCCTGTCTTTGAGGCAAAGTCCGTGGAAAAGGCATCCGGTCTGTTCTCTGCGGCTGCTGCACAGCGTGAAGCAGAACCCGCTCCTGCAAAGCCTGCAGAAACCAGCGATGATCCTTTTGACAGCATTTTCAAAATTTTCAATACCAAGTAATTTGGTGAATGATAAAAATCCCGACAACATTGATGTCGGGATTTTTTCGTTCTAAATATTGGAAAATTTTCGAAACAAAATCCCATATCTTGCGTCTTATAAAACAAAAGGAAAAATTTGTATCAAGTTACAAAAAATTACAAAAAGTTACTGGACAAATGGAAATTATTGCTGTATAATGTTTCCACAATGTAGTAATTTTATCCCCATCCTCATGGGGCGTGGATAAAACGACTGACCCAAGCGTTTGTAAGGAGGAACAAATGATGAAGAAACGTGTATGGAGCATGCTGATGGTTCTCGTACTGCTGACCAGCTTGTTGTCTACTGCTGCATTTGCAGTGGATGAACATGAACATGAATACGCATGGACTGTGGATGGGAGCAAGTGCTGGCAGTATTGCACTGTGGATGGATGTACAGCTACAACCAATATTGGTGATCACGCTGATTCTGAAAATGACAGCGATTTTGTTTGTGATCATTGCGGCGAACACATTCACAGCATGACTGCTTATGATAAGAATGACACTCAGCATTGGATTATCTGTGCAGATTCTGCATGTTCAGAAGTAGGTGATAAGGTCGACCATACTTGGACAGTAGACACCAGCAACACTGATAATACCAAGACTGTTTATACGTGTGTATGCGGTGCAACCAAGGAAGAACATGCACATGTATGGGCAACTACCCTGTCTTACGACGGCGACGGTCACTGGTATGCATGCACCAACGGCAACTGCGCAGAACAGAAGGATTATGCAGCTCACAATTGGGAAAAGCAGGACACCAGCACCAGTACCAACTATGATTACAAGTGCTCCGCTTGTGGTGCTACCAAGTCCGAGCATGTTCATGTCTGGTCTACCAGCTATACATGGAACGATACTACCCACTGGCACAAGTGCATTGACAGCAATTGTACTGCAATCAGCGGTGAAGGCACTCACTATGACTACAATGGTACCGGCGTCTGTGACGCAGGCGACTGCAGCGCAGCAGTTGATAAGGCAACACTTACTTCTCTGACCATCACAGGCCTGACTGAACCTGCAGAAGGGGCTGAGGTTGGCTTCACTGCTTCCGTTGCAGAATCTGCTTACGGCACTCCAACCGTTAAGTGGAACAGAGTTACCAATTTGTCCACTGGTGCTTCTGTGGCTCTGGGCAGCGGAGCAACCTTTGCAGCAGGACAGATGTACAATACCAGCATCATGGTTCCCATCAATTCTCTTGATGCAGTTTCCGATAACATCAGCATCACGCTGAACGGACAGAAGGTTCCTTTCTATACTTCCAATACCGCATTTAACAATGCAGTTGCTGCCTATCAGGGCAACTACACTGCATATATGGCCAAAATCGTGTGGTCCGGCGGCTCTCAGTATATTGCTGTCAGTGCAATGTTTGCAAAGACTCCCGGTACCCATACTCACACCTATGGTGCTGACTGGATCGAAACTTCTGCGCAGCATTATATGCTTTGCACTGGCTGCGGTGAGATTAAGGATGCTGCAAAGCACTACGACAATAATAACTCCGGTCTGTGTGATGTCTGCGGCTTTGATATGAAGTATTACAATGCCAATGCAACTGGTGCTACCAGTACCCATACTCACACCTACGGTGCTGACTGGGTCGAATCTGCAACTCAGCACTGGCATCAGTGCACTACCTGCGGCGCTACCAAGGATACTGCAAACCATGCCGACCTGAATAAAACAGGGAAGTGTGACGTCTGTGGTTTCGTGATGACTGCTGCTGACGGACATACTCACACCTATGGAACGGACTGGACCGAAGATTTTGCAATGCACTGGAAGCAGTGTACTACCTGCGGTGCCAAGACCGAAATTGCAGCTCACTATGACAATAATAATACCGGTCTGTGCGATGTCTGTGGTTATGCAATGGCCACTACCTCTAGCACTACGGTAGCAGCTACCGGTGATGCCAACGCAACTTTCCTGTGGGTAGCAGCTCTGTTTGTCAGCGTATTTGGTGTGGCAGCAACTGCTGTTTACATGAAGAAAAGAAAGGCAGAGTAAATCTGTTAAAAACGGCAACGGGATCTCCCGTTGCCGTTTTTTTCCGTGTTGACATTTCATTTGAAGTATCGTAAAATATCAAAGAAGTTAGATGGAACTAACAAGAAAGAAGGCAGAGCTGTTCTGCCTTCTTTCTTGCAACAAAGTTAGTTTGAACTAACAAAACCAGGTTGAAAAAGAAAGGTCTCCGATATGATGATCAATAAACGGCTGATCGGTATGGTTAGCGAGAGTAAAAAATATATTGCAGGAAATGTAGCGGCTCAATGGGTGTCACTGGCGGCAAACATTTCCATGATGGGTGCAGTGACATCCCTCCTGCAGAAGCTGTATGAACGAACTGCTGATAACGGCGATATTCTACTGGTTGCAGTTGTGGCTGCTGCAGCGATGATGGTTCGTGCAATATGCACTTGTGCTGCAAGCCGCATGAGCTACCTTTCCTCCAAGGCAGTGAAGAAGACACTTCGCCAGCTGATTTACGAAAAACTTCTGCGCTTGGGCGTTTCTTACAAGGAAAAGGTGCAGACCTCGGAAGTGGTGCAGGTGGCAGTGGAAGGCGTAGATCAGCTGGAGACTTACTTCGGCGCTTATCTGCCTCAATTTTTCTATGCTATGCTCGCTCCGCTGACACTGTTTGCTGTTCTGAGTTTTGTAAATGTACTGTCTGCGATAGTTTTGCTGATCTGTGTGCCACTGATTCCTGCAGCAATTGTTGCGGTGCAGCGTTGGGCGAAAAAGCTGTTGTCAAAATACTGGGGACAGTACACGGCCCTGGGTGACACATTCCTTGAAAATCTGCAGGGTTTGACAACTTTGAAGATTTATCAGGCGGATGATTTTAAGCAGGAAGAGATGAACCGTGAAGCAGAAAATTTCCGTCGCATTACCATGAAGGTGCTGACCATGCAGCTGAATTCGATTACCATTATGGATCTGATCGCATACGGCGGTGCAGCTTTAGGCGGAGTTTTGGCTGTGACTCAGTTTATGGCTGGAAGAATTTCCATGGGCGGCTGTCTGTTTATAATTCTGCTGTCTGCAGATTTCTTCATTCCTATGAGACAACTGGGCAGCTTCTTCCATATTGCAATGAACGGTATGGCAGCCAGTGATAAGATATTCGGCCTGTTGGATTTGCCGGAAACCTGTGGCGGCACGTTGCCTGTTCCGAAAAATGGCAGTATCTGTATGGAGCGGGTCTGCTTTGCCTATGAAGCAGAACGCCCCATTTTAAGAGAAATTGACTTGC
>JAGBAT010000121.1 GCA_017938835.1 Oscillospiraceae bacterium | reverse complement strand
GCGGTTTCGGCGTTTATTTCTTCCCTTAATCGTAGGCCACGCAAATGCTTAGGCTGGTATTCGCCCTATGAGGTTTTCTTTAACGTCCTGTTGCACTTGACTTGACAATCTGTCAATCCATTTTTTGTCGCGACATGTGCGCTGCAGCAGGCTGCAAGTCCATCGTGTTAGCGGGGACATCTCTGTCAAAATGCTCCGTAGGAGTATTTTGACAGACTCAAAGATAGGCACATCTTCCGGAATGGTCAATTGTCCTTGAGGGAGATGGAAACACGTTTCAGTCGACCCAGGGTTTCAGAATTTTACCATCGATCAAAGATGCATCGAAGCGGTAGTGGCCGGTGACTTCGTCGTGGGTCAGAGCGTCTTCTTCACGGTCGGTGTTGCTGCCGCCGTTATGTATGACGAAGGTGATCCCGTCGGTATTGCGGTATTCGGAGATGATGCCGATGTGCTCGTCATTGCCGAAGATGACGATGTCCCCCGGCTGCCACTGTGCAATGTCGGTGATATCCGTGGTCAGAGACTGGGCGTAGGTCTGGAAAAATACGCTCAGCGTCTTGACGCGGCGGAAGTCAATATTGGGGTCGGCTTTCTCAATAGCGGGATAGGCCCAAGGCCGGCTGGCAATGTCCGCATCCACCATGGCTTTCAGGTCATAGCCCGCGTTTTTAAAGGCGCGCCAGATCACATCGGTGCATACACCCTTGCTGTTGGGAGGATAGCCGCCTTCATAGTACTCGTCCACATATTTGGGGTGCCGCAGAGCGTCCTTGCGGGCACCTTTCATGATGTCGGTGTAGTCGTCTACGCCGTTGTCATTATAGTCTACACCGCTTGTGACGGTCTCAATGTCGAAATGACTGCCTTTCCATGCAAATTCGGGAATGAACCCGTATTTTTCACCATAGTACAGACCTGTCACAATGCCGACGATGATGACCAGAGTCAGCACCGCGTGGAACAGAGCGCGGAAAAAGTTTTTGATGGCTTGAATGATTCTCATGGCTCAAGATATAAATCCCGCAGCTTTGCGAGCTTCTCGTCGGTCATGCCCAGCTTTTCCTGAATGAAGCCCAGTAGGCTGCCGCACATATCCTCCGCTTTTGCATACAATACACCGATATAGTCAGGGTGGACGCCGTCCATGACACGGATGATCTCCATGAGGCGGGGATCATGTTCAATCAGCATTGCCTGACGGATGGTTTCCTCCGTCACAGGGTTCAGCCGGTCATTGGTGTACAGATAATCGGCCAGTACCAGTTCTTCGGGAACGCCCAGAGCGGTTTCCACCAGAACAGCGCCGGTACCGCAGCGATCTTTGCCCATGGTGCAGTGCCAGAGTACGGAACCGGCTTCCTGTGTCAGCAGGGTGTTGAAAAACTCAGTGTAGTGGCGGATGCCCTCTTCTTCAAAGAAAACGCCGTACAGCTCGATCATCCGTTCGTGGGGATCATAGCCCTCCATATTGTGTGCCATGCGCAGTGCGGAGGAAACAGGGTCATTGGGTACAGCTTCCTCACGGGTGACACCCTCAGCCTTCTGTTCAAAAATGGGGCAGCGAAGATAGTCCACTCCGGATAGGACCATGTCAGGGCGGCGGTTCATTTCGTTTTCCGTGCGCATATCAACGACGGTTTTCAGGTCGTAGTCGTCCAGCAGCTTTGCTGCATCCTCCGATGTGATGTATGCCAGATGGCCGCTGCGCAGCAGACGGCGAGGCTTGATGCGTCGTCCGTCGGCGGTGGGCAGACCGCCCAGATCGCGGAAGTTGGGGGCCCCTTCCAGACGGTGTTTGTCAAACAGGGTCTCGATCATATTCTAAACAGTCTCCTTCCGTTTTCCATTGTGACAGCGGCCACTTCCTGCATGGACAGGCCCTTGATCTCGCCGATCTTTGCTGCCACATACTGCAGATAGCCGGACTGATTCCGTTCACCGCGGTGGGGGACCGGGGTCAGGTAGGGGGAGTCAGTTTCAATGAGGATTCGGTCAATGGGGCAAATTTCCAATACTTCTGCCTGTTTTCGGTTGTTCTTATAGGTGATGGGGCCGTCAAATCCCAGATACCAGCCACGTTTCAGCAGTTCCTTTGCCATTTCGGGGCTGCCGGAGTAACAGTGAAACACGCCGGGAATGTCGTATTCCTTTGCAATCTCTAGAATATCTCCATGCGCTTCCCGATCATGGATGATGACGGGGAGGTCCAGTTCCAGAGCCAGCTCCATCTGCTGCCGCAGTACCTGTTTCTGCAGGTCAATGTAGGTTTTATCCCAATAGTAGTCCAGTCCGATCTCACCGATGGCGACCACCTTGGGGTGTTTTGCCAGCTGACGAACATTGTCCAGAGATCCTTCGTTCCATCCGCTTTCAATCAGGTCACTGGGATGCCAGCCCACAGCGGCATAGACATAGGGGAAGGCTTCCGCCAGTGCGATGGCTTCCTTGGAAGACTGTTCCTCGCAGCCGGGGTTAATAATGAGGCTGACATTTTGCTCGGGCATGGAGGATAGAATCTCCATGCGGTCAGCGTTGAATTTGTAGCTGTCGTAATGGGCGTGTGTGTCGAAAAACATACAGCACCTCCTGATTTTAATGTCATGATGACAAGATTATAGCAAGTTTTCTCTCGCTGCGCAATCATTGCAGAAAAGCAGCACTGTATAATGGTAATATCAATCAGGGGACCAATATTCCATCATTGATATGCCTGTTCATCTGATTCTTTTTAGCCAGAAAAACACCCGCGATCGAATCCAATCGCGGGTGTGATTTTTGGGTTTGTTATGCCTTGAAGCTGTCCTTCAGTGCTACGGAGCGGTTGAATACCAGATGCTCGGGAGTGGCATCGCGGTTATCCAGACAGAAGTAACCCTGACGCATAAACTGGAAGCCTTCGGCGGTCTTGCCCTTTTCAGGCATTGCAGCCTGTGCCAGACTTGCTTCCACCTTGCAGCCGGTCAAAACTTCCAGACTGTCAGGGTTCAGCTGGGTCAGAAAATCCTTGCCAAAGCTTGCGGGATCGGGATGCTTGAACAGGTAGTCGTACATACGGACTTCTGCATCCACAGCGGTGTTGGCATCTACCCAATGAATGGTAGCGCCCTTGACCTTGCGGCCATCAGCGGGGTTGCCGCCTCTGGATTCGGGGTCGTATTCAGCCAGAACTTCCACGATGTTGCCGTCCGCGTCCTTGACGCAGCCGGTGCACTTGATGAGGTAGGCACCCTTCAGTCTGCATTCCAGACCGCCCGGTGTCAGGCGCTTGTACTTGGGTACGGGAACTTCAAGGAAGTCATCGGCTTCGATGTACAGGTTGCGGGAGAAAGTGATCTCTCGTTCGCCGTCCTCGGGACGCAGGGGGTTGTTTTCTACGGTGAGCAGCTCGCTCTGACCTTCCGGATAGTTGGTAATGGTCAGCTTGATGGGCTTCAGCACAGCCATGACGCGCTTGGCAGTCTCGTTCAGGTCCTCCCGCAGGCAGTGCTCCAGAAACGCGTATTCTACGGTGGAGGTCACCTTGGAAACACCGTTTCTGGCAGTGAAGTTGCGGATAGACTTGGGGGTGTAGCCGCGGCGGCGCAAACCGCACAGTGTGGGCATACGGGGGTCATCCCAGCCGGAGACCAGATTTTTTTCTACCATTTCACGCAGCATACGCTTGCTCATGACGGTGTAGTTGATGCCCAGACGGGCGAACTCGATCTGACGGGGCTTGGAAGGCACGTCGGTGTTTTCAATGACCCAATTGTACAGGGGGCGGTGATCTTCATATTCCAGAGAGCACAGAGAGTGAGTGATGCCTTCCAGTGCGTCCTGAATGGGATGTGCGAAGTCGTACATGGGGAAGATGCACCACTGGGTGCCCTGTCTGTGGTGTTCGATGTAGCGGATGCGGTAAATGACGGGGTCACGCATGTTGAAGTTGCCGCTTGCGGGATCGATCTTTGCGCGCAGAGTCATCTTGCCTTCGGGGAACTCACCGGCGCGCATGCGGGCAAACAGATCCAGAGATTCCTCGATGGGTCTGTCACGGTAGGGACAGGTGGCGGGGGTGTTGATATCACCGCGGTTTGCCTTGAATTCTTCGGCGCTCAGTTCGCAGACATAGGCCAGACCCTTCTTGATCAGGCCCACAGCCAGTTCATAGGTCTTTTCAAAATAGTCGGAGCCGTAGAACATACGGTCACCCCAGTCGAAGCCCAGCCAGTGGATATCCTCCTGAATGGCATCCACATATTCGGTGTCTTCCTTTGCAGGGTTGGTATCGTCAAAACGCAGATTGCACAGACCGCCGTATTTTTCCGCAGTGCCGAAGTCAATGCACAGCGCCTTGCAGTGGCCGATGTGCAGGTAGCCGTTGGGTTCCGGAGGGAAACGGGTATGAACGGTCATGCCTTCAAACTGACCGCCAGCTGCGATATCTTCGTCAATAAATGCTTCTATAAAATTCTTAGAGATCTCTTCCATAAGAATCCTCCATTTATCTATAAAAATTTCGAGTAATGACATTATATACATAAATCGTGATTTTGACAACGATTATTCTCCGTTTACAGGGGAAAAATAACGTGATAGAATGAGGAAAAATGAAGATTTTTTGAAGGAAGGTGTATTTTATGATAGACGTTGCAATTATCGGCGGCGGCCCTGCAGGGATTTCTGCGGCCCTGACTTTGCGCCAGAGAGGCAAGAGCGTGACTGTTATTTCTGCAGATGCGGACCAGTCTCATCTGGCCAAGGCGGAGAAGGTGGACAATTATCCCGGTATGGTGGGTATGTCCGGCAAAGAAATGCTGGACACAATGACCCGTCAGGCAGAGGAGAAGGATGTATGGTTCATGCATGGCAGAGCAACGACCATTATGCCCATGGGTGAGAGCTTTGGCATCGCAGTGGGAAGCGAGTTTGTGGAGGCCAAGGCCGTGATCCTTGCGCTGGGCATTTCCATGGGC
>JAGBAT010000014.1 GCA_017938835.1 Oscillospiraceae bacterium | reverse complement strand
TGTCAGACCAAGTCCGGTCAGATTTTGTTCCTTGACAAGCGGCAGGGTTCTGATATGATACCTTTCAGTGAAAAGGAGAGAAATATGACCTACGAACGCTTCAAGGAACAATTTCATATTTCCCTGAACCCCCAGCAGGAACGGGCCGTACAGGCGGTAGACGGACATGTTCTGCTTCTGGCGGTGCCGGGCAGCGGAAAGACGACTGTGCTGGTGACCCGTCTTGGCTATATGGTTTATGGATGTGGGATCGCACCTGGAAGCATCCTGACCATGACTTACACGGTGTCGGCGGCTCGGGATATGCGAAGCCGCTTTGCGGCCCTGTTTGGAGACGAGCTGGCGCAGCAGCTGGAATTCCGTACCATCAATGGGGTGTCGGCCCGTATTATCCGTACATATGAGCAGCTGTATGACCGCAGGGCATTTCAGGTGCTCAGCGACGAAAAAGAAGTACTCGCTCTGATTCGGGAGATTTATAAAAAGGTATGCAGTGACTATCCTATGGACAGCGACATCAAGAGTGTCCGCACGGGGATCGCCTATGTGAAGAACCAGATGCTGACTGCCGAGGAGATCGCGGCAATGGACAAGGACATCAAGGGCTTTTCCGAGATGTATCGTCTGTACAACAACGCTCTGAAATCCAGAGGACTGATGGATTATGACGATCAGATGGTATATGCACTGAAAATTTTACAGCAGTATCCATTGGTTTTGGAACGGTTCCGCAGCCGCTGCCGTTATCTGTGCGTAGATGAGGCACAGGACACTTCGAAGATCCAGCACTGCATCATTCAGCTGCTGGCAGACGGGAACCTGTTCATGGTAGGAGACGAAGACCAGAGTATTTACGGATTCCGTGCGGCTTATCCCGAAGCACTGCTGGAATTTGAGCATACCTATCCCGACGCGCTGGTGCTGCTTATGGAGACAAACTACCGCTCCACGCAGTCCATTGTGGCAGCGGCTGACCGGTTCATTCAGAAAAACAAGAACCGTCACCCAAAATCCATGACTGCAGTACGGGAGCGGGGAAAAGCGGTGCGGGAGATCCCTGTTCCAAACCGAAAGCAGCAGTATCGTTATCTGCTGAAAGTGGCGCAGGGCTGTGAAAGGGAAACGGCGGTTCTGTACCGCGACAACGACTGTGCCCTGCCACTGATCGATCTGCTGGAGCGGGAGAATATTCCGTACCAGTGCCGCAAAATGGACATCGGCTTTTTCTCCCATAAGCTGACCAGAGATATGACCGATATCATCCGCTTGTCCCAGAACCAGACGGACAGTGAAGCATTTTTGCGGGTGTACTATAAATTCAGTGCCGGCATTACAAAGAAAGCCGCGCTTGCTGCAGTGGAACACAGTCGGGGAGAATATCCGTTGATGGCACTGCTCAGCGAGGATATGAGTCTGTCGGAATGGACACGGACGAAGTGCAAGGGCTTGTACACCCATCTGCTGAGTATGCAGAATGAGCGGGCAGACAAGGCCATTTACCGCATTGTTCATTTTATGGGCTACGGCGATTATCTGGAGGACAGCGGCGGGGATATGAGCCGCATCGGCATCCTGACGGCGCTGGGAGAGCAGGAACCCAATCCCTGCCGACTGCTGGAACGCCTCGAGGAACTACAGGAGATCATCCAGTACAGCAAACAGTTGGAGGATTGTCCGTTCATTTTGTCCACCATCCACTCGGCCAAAGGGCTGGAGTATGAAACTGTGTATCTCATGGACGTCATTGACGGCATCCTGCCCAAACGGGGAGATGACATCGACGAGGACGAGGAACGGCGTTTGTTCTATGTAGGGGTGACCCGTGCGAAGGATGAACTGGCAGTGTTCTCCAGTCAGGATGAAAAGTGGCCGTCCTCCTTTGCGGATGAGCTGTTCGGACGGGAACGAAAAAAGTCCGTACCTTTGGAACAAAAAGTGCAGATCGAGAAGAAAATGAGTTCGCCCATCCAGGCACCGCGCAGGGCCATATTTGCAACGGATGGATTCCATGCCGGAACGCGTGTGAAGCACCGTACTTATGGCATTGGTAAGATCACAAATCGTCAGGGCGATTTTGTGGACATCCAATTTGAATCGGGGAAGTGCGCTCGTTTCTCTCTGTCTGCGGGACTGAAATCGAAAGCAATCGAAGCAATATAAATCAGCGGCGGGATGCATCCCGCCGCTGATTTGTTTATTCATATCATAAAACCCGGGACACAATGCAAAAGTCGGAGCACTTGACAGGACCTATTTGAAATCGGCCCCTATGGTTTATCCCACAGCCGGTTCTGCAAGATGTTTCTGATATTCTGCCAGTTCGTTTTGTGCGGTGTTTTTCATGATTGATTATACCATAGTTCTCTTGAGGGGAAAAGAAACAAATAATATCTGAAATGGATAATTGACAAGCGCAAAATATCGCCATATACTAAATGCAGAGGTGATCGTCATGGCAACAACAAAGGAGTATCTTGCGTTTATATTAGATCAGCTATCTGAAGTGGAGGGGATCACCCATCGTATGATGATGGGAGAATATATGATTTACCACCATGGGAAAATCGCAGCGTATCTCTGCGATGACCGGCTACTGGTCAAGCCTGTGGCCAGTGCAGTCAGATTGCTCCCGGAGGCATCCTATGAGCCACCCTATGAGGGGGCGAAGGACATGCTGCTGGTGGAGCGTGTAGATGACAGGGTGTTTTTGAAACAGCTGTTTGAGGCCATGTATCCGGAGCTGCCGGCACCAAAGAAAGGTCGAAAGTAATATGGCATTTGACTTCAAAAAAGAATACAAGGAATTCTATCTGCCCAAGGAGAAGCCGGGCATCGTAACGGTGCCGTCTGTGCATTACGTTGCGGTAGAGGGGGTCGGGAACCCCAATGAGGAAGGCGGTGCTTATCAGCAGGCCATCAGTGTTCTGTATGCCATTGCTTATACCATCAAAATGAGCAAAAAGGGCGACCACCGTATGGAGGGATACTTCGATTTTGTAGTGCCTCCGCTGGAGGGCTTTTGGTGGCAGGAGGGTATAAGCGGTGTTGACTATACCAATAAGGCGGGGTTTCACTGGGTCTCTGTGATTCGTCTTCCGGACTTTGTGACAAGGGAGGAATTCGACTGGGCGGTGGAGGAAGCTGCCCGCAAAAAGGGGATCGACTGCAGCAGTGCAAAGTTTCTGACTGTGGACGAGGGACTATGTGTGCAGATTATGCACATCGGTTCCTATGACGATGAGCCTGTCAGTGTGGCAAAGATGGATGCATATCTGGAAGAAAAGGGCTATGTGAATGATATCAGTGACACCAGACTGCACCATGAAATTTATATTTCCGATGCCCGCAAGGTGCCAGTGGAAAAGCGTAAGACGGTGATCCGTCATCCAATCAGGAAAAAATAATAATGAAAAGGAGAGAGAACCGTCGAAAGACGGTTCTCCGAGTCTGTCAAAATACTCCTACGGAGCATTTTGACAGAGACGTCCCCGCTAACACGATGGACTTGCAGCCTGCTGCAGCGCACGCATTGTTTTTCGAAGAAAAACAATTTGCACGTTTGCAGGCTGATATGTATTTTTCGACACGCACATGTCGCGCCGAAAAATGGATTGAATCTTATTTCGTCCTTGCAGACGAAACTCTGCGAGGCGTTTTTTTGACAAGCTGAGAGAACCGTCGAAAGGCGGTTCTCCTTACTTTACAAAAGCTTGATGTGGGATGTGTCGATTTTTTACACAGTGCATGTTATAATCTTTACAAATGGATTCTGTCCGGAAGGGGTGGTGAGATGACTTCCAATATCTTCAAAAAAATGGTTGCAATGTGCTGTGCTGTTATTCTATTCTGTATGGGGACTTTTGTCGTCGTTCTGGATGAGCAATTTGAAAAGCGCAAGTTCGATGAAATGACTGTGCAGGCGCAGCTCGCTGCGAAAGGGATCGCTTATGGTGGGATCGAGTTTCTGGAGTCGCTGGAGATTGAAAATCGCGTCACATGGATCAGTCAGGGCGGCAATGTACTGTTTGATACGTTTGCAGATGAAACAAATCTGGAAAATCACTGGGATCGCGAAGTAGTGCAGGAGGCGCTGAAAGACGGGGTAGGTACGGCGGAGCGCGTCTCTAAGACTGCAGACAAGTATATGCTGTACTATGCTCTGCGGATGGAGGATGGTTCTGTTGTCCGTATAGCCTGCAAGAAGGAGCTTGTTGGTGCTGTTGTGACGGCAATTTTCCAGAATCTGGTTTGGATGTCTGCTGTTTTGCTGGTAGGATGTCTGCTTATGGCCTTCCATATGTCGAAAAAAATTGTGGAGCCGCTGAACAACATTTCTCTGGAACGGCCTATGGAGCATGATGTTTATCCGGAATTGAAGCCGCTGATGGAACGACTGGAGGAACAGAACCTCACCATTCGCAGTCAGATGTATGAGATGGGCAGAAAGGAACAGGAGTTTACTACCATTACTGCGGGGATGCGTGAGGGATTCGTGCTGTTCGATACGCACGGCAATATCCTCTCCTATAATCAGAGTGCTCAGGAACTGTTTATGTCGGTGAAGCACCGAAATCTGGATAAAGCGTTCCCTCAGCTGAGAAATGCGGTTAATCTGGCTTTGATCGGTCAGCACTGGGAGGGGTACTGGGAGCAGAGTGAACGGGTTTACCAGTGTCTGATAAGTCCGGTGATCCAGTCCGGTCAGGTGACCGGTGCGCTGCTGTTTATGATGGATGTAACGGAAAAACAGAAGCGGGAGCAGCTTCGCAGAGAATTTTCAGCCAATGTTTCCCACGAACTGAAAACCCCGCTGACATCGATCTCCGGATTTGCAGAACTGATGATGAACGGTATGGTTCCGTCGGACAAAATACCGGAATGTGCCGGTGAGATCTATAAGCAGTCGCAGCAGCTGATCAATCTGGTAGGGGACATTATCAAAATCTCAAAGCTGGACGAAGGCAGTCCGCTGGAGTTGGAGCGGGTGGATGTATATAAAGCGGCGCAGAATGTCATCAGCCGACTGATTCCCGCAGCGCAGCAGCAGTCTGTGATGATCAATCTCAGGGGAAAATCCTGCGAGATCATGGGGGTTCCTCAGATCATCGACGAAATGATCTACAACCTCTGCGATAATGCAATCAAGTATAATGTTCCCGGCGGACGTATCAAGGTGACGGTGCATCCCGGAAAACGGACCACGGCTGTGATTGTGGAGGATACCGGCATCGGTATCCCCTACAGTGAACAGAGCCGGGTGTTTGAACGATTTTATCGTGTGGATAAGAGCCATTCCAAGGAAATCGGAGGCACCGGTCTGGGCCTTTCTATTGTAAAGCATGGTGCGCAGTATCATGGTGCTGAGGTCTCTATCAGCAGTGTGCCCGGCAAGGGAACAAAAGTTCAGATTCTGTTCAGAAATGACGGCCCGGCCTGACTTTACACGAAGTTTACAAAACCATGCTTATTTCTTTACAGCTTATTCTTAAAATAGAGGTGGTGCGATTTGCGCCGATAGATAAAGATGAAAGGATATTATTATGGATTTATTTGACCTGTTGTCCATGATTGGCGGGTTGAGCCTATTCCTGTTCGGTATGAACATTATGGGCGATGCGCTGGAAAAACGGGCAGGCGGCGGTTTGAAGAATGTGCTCAGTCAGATCACCAGCAACAAAATGATGGGCTTCCTTCTGGGGTTGGGGGTCACAGCTGTGATTCAGAGCTCCAGTGCTACCACGGTTATGGTCGTCGGCTTTGTAAACTCCGGCATTATGACTCTCACACAGGCAATCAATGTGATCATGGGTGCCAATGTGGGTACCACTGTTACTGCTTGGATCTTGAGCTTGACCGGTGTCAGTGGGGACAGTTTGTTTCTTCAACTGCTGAAACCCACGTCCTTTACGCCGATTCTGGCATTGGCCGGTGTGATTCTATATATGGGTAAAAATGCAAAGCGCAAGGATCTGGGTCTGATCCTGCTGGGCTTTGCGACTCTGATGACTGGTATGGACATTATGAGTGACTCTGTTTCCGGACTAAAGAATGTACCGGAATTCCAGAATCTGATGATTATGTTCTCCAACCCTGTTATGGGCGTTCTGGTCGGTGCCCTGATGACCGGTATTATCCAGTCCAGCTCTGCATCCGTTGGTATTCTGCAGGCACTGTCCAGCACCGGACAGATTCCGCTGGCAACAGCCATTCCAATTATTATGGGGCAGAACATCGGTACCTGCGTGACTGCGATGCTGTCCTCTGTAGGTACGAATAAGAATGCACGCCGTACTGCACTGGTACACCTGCTGTTTAATATCATCGGTACAGTTGTATGGCTGACAGTATTCTGTGCTGTGAAGGCTATGTTCGAACTGCCTGCTCTGCAGGAACCTGCAAATCAGGTGTCCATTGCAATTTGCCATACTGCATTCAATATTCTGTGTACAGTTCTGCTGCTGCCTATGAGCGGCCTTCTGGAAAAAATGGCATATATCTTCATAAAAGAGACCGAAGATCCCGACAGCATTGAAGTGCTGGATGAGCGTTTGATGGCAACGCCCTCCATTGCAATCGAGCAGTGTCACCGCGTTGTGTGCAAAATGGCTGATATCGCAAACGAAAGTGTGAAGGACGCTCTGGTCATTGCAGGCAAGTACGACAGTAAAATGGCAGAAAAGGTTCGTGCTGACGAGGATAAAGTCGACCGCTATGAAGATATGCTGGGTGAGTATCTGCTGAAGCTGTCCAACCATGCGCTGAATGCAGATGACCGCGCAGAGACAGCTGAACTGCTGCATCTGATCAATGATTTTGAGCGCATATCCGACCATGCTGTGAACATTCTGGAATCTGTGGAAGAAATGCGGGACAAGAAGATCCGTTTCTCCGAACAGGCGACAAGAGAACTGACGGTTATGGGTGCTGCGGTTTATGAGATCCTGGACCTTTCTCTGTCTGCATTCAGAACCAATGATGTGGAGAAAGCAAAACTGGTTGAGCCTCTGGAAGAAGTGGTGGACACACTGAAAGAGCAGCTGCGTATGCGTCATATCATTCGTCTGCAGAAGGGTGAATGTACCATTGAGCTGGGCTTCGTTTTGTCTGACATGCTGACCAATCTGGAACGTGTGGCTGACCATTGCTCCAATGTTGCCGGCCGTGTGATCGAGAATAAGAACAGCAATATCAAGCTGCATTCCTATATGGATAATATCCGTGTGACAAACAAGGATTTTGATCGACTGTACAACGAATACGCAAAGAAGTATTCCCTGATTTTTGAAGAGTAATGAAGAAAGAGCACTCCGTTTTCGGAGTGCTCTTTCTTCATTACTCTTCTACATACAGTGAAAGCGAGCACTTCAAATCAGCGCTCGCTTTGCAATTTAGAACAGATCTTCGAACATTGTATCGGGGCGGCCTTCCATGAGAGCAGGATTGCGGATCAGCTCTTTCATATAGGAGAATGCCTCGGTGAAGTACAGGACATCAGCAATGCGGCTGTCATAGACACTGCGCAGATGCAAGTAGTCGTGTCCCTGACGGCGAGATGTACTGATAGACATGGTGACAGGCAGGTTGCCGAAGTCACCCAGACTTACATAGGTGGGCTTTGCATCATGTACAGACAGTGTGCAGATGGACATGGAGCCGTGAACGCCGCTGTTATCCAGAATGTGTCTGGGCAGCTTGCCATAGTAGTCCAGAACACGCAGTCCCCAGAATGCAGCTTTGACCACAATGCGTGGCATCTTCAGCAGACCTTCGGGGAAGGGCAGTGCGTTGGGGTTGGATGCAGTTCTGACCTGCTGAACTGCTGCACTGATTTTGCGGTATACATCATATACGTTATCTGTGGGCTCAAAGCTGACCTTTACGAATCGTGCAGTACGGCGGTCGGACTCCTTGCGGGCTGCTGCGATGACAACAGAGATGTCATTGCGGGCATAAATACGCTGACCTGCAATAAAGCGGTTGATGGCAGGCATTGCAGATACGGTGCGTACATAGGCTGCGATGACGACATGCAGCAGATTCAGGCTGGCAAATTCACCAACGGCATGGTCGCGCAGCCATGCGGAAGTCTCACCGATGTAAACACTGTCATCATACATATTTGCACATGCGGCAGCGGAACGATTAAAATAGGGGGTGTATTTATCTGTTGTAGTCAGATTATTGATCAAGCGTCCGTCAATACGGTCGCCTGTTCTGCGGGCAACTGGTTTTTTCATATATTTAAAATCCTTTATAGAACGATTTGGTCATAAGTACAAATATTTTACAATACATCTTGTGCAAATGCAAGATAAGAATTGAAAATGATCGAATCAAAACAAAAACTGTCGAAACGGGCAGTTTTTGTTTTGAATTGCGTCGTAAAAAAATGGGTACTATTTTTGTGCAGATATCCAAAAATTAAGATTGTTAAGTAATTAACTAACATTTTTGACAAAAAAATAACTCTGATTTGATACAATTTTGCTAAAGTAGACAGGGAATTTTCCTTGCCATATTGGATAAATTGCGCTATACTGGCAAAGTAAATAGCTTGCGAAAATGCAATAATTTATGAAAACCTGTCGAAACAGGCGGGAGGTGTGTCAATGTCATTTGAAGCTATCACTATGATCAATCAGGCAGAGGAGTCTGCCAAAAAAGGTCGTGCGCAGGTGCTTGCGGATTCCAAGGCTGCAGAAGCTGCGGCGGTAGAAGCCGGCAAGGCTGCGGTGGAAGCCGCAGTGGCCGAAGCACGGCAAAAGGTGTCTGACATGCAGGCAGAACTGGAGGCCAAAGCAACCGAGGCAGCCAAAACTCTTGCAGGTGAGACCGAAAACCAGAAGGCTGCTATGCGCGCCTGCGCTGAGGGCAAGCTTGATCAGGCTGCAGCTCTCATCGTAGAAAGGATCGTGAACGGCTAATGGCAATCGTAAAAATGAAAAAGCTGAAGCTTATGGTGGCAACTCCTCAGCGTGAGGAATTGCTGCGTGAGCTGATGCTGCTGGGCTGCGTTGAGATCAGTGAGCCCTCTGCTGCGCTGCAGGAAGAAACATTCCTGGAACGGGTAGACTCACCTGAACTGATTCGGCTCAGAACCGAGCATACTGCGATGAACAATGCGATTGCACTGCTCAAGAAGTATGCAAAGGAAAAAGGTGGTTTGCTGTCGCCGCTTCCTGAAGTAACATCGTCTGAGCTACTGGATGAGACAAATCTTCAGGTGCATATGGATAAGGCAAATCAGGTCATCGCATTGGATGACAATATCCGCAGATTGACTGCGGAGGAAGGTGTGAAGCACTCAGATATCGCAGCACTGACTCCCTGGGCAGATCTGGATCTGCCTTTGGATTGTACCGGGACAGAAACCAGCGCATTGGTGTTGGGGACGTTCCCGGGGTCTGTAGACTTTGCACAGGCAGTGTCGGCTCTGGCAGAAGCAACCGAAAAGGCGGAATTGTTTACGATCAGCAGTGAGAAAGCACTCAGCTATGTTGCTTTGGTCTGCTATCGTGAGGATCTGGAAGCTGCTCAGCTGGCTCTGCGTCCCCTAGGTTTTGCTGCTGTAAACCTGAATGAATATCAGGGCACCGCTGCAGAAAACATTGCTGCTGCTGAAACCGCTCTGAAAAATATTGCAGCAGAAAAAGAACACTGTGCCAACGAGATCATTGCACTGGCTGAATATCGCGGGCAGATCAAACTTTGCGCAGACACTCTGGCAACGAAGGTTGCAAGGGCGGAAGCAGAATCCAGACTGATGTGCACAGACAGTGTCTCTGTGTTCCAGGGATGGGTTCCTGCAGAAAATGAAGAGGCAATGGCTGCTGTTGTTGAAAAGTTTGACTGTGCATGGTCTACGGAAGATCCTGTCGAAGAGGAATATCCTGAAGTACCGGTCAAGCTGAAAAACGGCAAGATATCCAGAAGCCTGAACGCAGTTACTGAGATGTACAGCTTGCCGGCATATGACGGAATTGATCCGAATCCATATATGACACCGTTCTTTATCTTCTTCTATGGAATGATGATGGCGGATATGGGTTACGGTATCCTGATGGTTCTGGCGTGTGCGCTGGTACTGAAACTCAAGAAGCCCGGCGGCATGATGAAGAACTTCTTCGAGCTGTTCTTCTGGTGCGGCCTGTCCACAATCGGATGGGGTGCTGTCACAGGCGGCTTCTTTGGTGATGCACCTGTACAGGTGGCAAAAATCCTCAACCCCGAAACCACATGGACCGGTTTGCCTTATCTGATCAATCCTCTGGAAGATACTGTGACGATCCTGATCGGTGCAGTTGCAATGGGCTTTGTCCATATTATCACCGGCACAGTCATCGGCTTTATTGACAACGTCAAGCGGAAGCAGTATCTTGCAGCATTTACCGACCAGCTGACCTGGTGGGTGGCGTTCTTGGGAATCGGCTGCATGGTGCTGGGCCTTGGCCCTTGGGTGTTGGCAGCTGCAGGTGTGATGATCGTTGTGGGCTCTTTCCTCAGCGGCGAGGGTTTAGGCAAGGTTACAGGTATCTTCGGTGCACTTTATAACAATGTGACCGGCTACTTCGGTGACCTGCTGTCTTATGCCCGACTGATGGCACTGATGCTGGCAGGCAGTGTTATTGCACAGGTATTTAATACCATTGGTGCGATCCCCGGCAACCTGTTTATTTTCCTGCTGATCTCTTTGGTTGGCAACACACTGAACTTCGGCCTGAACCTGCTGGGCTGTTTTGTACATGACTTGCGTCTGCAGTGTCTGGAGTTCTTCGGTAAGTTCTATAAGGATGGCGGAATTGCGTTCCGTCCTCTGGAAATGAAAACAAAATTCTTTACAATCACAGAATAATTTAAGGAGGATATATTATGTTTCTCGAACAATTTGGTGGTATGGCTCTGGGTTTCCTGGGTGCAGGTTTGGCAGCAGCTCTGTGCTGCGTAGGTTCCGCAAAGGGTACCGGTATTGCCGGTGAAGCAGGCACTGGTCTGCTGTGTGAAGATCCCAACGCTTTTGGTAAGGTTCTGATTCTGCAGGTTATTCCCGGTACTCAGGGTCTGTACGGTCTGGTCG
>JAGBAT010000120.1 GCA_017938835.1 Oscillospiraceae bacterium | reverse complement strand
TTATACAAATATTGTTTGAAGGGAAAGAGATTATGAATAAAACTCCTGTTCAGGGAAATGCAGCGGCACTTCTGCCCATCATTGTATTTCTGGCAATCTTTCTAGGCTCCGGTATCATCACCGGTGACTTTTATGCTATGCCTGCCATCGTCGGTTTTCTGATTGCACTGTGCATTGCATTTCTGCAAAACAAGAAGCTATCATTTAACGATAAGATGAAGATCGTTACCAAAGGCGTTGGCGATGAAAATATCATCACCATGTGTCTGATCTTTCTGTGCGCAGGCGGATTCTCCGGTGCTGTTACAGCCTGTGGCGGTGCCGACAGTACAGTAAGTCTTGGCCTGTCCATCTTGCCCGGCAGTGTGGCTGTTGCAGGTCTATTCGTCATCGGCTGCTTTATTTCTACCTCCATGGGCACTTCCGTAGGCACCGTCTCTGCACTGGCCCCCATCGCAGTGGGTATCAGTGAAAAGACCGGATTTGCGATGCCTATCTGCATCGGCGCTGTCATGTGCGGTGCTATGTTCGGTGACAACCTGTCCATGATTTCCGACACCACCATTGCCGCAGTCAAGACACAGGGCTGTGAGATGAAGGACAAGTTCAAGGAAAACTTCTTCATTGTTCTCCCGGCAGCCATTATTACCATCGTTCTGTTCCTTGTCATCACCAGCGGCATCAATTATCAGGCAGACGAAGCACTGACCTACAACGTTCTGTTGGTCATCCCCTATCTGGTGGTGCTCATCGGTGCTTTGATCGGCATCAACGTTTTTATTGTCCTCATCACCGGCATGATTCTTTCCCTCATTTTCGGTGTCAGTGCAGGCACCATCGCTCTCGGCGATATTTTTGCCGTAGTTGGTAATGGTGTAACCGGCATGTATGACATTACTGTGATCTCGATTGTTGTTGCAGGCATCATTTCCCTTGTAAAGGAACATGGCGGCATTCAGTTTGTCCTGGATATCATCCGCAAGAATATCAAGGGCCAGAAAGGGGCAGAGTTCGGCATTGCCGGTCTTGCGCTGCTGGTGGACATCTGCACTGCAAACAACACCGTAGCGATCGTGATGGCCGGTCCCATCGCAAAGGAGATCAGCGATGAATTTGGCGTTGATCCCAAGCGTTCCGCTTCTCTGCTGGACATATTCAGTTCTGTTGGTCAGGGTATCATCCCTTATGGTGCACAATTGCTGGCTGCAGCAAGCCTGTCCGGTCTGACGCCTTTTGACATCATGCCCTATCTGTACTACCCCATTCTCATGGCGATCAGCGCAGTTTGCTTTATTCTGTTCAGAAAGCGTACCAAATAAGGAGAGCAAAATGAAAGAAACCAGCTCTGTCAACAACATTTTCCAGCTGGACGGTCGTGTCCCTCTTGGCAAGGCCATCCCCTTTGGTATCCAGCATATTCTGGCGATGTTCGTTGCCAATCTGACTCCTATTACCATCATTGCCGGCGCAGCGCAGCCTTCTCTCTCCACCACCGAAATTGCACTGCTCCTACAGAACGCTATGCTGGTTGCCGGCATAGCCACATTGATCCAGCTGTACCCCGTCTGGAAAGTCGGTTCACGTCTGCCCATCGTAATGGGCGTCAGCTTTACCTTTGTGACTGTCCTGAGCACAGTGGCAGCACAGTATGGATATGGCGCAGTTGTTGGTGCCGTTATTGTCGGCGGTATCTTTGAAGGTACCATTGGCCTTTTCGCAAAATATTGGCGAAAGATCATCTCCCCCATCGTTGCTGCTTCAGTGGTTACCGCGATTGGCTACTCTCTGTTCACCGTCGGCGCCCGCAGCTTCGGCGGCGGTTATGCGGATGACTTTGGCTCCGCCGAAAACCTGTTTCTTGGCACCATCACTCTGATCACCTGTCTGGTATGGAACAGCCGTGCACAAGGCTATGCAAAACAGCTATCCGTTCTGGTCGGCCTAATCGTTGGTTACATCGCAGCGGTTATCATAGGCAAGGTCGATTTGTCCGCCATTATGTCCGGCGGTCTTTTCAGTCTGCCCAGGTTCATGCCTTTCGTTCCCGAATTAAACCTAGGTGCCATTTTCTCTGTCTGTATCATTTTCTTGGTCTCCGCCGCCGAAACCATCGGCGACACCTCTGCATTGGCTGCCGGAGGTCTTCACAGGGACATCACTGACAATGAGATTGCCGGCTCTCTGGCATGCGACGGTTACGCATCCACCATTTCCGGTTTGATGGGCTGCCCTCCCGTGACCTCCTTTTCTCAAAACGTTGGTCTGATTGCAATGACCGGTGTCGTCAACCGCTTTACGCTTGCCACTGGCGCAGGCTGCATGATTCTGGCTGGGCTGCTGCCTCCCGTAGCAAACTTCTTCGCCTCTCTGCCCGAATCTGTTCTGGGCGGCTGCACCATCATGCTGTTCGGTACCATTCTGACCTCCGGAATCCAGATGCTGGCAAAATGTGAATTCACACAGCGCAACATCACCATTGCTGCTCTGTCTCTGTCCATCGGCATCGGCTTTACCTCATCCTCTGAGATTGGCCTGTGGCGCATCTTCCCCGAAATCGTCCAGTCCGTATTTTCCGCAAATGTTGTTGCAGTCGTATTTGTGGTATCTATTATTCTGAATCTGGTACTGCCCAAGAACATGGATATTGAAAAGGATGTTCAGTAACATACACTTCTCCACAATATCTTGATTTTTTCAAAAAAATGCTTGAACCTCAGGCAACAATATGTTATTATGTCATTTGTTAAAAATGATTTCACTGAAAGGATTGAATATAAATGCTGACTACCGTTCTGTCCGTCATTCAGGTTCTGTGCTGCATCGTAATCATCGCTGTTGTTATGCTGCAGTCCGGTAAATCTGCTGGCCTGTCCGGCGCAATTTCCGGCGGTGCTGAAACCTTCATGTCTTCTGGTCAGGCAAAGAGCATGGATGCTAAGCTGTCCAAGGCAACTCCTTGGCTGGCTCTGGTATTTGTACTGCTGACTCTGGTACTCAACCTGATTTGATTATCATTCAAAAATTACGCTGCACTGAACAGTGCGGCGTTTTTTATTGTTTTCGACAGCTTACATGTATGATAAAATAGTCTCATGAAAGGGGTGAGTGACTATGGAATTCAGCGCGGAGTCTATCCGGAAACATTTGAAGCATCCGGGCCTGATCGTTGAAGTATATGACAGCGTGGATTCCACCAACACTCTGCTGAAGGCCCGTGGCTATAGTGGCGCACCACATGGTCTGGTTATTGCCGCTGCACACCAGACACACGGACGTGGCCGTATGGGTCGTTCCTTCTACTCTCCTGATCATACCGGCACATATTTCAGCATCCTGCTTCGCCCCGACCTATCTCCTACGAATAGCTTGCTGATCACCACTGCCGCCGCAGTGGCCTGCGCAAGAGCCATTGAGCATATCTCAGGCAAAAAAGCAGAGATCAAGTGGGTCAATGACATCTATGTGGACGGAAAAAAAGTCTGTGGAATTCTCACAGAAGCCGCCCTTGCTACAGATGGCAAACACCTAAATTTCGCGGTTCTTGGTATCGGTATGAATCTGCACTCTCCTGCCGGTGGTTTCCCAGAAGAGATTCGCGACCGTGCCGGCAGTCTGTTTTCACATGAACAGAAAGACAGGCGCACAGAACTTATTGCAGAAGTACTGAATGAATTTTTCACCATCTATCCGGAACTGGAAAATCGCAGCTTCACTGACGAATACCGCAGCCGCTCCATGCTGGACGGCAAGCCGGTGAATGTTATAAAAGCAAACCAGATTCTTCCCGCGACCGCGCTGTATATTGCAGAAGATCTGACGCTCGTTGTTCAGTATTCCAACGGGAGCATTGAACATTTGTCCTCCGGAGATGTATCCATTAGAACTCTTTAAAATTGGTCAAATTTTATAAATTTTTCGTTGATTTTTCATTGACAAATACAGATGCTTATGGTATTCTATCAAGGCCGCATTGAATGGGTTATGGAAGAACTATGTTCACCCATAAGAGCGAGACCTGCAAGAAAGGAAGAAAAACTAACCATGAAGCATGCAATTATCGTAACCGGTGGCAAGCAGTACCGTGTTGCTGAAGGCGACACCCTGTACATCGAAAAGCTGGAAGTTGAAGCTGGCGCAGAAGTAAACTTCGACCAGGTTCTGGCAGTTATCGACGGCGAAAACGCTAAGTTTGGCACCCCCGTTGTAGAAGGTGCAACCGTTACCGCTACCGTTGTAAAGAACGGCAAGGGCAAGAAGATCCGCGTCTTCAAGATGAAGCCCAAGAAGGGTTATCGTCGTACCCAGGGTCACAGACAGCCCTACACCAAGGTCGAAATCAAGACCATCAACGCTTAAGTTTTTAAGTTTCCACTATTGATACACATGGAGGTGTAAAGCATGGCTCATAAGAAAGGTATGGGTTCTACCAAGAACGGTCGCGACAGCGAGTCTAAGCGCCTTGGTCCCAAGAAAGCCGACGGTCAGCACGTTCTGGCTGGTAACATCCTCGTTAGACAGCGTGGCACCAAGATCCACCCCGGCACTAACGTAGGTAAGGGCAGCGATGAGACTCTGTACGCAAAGGTTGACGGCGTCGTCAAGTTCGAACGTATGGGTAAGGATCGCAAGAAGGTCTCCGTATACGAGATCACTCAGTAAGTTTTTCGGCGGGCAGGTACTTAGCGGTACCTGCTCGTTTCTTTTTGTCAAATACCATCGAATTTAAAGGAGGAACTATGGCCTCATCTTTTGTTGATAAGGTAACCATTACCGTAAAAGCCGGCAACGGCGGCAACGGTGCCGTATCGTTCCACAGAGAACGTTACATCGCAGCCGGCGGTCCCGACGGCGGTGACGGCGGCAGAGGCGGCGACGTTGTCTTCACTGTAGACGATAACATGTCCACCCTGATGGACTTCCGCTACAAGCGCAAATATGTGGCTCCCAACGGCATGGACGGCTCCGGCAAGCGTTGCAGCGGTAAGAGCGGCGAACCCCTGGTCATCCGTGTGCCCAGAGGCACTGTCATTCGCGATAAAGAGACCAACGCCGTCATGCACGATATGTCCGACGGCAAAGACTGGGTCGTAGCCAAGGGCGGCAGAGGCGGCTGGGGCAACAAGCGCTTCGCAACGCCTACCCGTCAGGTCCCCCGCTTTGCAAAACCCGGTCTCCCCGGTGAGGCAAGAGAGATTGTGCTGGAACTGAAGCTTCTGGCTGACGTGGGTCTGGTCGGCTTCCCCAACGTGGGCAAGTCCACCCTGCTGTCTGTTGTTTCCAAGGCACATCCCAAAATTGCCAACTACCACTTCACAACCCTGTACCCCAACCTGGGCGTTGTCTATGTCTCCGAAGGCGTGTCCTTCGTTATGGCAGACATCCCCGGTATCATTGAGGGGGCAAGTGACGGCGCAGGTTTGGGTCACGATTTCCTGCGTCACATCGACCGCTGCCGCCTGCTGGTGCATGTCATCGACTGCTCCGGCTTTGAAGGCAGAGACCCCATTGAAGATTTCGACACCATCAACGCCGAACTGTCCCAGTACTCTGACCTGCTGGCAGAACGCCCACAGATCGTCGTCGCCAACAAGACCGACCTATTGGGTGATGACCGTGAACAGCTGGACAAGCTGAGAGCACATGTGGAATCACAGGGCTACGAGTTCTATGAAATGTGTGCCGTCATCCATGAAGGCACCAAGGAACTGATGCAGGTTGTGGCTGCAAAGCTGCAGACCCTCCCCCCTGTCATCACTTACGAGCCTGAATATGTCGCACAGGAGGCAGATTCCGCTGATCCTGCCGACACCGTTATCAATCAGTATGACGATGTATGGACCGTGGACGGCCGCTGGATCGACCTGATCGTTGCTGCAACCAATTTTGAGGACTACGAAAGCCGTATGTTCTTTGACCGTAAAATGCGCGAAGCAGGTATTTTCGACCGTCTGGAGGCTATGGGCGTCAAGGACGGCGATACCGTCTGTCTGGGTGAACTGGAATTCGAATACGAACGATAAATATGAAAAAACAGGTATCACAAACATGTGATACCTGTTTTTCAATCATTAGCAACCGCAATTTGTTAAAGCAGCACTGGCTATTTGTCCGGACTTCTCCCCTGACGGGATCATGTATTTCTATTATGATCCGGAATCATATTTCAAATATATCAGGCGGTCAAAATAATTTAAAACCGTCTCATTGCATATGTCAGAAATCTGTATTATGCTGACCACAGAGGTGATAACAATGGCAAATGAGCATCTGAAAGATTTTAACGCTATGCTGCATGACAGCAAGGACATGCCAAAATTTCAAACCATTACTGACCGGAAAAGCATTGAAAAATATGGTGGCAGCAACATGTACTTTGCTCCCCCCATTGACTATGACATTGTTATGAAACGGATCCCCTGCGGTAAACTCACCACCGTGGGCGAAATCCGCGAATACCTTGCTAAGAAAAACGGTGCAGATTTTACGGAGCCGATCACCGCAGGCATTTTCGTCTCTATTGCCGCATGGGCCAGCTATCAGCGTACAGAGGATGAAACACCCTACTGGAGAACGCTGAAGGCCAATGGCGAACTCAACGCCAAATACCCCGGCGGCATTGAGGCGCAAAAGGAAAAACTGGAGGCCGAGGGTCATACAGTCATTCAGAAAGGCAGAAAAAACATCCGATATTATGTAGCAAACTATGAATGTGCGCTGTTTGAGCTGTCAGAGTAAAACCACCGAAAAAAGACATTGATACTGATGAACTGCACCCGATTTGTTAGACAAGTACACTGTTTTTATTCTTCAAACATGATCTGATCGGTATGCAACGTAATGATTTCAAAATCGTCGGCAACGGAATCCATAGGTACAAAGTCACTGTCAGCCTGAGATTCGGCATTATCCGGAATCTGTTCATAGGAATTCTGATACTTCTTATAAAGGAATACGCCTGCCGCAGCTGCAGCTACTCCCAGTGCAACAAGTTTGGTAGTATATTTCATGTTTTATCCTCCTGTATGAATGATACAAAGAAAGCCCGGATAATCCGGGCCATCTTCGTTAAAAGGAAAAGAGAAAGAGAGTGAGAGAAATTTTTTATCTATTATGTTCTTCGCATGATTATATTACCCCATCTAAAAATGAATTTTGTGAATTGCATTTAAATAGTTTATGAATTTCTTCTTGTAATTACTGAAATTGTGAACATTACATGAAAAAGCGGAAATAATAATCCACATTTTGGAAAAACTTTAGTCATTTAAATAAAAACAAGTTCTTTCTGAAAAAAAGCATTGACAAGAGAAGTATTCGGTGGTATCATTCATTCAAAATTGAATCGCTTAGATAGAGGCGCGGGACTCATTAGTACCTTCCGACAAGGCCAGGCAGCCGTTGGTTGGAAAAGGGATACCGCCGAAGCGCAGGAAAATGCCTGTTTTGCTGTAGCTGGGGCGTCAGAGAATATCTGACGGACTGTCACAAATTCTTTGTGAAGCGCTATCAATGGCCATTCGGATTTTGTTCTTTTTTGAACATGTACCCGTATTTCCATGGACCGCTTGACAAAGCGGTCCAGTTTTTATTCCAGCGGGAGGAAGAGAAATTCCCGCAAATACATTTCCGAAAGGTGAAGAAAAAATGAGAAGATTCGTAACAATGCTGATGGCTCTGGCCATGATCCTGTCCCTGGCTGCATGCGGCGGCTCCGAAAACGAAGTCGTTTCCGGTGTGGAAGATGGCGTTTTGACCGTCGCTATGGAATGTGTATACGCTCCCTACAACTGGACTCAGAGCGATGATTCCAATGGCGCAGTTCCCATCTCCAATGTTCCCGGTTCCTACGCAAACGGCTATGACGTCATGATTGCTAAGGCAATCGCTGAAGCAAATGGTTGGGAGCTGGAAATTGTTCAGTCCGACTGGGACTCTCTGGTTCCCGGTGTTCAGACCGCCACCTTTGATGCTGTCATCGCCGGTCAGTCCATGACTGCTGAGCGCTCCGAACAGGTCGACTTTGCAGGCCCCTACTTCTACGCTACCATCGTTTGCGTTACCAAGGCTGACAGTGAATTTGCAAACGCAGCCTCTATCGCCGATCTGGCTGGCGGCTCCTGCACCGCTCAGCTCGCTACCATCTGGTATGACCAGTGCCTGCCTCAGATTGAAGGTGCCAACGTACAGAGTGCTGCTGAAACCGCTCCCGCAATGCTGATGGCTCTGGAAACCGACATGGTCGACTTCATCTGCACCGACATGCCCACCGCACAGGGTGCAGTCGCAGCTTACCCCGACATGAAGATTCTGGACTTCTCCGGCACTGACGGTGACTTCCAGTTCTCTGAAGAAGTTCGTGCAGAAAACGTTAACATCGGCGTTTCCGTTATGAAGGGCAACACCGTTCTGAAGG
>JAGBAT010000119.1 GCA_017938835.1 Oscillospiraceae bacterium | reverse complement strand
TATGCGACGTCAAACCCATGCATTGCAAGATCGTTCTCAATCGGATGGAAGCAACCTACGCAGGTTCTACCATCCGACAGACATATATTGCGATGGGAACCATGTTCCGGGCGGCAGTGATGAATGATATGCTCACCAAACATCCTATGGACGGCGTTCGTTATACGAAACCTGTCCGGGCTGTAGATGACATCAAGTTCTTAACTGTGGAAGAACAGGCAACCTTTCTGGAAACCGCAAAACGTTCTCACAACTACAGACAGTATGTGCTGCTGTTAGAGACCGGGCTGCGCACTTCGGAAATGATCGGTTTGACCTGGGATTCTATCGACTGGAAAAAGCATACACTGACTGTCAGTAAAACTCTGGAATACCGCCATGGTGAAGGTATCTGGCGTGCCGGTCCTCCAAAGACCAAAAGCAGTTACCGCACCATTCCGCTGACAAATCGGGCATACGATATCTTGAAATCGTGCTACGAAGAACGTCACACCCGCAAGGAATCGGAATTGCTGTCTCAGATTCTGGAATATGTGGATCGCCGCACCGGCGAAACCAAATATCTCTGCATGAGAGATTTGGTGTTTATCAATTACCGCACCGGAGAGCCTGCAAAGAACAGTTCCTATGATACTCATCTGTACAAGCTGTGCGATGAGGGTAAGATCAAGCGATTTTGTATGCACGCTCTGAGACACACCTATGCCACCCGTGCAATCGAAAGCGGAGTTATGCCGAAAGTCCTGCAAAAGCTGCTCGGTCATTCGAGCATCAAAACAACCATGGATCGCTATGTCCATGTTACCGATGAATCTCTGAACAATGCCATCAAACAGTTCGAACAAAACACCATGTTGGCAAGTTGAAAAATGGTGCGCTGCGGAAAAATTGGTGCGGAATTGGTGCGGAGAGCATCCCCCTAACCCGAAAAACCATTGCAAATAAAGGAGTTTTGAAATATATGAAATTAGGTATCGTTGGGCTTCCTAATGTAGGCAAGTCCACTTTGTTCAATGCAATTACCAATGCAGGTGCTGAGTCTGCAAACTATCCTTTCTGCACCATCGAGCCCAACGTGGGCATGGTCTCCGTTCCCGACGAGAGAATGGATTTTCTGGCAGAAATGTACAGCCCCAAGAAGTTTACTCCCGCTGTCATCGAATTTGTGGACATTGCAGGTCTGGTCAAAGGAGCGTCCAAGGGCGAAGGTCTAGGGAATAAGTTCCTGGATAACATCCGCGCAACTGATGCGATCGTTCATGTTGTGCGCTGCTTCGACGATGAAAATGTCATCCATGTAGACGGTTCCACCGATCCCCGCCGTGACATTGAAACCATTGATTTGGAGCTGATCATGTCTGATGCAGAAATGGTGACTCGCCGTATCGATCGTCTGTCCAAGGTGGCCAAGAGCGGCAACAAGGGCGCAATGCACGAACTGGATGTGTTCAAACAGCTGCTGGAACATCTGAACGACGGCAAGTCTGCAAGAAGCTTTGACTGCGACAAGGAAGATATGGCAATTGTTCGCGGCGCTGACCTGCTGACCCTGAAACCCATTATTTATGCAGCAAACATGGACGAAGACGGTGTAGCTGATTACGAAAACAATGCATACTACCAGACTGTCAAGGAGATTGCTGCCGGGGAAGATGCTCAGGTGCTGCCTATCTGCGCACGGATCGAAGAGGAACTGGCTGCTCTGGATGACGAAGAAAAGGCGATGTTCCTGGAGGAATTGGGGATGACCGAGTCCGGTCTGGATCGCATGATCAAGACTTCCTATGCACTGCTGGGCCTGATCAGCTTCCTGACTGCCGGCCCCGATGAAGTCCGTGCATGGACCATCAAGAAGGGGACTAAGGCACCTCAGGCAGCAGGCAAAATCCACTCTGACTTCGAACGCGGCTTCATCCGTGCTGAGATCGTTGCGTTTGACGATCTGAAGGCCTGTGGCACTATGACTGCAGCCAAGGAAAAGGGGCTGGTTCGCTCCGAAGGCAAGGAATACGTCATGCATGACGGTGACGTTACTCTGTTCCGCTTTAACGTTTAATTGAAAAGGAAAAGCCACGGCCTATGGCTGTGGCTTTTTTTCTTAACGGAACATATTTGGAAAATTTTGCGTCATACCATAAAAATCCAATGATCAAGGAGGAAACCATGAGCGGCAGTATGCAGGGCAACGTCATTGCTGTTTTATATTTTCTGCTGTTTCAGGTCTGCGGACTTGCACTGGCACAGGTGCTTTTAAAAACTGAAAAGACTTCTGTGAAAGTGCTGGGCGGCAGTGTGTTAGGCAGTGTGTTGCTGCAGTGGATGCCGGCGCTGTTTGCATTCCTCTTTGACTTTGGGGTGACAGCGCACATTTTGGCAGCGATAGTCACAATTCTTGTGACAGTGGTTGTTTCCCTACGAGGAAAAAGATGTGCCGTTTCGGAAGAAATCAAAAGACCGGAGCTGCGCTATGCTGCGGTACCGGTTGCGGTGTACGCCGTATTTTTGGTGTTGGTGCTCAGCGGGCTGGAGTTCCGCGATGGAGCGGTGTATTCCAGTCAGGCCACTTACGGCGATATGAGCATGCATCTTGGATTTATCACCAGTATTGCGCAGCAGCAAACCTTCCCGCCGGAGTACTCCATTCTGCCGGGAACGCGGCTGTCTTATCCGTTTTTGTCGGACAGCATTTCATCCTCGCTGTATCTCTGGGGCTCAAGCCTGAAACTGTCCTATTGCTTCCCGATGCTGTTTGCGGGAGCGCAGGTCATGTATGGCGCATGGGTGTTCCTGCGCACATGGCTCGGCCAAAATGGAAAGACCCTTTTGGCTTGGGTGCTGTTTTTCCTGAACGGAGGTTTCGGCTTTGTATATTTCCTCACGGGACCGGATAGCTTGCAAGAAAACTTCACTCGTCTGTTTACAGGCTTTTACCAAACGCCTACCAATCTGACGGATGAAAATATCCGTTGGGTGAATATGGTGGTGGACATGCTGTTGCCTCAGCGGGCAACCCTGTTCGGCTACGCTGTATTGTTCTTTGCGCTGTGCCTTCTGTACCGCGCGGTATGGCAGGATGAAGAAGGACTGTTCCCTGCAGTCGGTCTGTTTGCTGGGGCATTGCCCATGATCCATACCCACTCCTTTTTGGCACTGGCACTGGTGTCCGGCTGCTGGCTGTTGATGAAACTGGCGAAGGAATGTAAGATCACCGTTGCAGATTACTGCGCGAAAATGCTGCTGATCGGCATTATTGCATTTATGCAGCTGACCCAACTGATACTGGATGCTATCGGCGTGCGGCAGACCAATTTGCTGCTGATCCTTCTTATACTGTATGGATGCGGATTTTTGTATGTCCTGTTCAAACTCCTCAAGCGGTATGGAGAGCGCTACGGTTGGCAGAAACTGTGCTCCACATGGGGGGCGTACCTGGTGATCGCAGCCTGTCTGGCAGTACCGCAGCTGCTGATTTGGACCTTCGGGCAAGCAACGGGGGATGGATTCCTGCGCGGATATTTCAACTGGGCCAATATTGATGACAACTATATCTGGTTCTATATCAAGAATCTGGGCATAGCCGTACTGATGTTCATTCCCGGGTATTTGCTGCTTGGAAGAAAATTTACTTCTGTAGCATTCCCGGTGCTGATCATCGGTCTGATCGCGGAACTGGTGGTATTCCAGCCAAATGTCTACGATAATAATAAACTGCTGTATGTGGCGTACCTGCTGGTATGCGGTGTAGCAGCAGAATTTATGTGGTCGCTGTATGAAAAATTCCGCAGCCGCGTTTGGGTCAAGCCCGCTGCAGTTCTGACGATTTTCTTGTGTACGATCTCCGCGGTGCTGACCATGGGACGTGAGCTGATGGCAGAATATCAGCTCATTGATCCGTCTCAGTACCAACTGGCGGAATATGTCATGGAGCACACTGAGCCTGATGATATCATTCTCACGGATACCAGACACAACAATGCCGTTGCGGTGCTGACCGGGCGGAATATCCATTGCGGCAGCCCGTCCTATCTGTACTATCATGGTTTGGATTATCAGGAACAAATCTCTGCAGCCAAGGCGATGTATGAGGAACCGGAATATTATCCCGATATTTTCAAGCAGTACAATATTGATTATGTCGTGATCGGCCCTTCGGAGAAGTACAGTTATGCTGTGGATGAACCATATTTTGCAGAACATTTTGATTGCGTCTATGACGACGGAATTGTGAAACTATATCGGGTAATATAAAACCCTGACCGGTGTTGGGGGGAAACAGCTATCAGGTATCGTGGAGAAGAATCATGCGTCTTTGGCTATTTCCTTGTGACAGTCGTAATAGTTTCTGAGCATTTGTGAATAGGGACTCATAGCAGACAATTAAATAACAAGGCCTTCGTATGGTTACGACCATACGAAGGCCTTGTTATGACTTGATCAGAACTTTTTGTGTTACATCTTTCCAATGTTCTGATAGGCTTCCAGATGTCTGTCCAAACGGACGGCGGGGCCGCCTGCCATGGTGATGGATTCTTGAATGTCTGCTTCCGCAAAGACGATGCCTTCGCCCCAGCCGGTGCAGGCCATTTCCATGCCGAATGGATGGGTAATGCGGCTGTGACCGCAGTAGTTGATGGTACCTGCAGTGCCGGACTGGTTGCAGGAAATAAAGAATACTGCGTTTTCTGCTGCGCGGGTCTTATCGTACATATTGAAAATATCTAGGATGGGGTCGCTGTCATCGGGAGCAGCGGGATCGCCTGCCATGGGCCATGCAGCGGGAACGCAGATGATCTCGGCGCCCTGTACATACAACTCACGGGCAGATTCGGGGAAAGCCTTGTCGTAACAGATCATCAAACCGATTTTGCCAATGGCAGTGTCGAATACTTCGAACTTGGTGCCGTGGGTGTAGATCTGGCTTTCGCAGCCGGGCTGATGTACCTTGCGATATTTGCCTACGAAGCCTTCGGGACCGACCAGCACGGCGGTGTTGTACAGTACATTGGCGTCGTCGGCATCCTGTTCAGTCATACCCCAAACAATGTAAATGTCATGCTGCTTTGCCTGCTGGATCAGCAGCTGTGTGCTCTTGCCTTCAGGGACAAGCTCGGCGTTCGCCAGCTGATAGGAACGAGTCTCGTCAGAGACTTCTTCCAGTGTGGGCAGATAGCCCTGCAGAGACTGCTCTGGCAGAACGATCAGCTTTGCACCTTCTGCTGCCGCCTGCTCGATGTATGAAATATACTTTTTCAGGTTATCTTCCGTATTGAGCACGACAGGGAAACTGGTGGTTGCAAGTTTGGTCATCATGGCAAACACTCCTTATAATCAGTTGCCAACAGTTTAACACTGCCCGAGAAAAAATACAAGTGTTCTTGCTTGACATATCAAAACAGTGGTGCTATTATGTCACTATTGATAAAAAAAGCGATGACGGAGAAGACCTGTGTCATCTGCCCTTTCAGAGAGTCCGGTGTATGGTGTGAGCCGGGCAGGGAAGACCACAACCGTTACCCCTCCCGAGCAGGTGTCCGAAAACAGTGTGAGTAGGCGCACCCGGTTAACGCCCGATATAGCGTTGCTGAGTGAAAGCTCAGGGTGGAACCGTGTGATTTACTGCACCCCTGATATGTCAGGGGTGTTTATTTTTTTATCAAAAGAAATACTATTTTTCATAGAAAGAGGAAGTGCGCAAATCATGGAATTTACTTTTGAAAACAAAGAATACCGCGATATGTATCGCCACACCACCAGCCATATTCTGGCACAGGCTATCAAGCGTCTGTACCCTGATGCAAAGCTGGCAATCGGCCCTGCAATTGATGACGGTTTCTACTACGACATCGACTGCGAAACTGTTTTTACTCCCGATACTCTGACCGCTCTGGAAGCAGAGATGCGTAAGATCTGCAAGGAAAAGATCAAGTTGGAACGCTTTGAACTGCCTCGAGAAGAAGCTCTGAAGCTGATGGAAGAAAAGAACGAGCCCTATAAGGTCGAACTGATCAACGATCTGCCTGAAGATGCTGTTATCAGCTTCTATAAGCAGGGCGACTTCACTGACCTGTGCGCAGGTCCTCATCTGGATTCCACCGGCCGTGTCAAGGGCAACGGTATCAAGCTGATGAACGTTACTGGTGCTTACTGGCGTGGTGACTCCAGCCGCAAGATGCTGCAGCGTATTTACGGTACTTGCTTCCCCTCCAAGACTGAACTGGAAGCTTACCTGAACATGCTGGAAGAGGCAAAAAAGCGCGACCACCGCAAGCTGGGCAAGGAACTGGGTCTGTTCATGCTGCGTGACGAAGGCCCCGGTTTCCCCTTCTTCCTGCCCAAGGGCATGGTTCTGCGCAATACTCTGCTGGATTACTGGCGCAGCGTTCATAAGCGCTATGGCTATGTGGAAGTCTCCACTCCCATGATCCTGAACGAAGCTCTGTGGCACCGTTCCGGTCACTGGGACCACTACCAGAACAACATGTACTTCACCAAGATCGACGGCGAAGACTATGCAGTTAAGCCCATGAACTGCCCCGGCGGTATGCTGGTTTATGCATCCGAACCCCACTCTTACCGTGAACTGCCTCTGCGTGTTGCAGAACTGGGTCTGGTTCACCGTCACGAACTGTCCGGTGCTCTGCACGGCCTGTTCCGTGTACGCTGCTTTACACAGGACGATGCTCACATCTTTATGACCCGTGAGCAGATGGAAGAAGAGATCCAGAACGTCGTTCGCCTGTTCGATGAGGTTTACTCTGTATTTGGCCTGAGCTACAAGATCGAAGTTTCCACCATGCCCGAAGACCATATCGGCGACGAAGCTGACTGGGAATTTGCAACCGAGACCCTGAAGAAGGCAATCATTGCTATGGGCAAGGACTTCGTTATCAACGAAGGCGACGGCGCATTCTATGGCCCCAAACTGGACTTCCATCTGGCAGACTCTCTGGGCAGAACCTGGCAGTGCGGCACCATTCAGCTGGATATGCAGATGCCCGAACGCTTTGAACTGGAATATGTTGGCGAAGACGGTCAGAAGCATCGCCCCGTTATGATCCACCGCGTTGTTCTGGGCTCCATTGAACGCTTCATCGGCGTTATCACCGAACACTTCGGCGGCGCATTCCCCACCTGGCTGGCACCTGTTCAGGTAAAGGTACTGCCCATCACCGATAGAACCGCTGATTACGCTAAGGAAGTTGCAGCAAAGCTGGATGCAATGGGTATTCGCGTAGAAACCGACCTGCGCAACGAAAAGATCGGTTACAAGATCCGCGAAGCTCAGATGCAGAAGATCCCCTACATGCTGGTCGTTGGTGACAAGGAAGCAGAAGCAGGCACCATCTCCGTTCGTACCCGCGCAGGCGGCGATATGGGCGCAATGGAATTCGACGCATTTGCAGCCAAGATCAAGGAAGAAATCGACACTCTGGCAAACGGTCTGAACTGATTCGTATTTCATTCCATAAAATTTGAATAAAATCAAGACTCCTTCAGATACTATTGGAAACGATAGCTGAAGGAGTCTTTTTTATGAGATTCAGAAAACATAAGATACTTTATATACTGCTTGCGATGCTGATGGTTGCGAGCATTCTGGCAACAGCGGTCTCTGCTGCATCCTATAAAAAAGGCAGCAGCGGTTCTACGGTGAAGCAGATCCAGACGAAGCTGAAGCAGTGGGGCTATTACGATGGCAGCATTGACGGCGTTTTCGGCAGCGGCACGGAAAAAGCAGTCAAATACTTCCAAAAGAAAAATGGCCTGACAGCTGATGGGGTTGCGGGCTCTGCTACTTTGGCTGCTCTGGGCATCAATGCCGGCAGCAGCTCCGGTTCCGGCAACTCCGGCGGGGATGTGGCATTGCTGGCGCGTCTGATCTCCGCGGAGGCCCGCGGGGAACCCTATTCCGGTCAGGTAGCGGTGGGCGCTGTGGTTCTCAATCGTGTGGAGCACCCATCATTCCCAAACACCATCTCTGGCGTAATTTATCAGTCCGGTGCGTTTACCTGCCTGTATGACGGCCAATGGAACCAGCCGGTTGCGGACAGTGCCTATAAAGCAGCACGGGAAGCCCTTGCAGGGGCAGACCCTACCGGAGGCGCGATCTATTACTTCAATCCCAATACTGCCACCAGCTCCTGGATCTGGAGCCGGCCTTTGATCGTGACCATCGGCAAACACCGTTTCTGTTCGTGAACATTTGTCTGTGATTGCAAAATAGGAGCTGCAATGGTATACTGGATTTATCAAAGTATGGATAAAGAAGGTGTGACTATGAGAAGCTGTCCAAAATGCGGCTCCTATTTACCGGAAGGGAAACTGTTCTGCCCTGCCTGTGGCAGATTGAATGCAGGTGTATCCAAATCTGCACGGGAAAGCACGCACTCTGAAAAAGCGCGTACCCACGCACGCATCCGAGAAGAACAGAACATTGTCAAGCGCGAGACCTGGAAATTTACAAAGACGGATCACCCCTATCAGGGGAATACATACGAACAGCATAGATCCCATGATCCCCGCAGCAAGGATTACTATAAATCCAAGTTTGAGCAGGCAGAGCGTGCCCTGCCTGAAAAGAATCAGCGTGTGATCTGCGCAGCGAGCTACTTTGGCTTTTTCTTCTTTCTGCCGCTGCTGTTGCTGCCAAATTCACAGTATGCGAAATTCCATGCAAATCAGGGATTAGTCTTGTTTGTTGTCAATATTGTTGTCAGTTTGTTTGCGGAGATTCTGGAAGCAACGTTTGGTGCGGTATTTGGCGTCATTGCAGCGATTCCACCGTTGCTCATGGTATACGGGGCATACAATGCACTTACCGGAAAAATGACCCCGCTGCCGTTTGTCGGGCAGATCAAGTTGATCAAAGAGGAAGACACACGATTTGGTGGACGCAGATAAATGAATATGATAAGGAGACTTTTAAGCAGTATTCGCAGAAACGGTATTGCGAATACTTTCCGTAAACTGGTACATAAAATTCAGACGAAGCTCGGTTTGCGTATTGGTGCATATACAAAAAAGGAACTGAATCGACAGAGAGTGGTGCGATTCCCGCAACAGATCAAGTTCAGCATTCTGGTTCCTCTGTATAACACGCCCGAACAGTTCTTACGGGAAATGATCGAGTCGGTGCAGAACCAGACCTATGGAAACTGGGAGCTGTGCTTGGCAGACGGCAGTGATGAAGCACATACAAATGTGGGAGAAATTTGTATGCAGTACGCTGCTGTGGACGCCCGTGTGTGTTACCGAAAACTGGAAAAAAATCTTGGTATTTCCGGTAACACCAACGCTTGCATTGAAATGTCTACAGGGGACTACATTGCACTGTTTGACCACGACGATCTGCTGCATCCTGCGGCACTGTATGAAATGATGGCAGCAGTCTGTGAACAGAATGCTGATTTCCTGTATACCGATGAAGATAGCTTTTTCGTCACACCCGCTGATGCATACAGTCCCCACTACAAACCGGACTATGCTCCGGATACTTTGCGGAGCTACAATTACATCTGCCACTTCACCGCGTTTTCCCGTGAGCTTCTGGAGCGGGCGGGCGGTTTTCGCAGCGAGTTTGATGGCAGTCAGGACTATGACCTGATCCTGCGTCTGACAGAAAAGGCAGAGCACATTGTCCACATTGCGAAAATCCTGTACTATTGGCGCAACCATGCCGCATCCACAGCTTCCAATGTGACGGCAAAGCCTTATACCATGGTATCCGGCAAGAAGGCGCTTGCAGAGCATTTGGATAGAACTGGGCTGCAAGGCACTGTGTCGGATTCCTCTGTGCCTACGACATACCGTGTTGTGTATGAAATCCATGGAACGCCGCTGATTTCCATTGTGATTTCTGGTGATACAGGTCTGGAACGCTGCATTTCTTCTGTTCGCGAAAAGACGACCTATTCCAATTATGAGATTATCACAGACGGCATGCCGCAAGGTGACTATATGGTTCTGCTGGACAGCGACACGGAAATCATTACACCTGATTGGCTGGAGCAGATGCTCATGTTTGCCCAGCGCAAGGATGTGGGTGCGGTTGGTGCCATGCTCTGGTACCCTGATGATACTGTGGAGCATGCCGGTCTCATCATCGGTGCTGACGGTACAGTGCTCAAAGCACACCACCATTTTCCTCGCGGGAACGACGGCTATAAATTCCGCATGACGCTTGCGCAAAATTACTCCGCGGTATCCTCGGCCTGTATGATGGTGCGCAGGGAACTGTGGGAACGGCTGGATGGCATGGACGCATCCATGGGCTGCTTTGCAGATGTAGATTTTTGCCTCCGACTGCGTAAAGAGGGACATCTGACTGTATGGACACCCTATGCAGAGCTGTATCATCATACGACGGGGCAGACAAGTTCCGATCAGAAAGCGAAGCAGCGCTTTACAGAACGATGGAAAGGCTATGAGGACCCGTATTATAATCGGAATCTAACCGTGAAAAGTGAAGATTTCAGTGTGAAATAAATGGAGGGAGAATATGAAACTAGCGACTTATGCGTGCGACGGTAAAATCAAAGTCGGTGTGGTCAGCAGCGACGGGGGAAAAATTGTGCCCGTATCCGCTCTGGGGTATCAGGCGGAAGAAATGTCTGACTTCATCAGAGAACTGGGTGGGGAAATTCCTGCTGACCTGCTTTCAAAAGTGGATACCACTGATGGTGACGTGTTTGCGCAATGTAAGCTGCTTTCTCCTATTCCTCAGCCTGCGCAGGATATCTTGTGTCTGGGTGTCAATTACAAGGATCATCAGGATGAGACGATCAAGGCTGGCGTGTCCTATGATAAGAACAAGACCAACACCATTTATTTTGGTAAGCGTCTGAACCGCGCGGTTGGGCCCGATGAATATATTGATGGTCATTTCAATATTGTAGACAGTCTGGACTACGAAGTGGAACTGGCTGTTGTGATCGCAAAAGATGCCAAAGATGTTGCATTAGAGGATGCGAAGGATTATGTGCTGGGCTATACCATTTTGAATGATGTCAGTGCACGTAATCTTCAGAAGAAACATCAGCAGTGGTATTTCGGAAAAAGTCTGGATGACTTTACACCCATTGGCCCATGGATCGTTACCAAAGAGGAACTGGGCTGGCTGCCGGAAGTGGGTGTTCGCTGCTATGTGAACGGGGAGCTTCGCCAGAACAGTAATACACGCCTGATGATCACCACGATCGATACAGTCATTCATGAACTGAGTCAGGGGATGACGCTGAAGGCAGGTACCATTATTGCAACCGGCACACCTTCCGGCGTTGGCATGGGCATGAGCCCGCAGGTATGGCTAGGTTCCGGTGATGTTGTCCGCTGTGAAATTGATGGTATCGGTGCATTGGAAAATACAGTGAAATAGAACATGAAAACCAACAGAAAAGCGTATCTGCCGAAGATACGCTTTTTCTTTGTATAAAAGTAAGTGAAACAGATAACAATATATAGTGGAAAAAGCAGGAAGAAAATGGAAGATATATGAAGAGAAAAAATAAATAGAAAAAAGTGAAAAAAGTATTTGACAAACAGGGGATGAGGTGGTAATATAACAAAGCTGTCGCGAGAGACAGGCGCTGAAAACAAAAAAGTTTGTAGAAATGCAAAAAACTTGTTGACAAACCTTGTCGAATGTGTTACAGTAGTTAAGCTCCGCTGATGCGGCGCGATGTACCTTGAAAATTAAACAATGTAAGAAAAGCTAAAAGCTTTTAAGCACCAGATATAAAAGGGCTCTTTTGAGAAGTCGGTGGGAACCGACTATAAAAAAGATTCTATTTTGAGATTTATTTTGAAACTAGATTAAGTTTTCAATGGATCGGTTTTAACTGACGAAAGTCAGCTAAGATACAATTTATTGAGAGTTTGATCCTGAGCCAGGATCAAAC
>JAGBAT010000118.1 GCA_017938835.1 Oscillospiraceae bacterium | reverse complement strand
TCAGGGCAACGCTGCACGCGGCTATCAACTGGGCGTCGGCGTATTGTGCGCCATTGCCGTGGTGATGTTCCTGTGCTGTTTTTTCTGGGTTCGTGAACGGGTGCCACTCTCCACAATGGGGAAATTTACCCTGCGCGAACATCTTGCCGGGCTGCGGAACAACGACCAACTGCTGCTGATGCTGGTCATGTATATCGAGCGAATTGCTGTGCTGTGCATCCTTGGCCCTGAATACAACCTTGCCAACGACGATATGGGCTACATCGGAGGGGGCATCACCTTTGCCGCCACCGGTACCGTCGCCATCTATCAGGTGAGCCCCTCGGCCATGATCATGCCGGGCATGCCGGTGCTGCTGGGACTATTTACCAAGCTGTTCGGACAGGCACGCCTGTATTGGGTGATGGTGAAGCTGTTCTGGTGCCTGATGGGCTGCATTACCCCGTTTCTGGTGTACAAGTCTGTAACGCTGTTTGCAGAGAAAAAGTACGGTCTGCTGGCAGCGGCGGCGTTCCTGCTGCCCAATCTGGCGTGGATGGACAACGTTATCCTGACGGAAACGCCCTATTACCTGTGCTTCACTGCCACGATCTACTGTACGCTTGCCATGGGGCGCAGCCGCAAAACCGGTTACTTTGCAGGCTATGTCATTGCCTACATGGCGGGGCTGATGCTGCGCCCGACCATCGGCATCATGCCTGTGTTCACAGCGGTGTACCTGCTGGTGAAGAAATTCCCGTTCTGGCAGCTGCTGAAGCGGCTGGTTATCAACGGTCTGGTGCTGATGATGTTCCTTGTGCCGTGGACGGTGCGTAATTACGAGCACTTTGATGCCTTTATCCCCCTGACCTACGGCAGCGGAAATCCTCTGCTGCTGGGCACTTATCAGGGATTCGGCTGCCCCACTGATGAGGAACTGGATTACGAGACCAACGTGGAGCAGGTCTGGCGGGAGGAATATGCGGAATATCTGGACGAGAACGGTGACCCGTTGGACGACGGCATGAAACAGTACCTGACGCTGGAAAAGGACGGCATCAAGGCCGCTTACCGTATGGACGCATGGTGGGACACCAGTCCGCTGACCATGCTGCTGAGCTATCTGGTCATCAAGCCGGCAGTCATGGTGGTGAAAACCTTCTACTGGGTGGAACTGTTTGGCGTTCCGTCCATCGTCCTTGATGTGCTGCGAGTGGCGGACTTCTTCCTTTGCTGTGTATCGGTGCTGCTCTGCTTCAAGCGAAAGCAGTTCCGGATGGAAGTGGGCTTCCTTGCAGCGGTATACTGGATCTATATCTATATGATCGCCATGACCTATGCCTTCTCACGCTACGGCGAGACGCTTATGTGCCTGCGGTACATGATCGTAGGCATCGGCCTGCACCTGCTGGTGGAGGAATGGAACAAACACAAAGCAGTAAAAAAGACTTCCTGACAGGAAGTCTTTTTTTATTACCACAACTGAGCACTATAAGTATTTATGCAATCCCACAAAATGTGCACAAAATAATTGAGCACATTTTGTGGGATTTTTCAATTGACTGGTGAACACTTATGGTGTATTTTAAAAATGAGGAGAGCACGGATGGTGCTCAATACGGAATTACGAAAGGAGAAATGCAATGATCTATAAGCAAGCAACCACAGATATGAGCCGCGAGGAGTGGCTGGAACAGCGGAAAAAGACCATCGGCGGCAGCGACGCTGCAGCCGTGCTGGGGCTGAGCAAGTACACAAGTCCCTACGCGATCTGGTGCGAAAAAACCGGCAAGCTGATCGCCAAGGACCGCGGCCCGCAGGAACCCTTGCGTCTGGGTCGGGATCTGGAAGAATACGTCAGACACCGCTGGACAGAGGTCACGGGGAAGGCGCTGGAGCCCGATCCCAACTTCTGGTACAACACCGATTACCCCTTTGCCCACGGCAACATCGACGGACTGGTGGTGGGGGAGGATGCAGGCTTTGAGGCGAAAACCACTGCCTCCTATGACATCTATCATCAGTGCCGTGAGGGCAGCTACCCCGAGGCATGGAAGGTGCAGATGCTCCACTACATGATGGTCACCGGCAAACAGAAATGGTATCTGGGGGTACTGTGCTTCGGCAAGGGCTTCTATTGTTTCGAGCTGGAGCGGGATGAGGCGCAGATCGCGGCACTGGCAGAGCAGGAACGACAGTTCTGGCAGCATGTAGAATCCGGCACCCCGCCCGCAGCCGACGGCAGCGACAGCACCACGGATGCGCTGAAAGCAGTGCTGGGGGACAGTACTGCGGGAAAGACTGTGGAGCTGGATCCGGTAGGCACCCATGTGACGGAGTACGTGGTGCTGGAGGAGAAGATCCGCGGCCTGCAGACCCGTCAGGCAGAGCACCGCAACGCGATCATGGCATATATGGGCGACGGCGAAAAGGGAACCTACGGCGATGTGACCGTGCACTTCAAGACCCGCCGCAGCAGTATCTTTGACCGCAAAGCCTTCGAGGCAGCCAACGGGAAGATCGGAGCGATGTATTTTAAACAGTGCGACAGCAGGCCCTTCAAGGTAAGTGTGAGGAAGTGAGCGACGTTCAATGGATCAAATTATCCACCGGTTTATTTGAAAACCGGAAGATCAAACAGCTGGAGCGAATGTCCAAGGGGGACACCCTGCTGATCATTTGGATCAAGCTGCTGATCCTTGCGGGACGGCTCAATGACGACGGCAGGGTGTATATTACCCCCACAGTGGGCTACGACCACAAGAGCCTTGCCTGTGAGATGAACCGCCCCGCCCCAGTGGTGCAGCAGGCACTGGAGCTGTTTCAGACCTTCAGCATGATCACTGTGGACGAGAGCGGCATCATCCACATCAAGGGCTGGGAGAAATACCAGAGCGTTGACCGTTTGGCGGAGCTGAGAGAGTACAACCGGCAGGCCAAACAGCGGGAACGAAAGAAGAAAAAAGTCAATGACGCGTCAATGACAAATCAATGCGGTCAAGACCCAGAAGAAGAGAGAGAAGAAGAAACAGAAGAAGAAACAGAATCTCTCTCTCTCTCGGAAGCCGACCGCCGAAGAGAGGCACTGTTGGGTCTCGGTGAGGGCAAGGTGCTGCTGAGCTGTGAGCAGTTTGATGATTTGATGGACAGGCTGAGTATTGAGGAGTTTGACCGCTATGTGGCAGTGGTCGCCAAACAGGAGAAGTCCGGCAGGCACTACACCAAGCCCCATTATCAGGCCATTCTGGACATGGCGGAAGCTGACCGAAAGATCGCGACATAACAGACCGGAAACGACCATAACCAGCGCAGCCGAATCTGCGGCGGAAGTGACAAAGACGGGGGCGCGTAAACAATCAGAAGTCCGACGAGGACGAGAAAGGAAGTGAAAGCATATCGTAGGCCCATCATACAGACAATCGGAGGTGATCTGCCCGTTTTACCGGACGGACGACGGAAAGAACAGTATCACCTGCGAAGGCGTGACCGATGACAGTGTGGTCATCCAGCGCTACCGCAACCACGCCTTGCAGATACAGCAGTTGGACGTGTTCTGCATGGATCACTACAACAACTGCGAGATCACCCGTATGCTTATGCAGAAGTACGCCGACTGAGCAGCAAAATTCGGCCGCTTCAGCGGTGATCAGAAAAATAGTGCTGCGGTGGAAAGGATCCCCCCACATCCGCCCTGCGGGCACCTTCTCCCGGAGGGAGAAGGCAACAATGGCGGCGACATAGAAAATCGGTTTCCTCCTTTGCTACACTGGTTTCACAGGCAGCAAAGGAGGTGAAGAACATAGGAAGAAGTACAGTCGACTGGGAAGCAGTGAAAGCGGAGTACATCACGACCAGACAGACCATGCGTGAGCTTGCAGAAAAATACGGCATTGAGGAAAGCGGAATCAGACGTCGTTCCAGTGCGGAAGGATGGGTGCAGGCGCGAAAGGATTACCGCAGCAGCATTGTGGAAAAGACCACGGCCCGGCTCGGCGACGAGGCTGCGGAGCGCATGGTGCGGCTCATGGACAGCACCGAGCGGGTGCTGGCGGCAGCGGAACAGGCACTGACGGATACGCAGCAGTTCAACCGCCATCTGGTGCAGGTCAGCAGCGAGGGGGAAAAGTACACCGAGGAGCAGACCTTCAAAAAGGTGGACACCAAGGCCATGAAGGAGATGACCACGGTGCTGAAGGACCTGACGGCTCTGACCCGTGACCTGTACGGTCTGCCGGACAAGCCCCAGGAGAAGCAGGTCATCGAGGTCGTGTTCAATGCAGGGGATGAGGAGTGGAACGAGTGAGGGTTCGACCTCTCAGTCTGCTTCGCAGACAGCTCCCCTTGGCAAGGGGAGCCTATGAAAGGTGCGGAGGTGGATTTGGGCAAAGCCTCCCCTTTTACCAAGGGGAGGGGGACCGAGCTTGCTCGGTGGAGAGGTCGCTACACCGCACTGAATGGAGTGCGGAGATGGGGGTGACAGTTCGACCTCTCAG
>JAGBAT010000117.1 GCA_017938835.1 Oscillospiraceae bacterium | reverse complement strand
AGTCCGTGCGCAGGCCGAAGCACAGGACAGGGATGTCTTCGTTGTCCACCAGAAAACGCAGTTGGTTGATCTGTTCAGGGGTGAAGAATTGAGATTCATCGGAAATGATCACATGGTGTGCGCCCGCTGCCTTATAGGCTTCCACGATGTTTTCCTCCGGAGTGATGATCTGTGCCTTTGCTTCCAGACCGATGCGGGAGCGCAGAATGTCTGCGCCATCTCGATCGTCGATGCTGGGCTTGATGAGCCACACGCTCATGCCCCGTTCTTCATAGTTGAACTTGGTGATCAGAGCCTGTGCGGACTTGGAGGAGCCCATTGCACCATATTTGAAATAAAGCTTTGCCATATTGTGATTCCTGTCTGATTATTTTCCGTAGAGATGCTTATGGATGCGGGTGATGACCATATCCAGTGCTACCTGATTCTGCCCGCCTTCCGGGATGATGACATGGGCATTTTTCTTGCTGGGTTCCACGAATGCTTCATGCATGGGCTTTACGGTGGTCAGGTACTGGTCGATAACGGACTCCAGTGTGCGTTCCCGCTTCTTGACATCGCGGATGATACGCCGGAGAATACGCACATCTGCGTCAGTATCTACAAATACACGGATATCCATTTCATCACACAGCTGCTTATCTGCAAGGATCAGGATGCCTTCCACAATGATGACTTTAGCAGGGTAGATGGTGATCGTCTCTTTGCTGCGGTTATGAATGGTGTAGTCATAAACGGGGCATTCCACCGTCTTGCCGGCCTTCAGCTGGCGAAGATGCTGGATCATTAGATCATTCTCAAAGGCATCGGGATGATCGTAATTGAGTTTGCAGCGCTCCTCGTAGGTTAGTTCATCATGAGCTTTGTAATAGTTATCGTGATTGACTACGGAGACGTCTCCGCCGAAGCTTTCCATAATGCGTCTGGTGATCGTGGTTTTGCCGGAGCCGGTGCCCCCGGCGATGCCGATTGTTAGAATGGTGCTCATAAATACAGACCTCCCGCAGATTCTCTCTAATCTATAATTTTAACATAGAATCATGGAAGATGCAATTTGACATTCATCCCAAATGCTCATATAATTTCTGTGATGATTGTCTGAAGGAGGAAATCCTATGTCCGAAAAATCTCCCGTTCCCACTCCTCATATTTCTGCCAAAGTGGGTGAAATCGCAAAAACTGTCCTTATGCCCGGGGATCCTCTCCGCGCAAAGTTCATTGCCGAAAATCTGCTGGAAAATGCAGTGCTGGTGAACAACGTCCGCGGGGTACAGGGGTATACCGGTACCTGGAAAGGCGTGCCTGTGACGGTGCAGGCCAGCGGTATGGGTATGCCGTCTATGGGGATCTATAGCTATGAGCTGTTCCATTTCTATGGCGTGGAAAACATCATTCGTATCGGTTCTGCCGGTGCATTGAGCCAAGATCTGCATGTAATGGACGTTGTGGCAGGCATGGGGGCCTGCACTGACTCCAATTATGCCAAGCAGTATGACCTGCCCGGCACCTTTGCACCCATTGCCAGCTACAAGCTGCTGCGCACTGCCGAAGAGGCTGCAAATGCTCGGGGCGTGGCTCTGCATGTGGGGAATATTGTGTCCTCTGACGTGTTCTATGGGGATGCACTGGACAGTACTGCATGGGCAAAAATGGGTGTGTTGGCCTGCGAGATGGAAGCGGCTGCATTGTATATGAACGCCGCCAGAGCAGGGAAGAACGCTCTGTGCCTTTGCACCATTTCTGATCACATGGTGCGTGATGAGCCAGTGCTTACCAGCAAGCAGCGCCAGAACAGCATGGTACAAATGATCGAGATTGCACTGGATACCGCAGCTGCACTTCAAACAAATGCCTGATGGCGTTTGTTTGAGACTCTCCTGCCTACGACGAGGATGCGCTCTGTCGCAGTGCGCGCCCGAAGGGCGTACGCTTGCAGAGCGCAAAGTGTTTTTCCAAGATATATGCTCCCGGAAAAACAGATTTGAATATTAGTTTGGGCTTTGCTGTAAAATTATGACCAGCTGTGCTTTGCACAAAAAATGCAAAAATCCCGAAAACAATTTGCAAAAATTGAAAGGTATTACCAATTTTGTCAATTCCTTGTCGAAATTGTGCAAAGGACGGTTGCAAAGATTTGATGTTTCCTTTATAATGATTATGGATGTGTCCTTATAGACACAAATTTTTAGGAGGATGATTTATTCATGAAAAAGATTCTCGCTATGATTCTGGCTCTCGTCATGTGCCTGTCTCTGGTAGCATGTGGCGGCGGCTCCGACGCTCAGTCTGATGATGCAGCAGTTGAAACCATCAAGATCGGTATGGTTACCGATACCGGCGGCATCAACGACCAGTCCTTCAACCAGACCACTTGGGAAGGTCTGCAGGCTCTGGTAGCTGAAGATCCCACTTTCGAAATCGCACACCTGGTTTCCGAAACTGAAGCTGACTACGACACCAACATTCAGACCTTCATCGATGATGAATACGACCTGATTCTGTGCACCGGCTTCGCTCTGGCAGAAGCTACCCGTAAGGCAGCTGAAGCAAACCCCGACCAGAAGTTCGCTATTCTGGACGACGCTACCAACTCTGATCTGGAAAACGTTGCTTGCCTGATGTTCGCTCAGGAACAGGCTTCCTACCTGGTAGGTATCGTTGCTGGTATGATGACCGAATCCAACGTTGTTGGTTATGTTCAGGGCATGGTATTTGATACTATGAACCTGTTCGGCATCGGCTTTATCACCGGTGTTCAGGCTGCTAACCCCGATGCAACTGTTCTGCAGTACAATGCAAACTCCTTCGGCGATGCAGCTGCAGGCGCAACCGCAGTTAAGAACTTCGTAACTCAGGGCGCTGACGTTGTTTACCATGCAGCAGGCGCTACCGGCGCTGGCGTTATCACTGGCTGCCAGGAAAACAAGATCTACGCTATCGGCGTTGACTGCGACCAGTCCTACCTGGCTCCCGAAACCGTTATCACTTCTGCTATGAAGCGTGTTGACATCGCTGCTCAGGATATTTCCAAGGCAGTTAAGAACGGCACCTTTACAGCCGGCGTCATTACTTATGACATCAACAACGGCGGCGTTGACATTGCT
>JAGBAT010000116.1 GCA_017938835.1 Oscillospiraceae bacterium | reverse complement strand
TGAAAAGGGCAAACCGCCCGAAAGGGTGGGACGCAAAGCTATGGGGCCTAAGGCCTGAACAGGCTATGGCAGCCCGGTTGCCAGTATTTTGTGATACTCTATCAAATGAGAGGAGAACGAAATAATGGCGAAGAAAATGAAAAAAATGTTAGCAATGTTCATGGTGCTGTGCATGATGGTAAGCATGTTTACTCTTACGGCATTGGCAGTGGACGATTCACAGGCTAGTGAATCCACTACAGTTAGTACCGAAAGCAACACAGTTGATGGATTGACTGAAACTACGACTACCACGACCACCAGTACTACGAACGAGAACGGCGACAATACCATTACTGTGACTGTTGAAAAGGTCACAAATGGTACCACAGCTGAAGGTGTCACAGTTGACCGCAGCGAAACTTTCACAGAGACTTCTGTTATTGATGCAGCCGGCACAGAAACTGGTAGCAGTTGGGTAGAAGAAGGCAGTGAAACCACTGTTGAAACTGTTCCCAGCAATGACAAGATTTCCGTGGATGTAATCGTAGATGGCGAGATTCAGAAAGATGCTTCCGGCGGCAGCGAAACCGCAGATACCACTGTTACCGGTGATGTTAAGACTGGGAAAGATGATGCTGAGTATGACCAGACCACTGTCACCATCACGGACCGCACTGCGGAAGTGACAGTTGGCGAAATCACCACAAGCACCGGCGATGTTATTTATGTTGATGAAGATGGTAACATCGTAGGCAGAACCGATGATGGGTTTAACTACTATTGGAGCGATATCTACACTGTCGATGGCAAATCAATTATTGACGGTGAGGCGTCGGGTTCTCAGTGGAAAACCGGTACGGCTTACTGGTATATTGAAGAGGCAGACGGTACATTAACTTCAATTGGCCATGAAGGCGTTTGTCAGCGTGTTGTTGCTTGTGACAACGGCACTCCCGACGATTATTCCGATGACTATGAAGTTGGCGGTCTGTATTGCGTGGATATGAGTACCGGCATTAAGGAAAGTTTTAAGTACCGTATGGCAAATCTGGAAGATGCAGATTACTATACCGAAGAAGAGGCTGCTCATCTGCGTGCAATTATGACCTATGGTTACACCTGGAATGATGACGATGACAATGGCCATACCAATTTGGAAAGCATCAAGGCCATGCTGAAGGATGCTCAGGAAAATGGTGATGAGGCTACCAAAGAACTATTGAAGGATTTGGATTTCAGTTCTTTGTCTCGTGAACAGGCAGCAACTGCAACCGGTATGGCGGTTTGGACCTTTGGTAATCGTGTGGAACTGGAAGAGGGTCAGCGTGTTGTTGTAAAGAATGGCGCAAACGGCAATGACGGCAATGCACTTATTGAAGGGCTTTATCGGTATTTGGTAACTTTGACCAAGGAAGCTGACGAGGATGAAACACAGATTATCAATGAGGAAAAGTTCATTGAAAATCTGGAGTTTATCGTTGGCGGTATGGCAGAAGGTAATGAAAGCAATGCCGATGCTGATGAGGCTAATGATGTTTACAATGTGGACCTGAAGTTCTCTCTGGTTGTTGAACCCAGCAAGACCAATGATGACCTGATCGTTAAGGTTGTGGACAGCGAAGGCAATATTGTCAAGACCGCTCGTATTGCAGGTGAGCAACAGGAAGGCGAAACATTCGGCTATGCGAAGACTGAAATAGACGAAAACGGCAAGACTTATTATGTTCTGGAAGGTCTGCAGCTGGCTGAAAACTCCAATTCTACCTTCAATCTGAAGCTGGAAGGCACTCAGTTGCTGAAGGAAGGCGTGTATGTCTTTGAATCTCAGCATCTAAGTTTGGAAGAAACTGTGGCTAGTTACATCCAGTACTTTACAGATATGGGCGTTCTGGAAGATATGATTGAGAAATATGGAACTCTGGAAGGTCTCGAAAATAAGATTCGTAATGATTTCGCAGGCAAGTCCATTGTCGACTCCCAGAACTTTATCGGTAAGTGGCAGGGCACTGCAGAAGTCGATGCAAATCTGCAGTTCAACCTTACCTTCAATGTGGAAGAATCTATTGTGACAACTGAACGCATCTGGCGCGAGGAAGGAGACCCCACAGCTGAACCTGTACCGGTAGGTAACGGCGGCGGTTTTGGTGTATTCAGACTGGGTGCCCGCGGCACTGCACTTGAGACAATCGAAGAGGAAGAGGTACCTCTGGCAGACGCACCTCAGACAGGCGACGAAGTGATGATCTTCGCAGTCCTGACTGTTCTGGCAGGAATCTCTTTGATGGCACTGCACGTTTCTGAAAAGAAGCGCAAGGAAGAAGTTTGATATTCAAACTACAAAGCAAAAAAACGAGGTCTTATGACCTCGTTTTTTTGCTTCTATGCGATTACTTTCCGACGCAGAATCTGGAGAAGATTCGGTTGGTGACATCCTCGCGGATGGTCTTGCCGGTCAGCTCACCCAGAGCGGCCATGGCCTCTTCGGCTTCTGTGAGCACGGCGTCGGGTGTGACGCCCAGCAGCATGGCTTCACGGGCAGCATACAGACTTTCCAGCGCGCGTCCCACAGCATCGGCATGACGGGCGTTGGTGAGGATCTCACCAACGGGGGCATCCGGAACGGGGAACAGGGCTGCCACTGCGGATTCCAGTTCGTCCAGCCCGGTCTGGTTCTTTGCGGAAATGACGCAGACAGTGGAGAACTGATCTGCCAGTTCATTGACACTGACGACCTGCTCCATATCGGATTTATTGATGACCGCGATGCTCTTGTCGCAGGCGGCGGCTGCGTCAATGGCGTTGTAGTCCTCCTGCGTCAGGGGGGCGGAGCCGTCGAACACGGCAATGACCAGATCGGAGGCCTGCGCGGCAGACAGGGCACGGTCTACGCCGATTTTTTCCACAGTATCTTCGGTCTGGCGGATGCCCGCGGTGTCAGTCAGGCGAATGAGTACATCTCCCAGCTTGACGCGCTCTTCGATGGTATCGCGGGTGGTGCCTGCGATATCTGTGACGATGGCACGCTCGTAGCCCAGCAGAGCATTCAACAGGGAGGACTTGCCTGCATTAGGCTTGCCGATGATGGCAGCCTTCACGCCTTCGGTCATAATGCGGCCACGGTTAAAGCTGTCCTTCAGACGCTTCAGCTGTGCGATGGCATCGTTGAGGGTCTCCTCATAGTTCTGCAGCTGGAAATCCTCGATGTCCTCGTCGGGATAGTCCAGCACTGCGTGGTAGTGGGAGCAGATCTCCACCAGCGCATTGTAGATGCCGTCGGTTTTGTTTAGAATGGCACCATTGAGCTGACCCACAGCGTTCTTGGCAGCTTCCGCTGTCTCGGAATGGATAATGTCAATGACCGCTTCGGACTGCGTCAGGTCCATGCGTCCGTTCAGAAAGGCACGCTTAGAGAACTCGCCGGCCTTGGCCTGACGGGCACCTGCTTTGAACAGTGCCTCCAGACCGGCACGCAGCACAACGGGGGAGCCGTGGCACTGGAGCTCGGCAGTATCTTCACCGGTGTAGCTGCCGGGACCGCGGGAAATGGTGCATAGGCAGATGTCCAGTTCCGTGCCGTCGGAGTCCACCATGCTGCCGTAGACCAGCTGACGGTTGGGATAGGAGGACATGGGCTTACCGGAAATGGGCTTGAAAACTTGATCAATGATGGTCAGTGTATCCTCGCCGGACACACGCAGGATGCCGATGGCAGCGACTACGCCGCCGGTGGCGATTGCAGCAATGGTATCGGACATAGTTGATTTCTCTCCTGTTCGTTAAAAAAGCGGTTGACACGGTATGTCAGCCGCTTTTTGTTGTTTATTCAATGGTAAATTCCACCCGGAAGTCATCGTCCATCATGCGTGCCACGATGACGGCGGCTTCGCTGCGCTTGACGGTCTCGTCCGCTTTGAAGCGGTATTCATCGTCCGCACCACTGAGGATGCCTGCACGGTACAGGGTATAGATGGCGGAAGCCCCGCGATCAGTGAAGCTCACATCGGGGATGGCATTCTCGGGAATCTCATTGATGGCTTCGTATTCCTCAACCGGCAGGATATTGCAGAAGATCTCCACAAGTTCTCCGCGGGTGACGGGGCTGTTCATTTCCTTGCGGGAATAGTCCCCGTATTTCTCGTCGATCAGCTCATTTTTCAGGGCGTACTTTACATAGCTCTTGTACCACTTCCACGGGAACCAGTGGTTCTTCAGCGTGATCTCATCCTCGGCCTGCAGCTGGTGCATGCGGGCGGCCATGGTGATGGCCTGAGCTACGGTAACTTCGCCGCTGGGGTCAAACTCCGTCTTCTCCATGCCGTCGATGATCCCCAGCTTTACGGCTGTCCGCAGCTCACTTTAGAACCATGCGGAGGAGGACACCTCCTTGAACGGCACAGTGCCGGACTTTACGGTGGGGTTGGGGGTGGGCGTGACTGTCGGTTCCGGGGTCTCCGTCACTTCGGGGGTGGGAGATGGCGCCGGGGTTGCAATG
>JAGBAT010000115.1 GCA_017938835.1 Oscillospiraceae bacterium | reverse complement strand
TCAGGAACGGGCTGAATACATTCAGGTAGAGATGGGCGACGAGAGCGCCGACGCTCTGCGGGAAGTGCTGTCCGTGCTGCAAAACTGCACCTACTTTAAGGTGGACCGCTGCGGCTTCACCAGCGAAGTACTGGACACCATCAACAAGGAATTCCCCGACACCAAGGTGGTCTGGCGTGTGTTCTACGGCAGAAACGGTACCCGCTTCAACGCCCTGACCGACGAGACCGTCATCCGTTCCAGCCACTACCTGACAGACAGCACCGTCAGCGAAATGAAGTACCTGACTGATGTTGTGTACATGGATATCGGCCACAATGAGACCCTCCACGATATCAGCTTCATCCAGAACATGCCCAACCTGAAGCTGCTGATCCTCTCCGGCGCTCCCGTCACGGACATCACTCCGCTGACCGGACTGGAGCATCTGGAGTTCTTGGAGCTGTGCTTCTGCAGCAATCTGGTAGACCTGAACCCCATCAATACCCTCACCGGCCTGAAATACCTGAACATCAGCGGCACTTACGCAAACGACATTTCCTGCCTGATGGATATGGAGCTGGAACGCTTCAACTGTATTCTGAATCGTGTTCCCATGGAACAGAAGGACGCCTATGAAGCAGCCCATCCGGATTGCCTGACCGTAAAAACCGGCAAGCAGCCCTACGGCTATGGCTGGCGCTACATCGACGACGGCTACAACTTCAATGATTACTACGCAACCATGCGTCTGATTTTCCACTACGATGAGGAAGCCCTGCTCAACGGATACGAGTGGGAACGCGTCACCGCAACTGATCCTGATTGGGACCTGTGATTTCCGCTTTTGCTGCGGTGAATCCAACTCCTCTTCAATAAAGGACTGGTCCCCCCTCTTTTCCACCAATACCAAAGCCCCGAGGCAAACACCTCGGGGCTTTCATTTCGCTTATTCTTTCAAATCTTCCAATGCAGAGCGAACTGCAGCAATAACAAACGCAGAGAAAGTACAGTCTGTGCCACAAATCGCATTTTCCACTTCTTCAATCACATCATTGGGAAATCGAATCGTTTTATTGGTAGTCTGTGGTGCTTTGGGAATCCTGAATTTACCCATATCATAACCTCGCAATGCATTTGTATTGCAGTTAGTTTACGCCAAACCCGCACCGAAAAATGCATTGCAAATTGCAATGCATTTTGTTATGGTATAGATAGGGGGGTGAATATGATGGCTGAATTTTGTTTAGATTGCTTCAATAAAATCAGCAAAACAAATTATACGGAGCGCGACTTTATTCTTTCAGATGAATTAGACTTATGTGAAGAATGTGGTGAATGGAAACAGGTTATCATTGTACAACGCAGAGGGCGATTCGCTGCATTTCTTCGTGATACGATCTATCGCTTTTTAAGAGGGTGAGCCAAAATTCGTGCCCAAAGCTGAGTGCCCCCACTCCTTTCAGGGAGTGGGGGCACTCAGCTTGTCAAAAAACGCCTCGCAGAGTTTCGTCTGAAGGACGAAATAAGATTCAATCCATTTTTTCGACGCGACATGTGCGTGGCGAAAAATACATATCAGCCTACAAACGTGCAAATTGTTTTTCATCGAAAAACAATGCGTGCGCTGCAGCAGGCTGCAAGTCCATCGCATTAGCGGGGACGTCTCTGTCAAAATGCTCCGTAGGAGTATTTTGACAGACTCAGTGCCCCCACTCCTTTCAGGGAGTGGGGGCACTATAACAGCCGCTCAAGCTGCAATATCTCGTCCGTTTTCCGCTTTCTTTGCTTTGGGCTGCTCCATGATGGCATAGTAGAACCGCTCCAGTTCCTTTGCGTCCATAAGCACCGGCACAGGGTACAGGGGATTGGCCTCTGCTGCCGCATGCTCTGCCAGCACGGGAATATCCTCAGCCTTGACGCAGTCCAGTGAAGTGGGAATCCCCATACGGTAGTTCAGCCGGCGCAGGGCACAGATAAACCGCTTTGCCGCTGCCTCATGGCTGTCGCTCTCCTTTGCCACGCCTGCACAGACCGCAAGGTCGTGGAGCTTTTCATAGACTGCCTCGCCATAAGCCTCCAGCACATAGGGCATGATGACTGCATTAGCAAGCCCGTGAGGAGTGTTGTACTGCCCGCCCAGAGAATGTGCTACGGTATGGATATAGCCCACATAGGACTTGGAGAATGCGATGCCTGCCAGATGGGATGCATACAGCATATTCGCTCTGGCCTCATGGTCACGTCCGTCGTTGTAGGCCGTTTCGATGTTCTCAAAAATCAGCTTCACGGCTCTCTTTGCATAGTCCCGGGTCTGCTCCGTGGTGGTCTGGCCGATGTATGCCTCCACCGCGTGGGTCATGGCGTCCATACCGATGGTGGCGGTCAGATGGGGCGGCACAGTGTAGGTCACTTCCGCATCCAGCACCGCATATTCGGGGATCAGCGTAAAATCATACAGCACATACTTGCGCTTCTTCTCCGGCTCTGAGATCAGGGATGCCAGTGCCGCTTCGCTGCCGGAGCCCGCAGCGGTGGGCACCGCGATCAGCAGCGGGGTTTTCCGCAGTACCCGCAGCAGCCCCTTCAGCTGCTGGATGGACTTTTGGGGGTAGGCCACTCTGGCACCCACGGCCTTGGCGCAGTCGATCACAGAGCCGCCGCCAAAGGCGATGGTCGCCTGACAGCCGCCGCGGACGTACTCCTGCAGCGCCCCCTCCACATTGTCCACCGTGGGGTTGGGGCACACGCCGTCGTACACATAACAGCGGATGTGGCTGCTCCACAGCAGCTGCTCCAGCTTCTTCGTGGCGCCGCTGCTGTGCAGATAGTCGTCGGTGACCAGCAGCACGGAGTCAATCCCCTTCTGCTGCAGCACAGCAGGGATATCCGCTACGCTGTTGAGGACAGCAGGGTCTTTATAAGGCAATACCGGCAGTACGGTGCGGAACCCGAACTGTACCACACGGCAGAAAATCTTTTCAAGCAAGTGCATGGTGTGTTCCTCCATGAATTTCTCGTTGACTTGTCAACTTTTGGAAGTATACACCACGACAGTTGACCTGTCAACAAAAATCGTTGACAGGTCAACAATCAGACAAAATTCCCCATTTCTGCAGTCGGTTATGCACCTGCCTCCAAGCTCTGCATCCACCAGCGTTTTTTGAACACCACCAGACACAGGGCCAGCCGCACGCACTCTTCCAGAGACAGCAGCAAATATACCCAATAGATGGGCAGCTTCAGCACAAAGGCCGCCAGCAAGCCCAGCGGCACACCGAAGCCCCAGGTTCCGAGGATATTGATGACCAGATTGTACGTGGTCCGGCCGCCGCTGCCGAGGATGCCCCCGGAGATCATATTCAGCACCTTCACGGGCGCCACCACCGCATACACCAGCAGCACCTGACGGGTCAGCAGCTTGACAGCATCCTCCACACGGTAGATCTGCACATAGTATCGTCCGGTGAGTGCGATTACCACACACAAAATGATGCTGCCCCACAGACCATAGAGGATGATCTTCCGTGCCGCCTCGTAAGCCTCGTCATATTCCCCGCAGCCCAGCCGCTTGCCCACAATGATGCCCGCCGCCTGAGCCAAGCCGCACAGGGCACCGATCAGCAGATTCTGCACAGGGTTGGTCAAGGTCATGGCCGCCGTGGCAGCGGTGCCCATGTGCCCGTAAATGCCGCCATAGACATTCTCGCCCAGTGTCCACATGAACTCCGTGAACAGTACAGGCAGCAGCATGGCCGCATACTGCTTCCACAGGAACGGCACACGGACATTCCGCTCCTCTGCAGGCTTTGCCAGCAGATGCCGCACTCTGCCGAACAGCAGAAGCAGCAGCAACAAATTCACAAACTGGGAAACAACCGTGGCAATGGCAGCGCCTTCGGCGCCCATGGGGGCAAAGCCCAGCTTACCGAAGATCAGGATATAGTTCAGTACCGTATTCAGCAGAGCCGCCGCCATCCCCGCATACAGGGGCAGGGCGGCATGATCCGCACAGCGCAGCAGCGTAGACAGCAGAGTGCATACCGCCGCCGGCAGGAAGGTCCACGCTACAATGGAGAGGTAGCGCGCCGCAGCGTTTACAGTATCAGTATCCGTTGCATACAGGCCCATGACGCCCTTGGGTATCAGCAGTCCCACCGCCATGAACAGACCACCCATGAGCCCTGCCAGCATCAGATTCACCCAGAAGCTCCGGCGGATCTCCCGGCGGTTCTCCTGGCCCAGATACTGGGAGATCATAATGCCCGCAACGGAGCCCACTGCGGATACCATGAATGAAAACATGGACGAGAACTTGCCTGCCAGCCCGACCCCAGCCACGCTGACGCTGCCCAGCTGACCAATCATGATCTGATCAACGATGCTGAACGAGGCCTGCAGCATCGACTGCAGCGCAATGGGAACGGCAAAGCTGCACACAACATAGAAAAAGGAACGTTCTTTATTCAAAGGAATTCCCCCCTAGCTCATATTTACAGCATGATTGTATGCATTTCCCATGAAAAAAGCAAAGGTTAAACGCATAACCTGACACAAAAGTAACCAGCCGGAATCGTGCACAATCACAATTCCGGCTGATTTTCCATCCTGCGAGTGCTTCCCCGCTCCATCAATGTCACCGGCAGGAGGATCTCCTCTGCTGCCTCAGGGGACTGCTTCAATTCCTTCAGCTTCTGCACCGCCAGCTTCGCCCGCACTGCCACATCCTGCCGCACAGAGGTCAGCGACGGCGACACCATGCAGCACATGGGCATATCGTCAAAGCCCGCCACAGAAATGTCCTCGGGCACGGAGATGCCATACTCCCGCAGCACCCGCATCAGCTCTATGGCGTAGTGGTCGGACACGGCGAACACTGCCGTATAGCTGCGCAGCAGATCCAGATGTTCCCGATAAAAGGCCATGCGCTCCTCCTGCTGCATGGGGATCAGCAGATGCCCCGCGCCCTGACCGAAGCCGTCGCAGAACCCGTCGTACCGCTGCTTGTCTATGCAGACCAGATTATCGGAAATGCACAGGGCCCGTTGGTGCCCAAGGGCACGAAAATGCCGTCCCACCTGCAGCCCGCCGTCGTAGTTGTCGATGGTGATGTTACAGATACGCCGAGGCTCGTCACAGAACCCGTCATACACCACGAAGGGCACCCGCATGTGATTGCGCAAATAGGTATAGTCCCAATCCCAGCAGAAGCCGATGAGCACCAGCCCCTCCAGATTCCACATGGAGGCAAAGCGAATGATCTCCTGCTGAGCGGTGGTGCGCTTGACCATCATAAATTTGCCGCTGCGCTCGATCTCCGCAGACAGCCAGTTCAGGGAGGAGGCAATGAACACATCCTCCAGCGTGTGAGATTCGTACTTCTCATGGTCGTTGATCACCACACCGAT
>JAGBAT010000114.1 GCA_017938835.1 Oscillospiraceae bacterium | reverse complement strand
CGTATTTTTCGTCACGCACATGTCGCGACGAAAAATGAATTTGACTTTGTTTCGTCCTTGCGGACGAAATTCTGCGAAGCTTTGTCTACAGTCTGAAACGGTGCATCTTCACGATGCACCGTTTTCATCTTCTTAGTTTTACAGCAGGCTCTCAGGGGTAAATGCCTCTGGCAGCAGCTGCTTCAGGCTCCAGACCTTGTACTCGCCGTTGGCCTTGGCAATGATCAGCTCCATGTCGTAGTTGAACTCCGTCATGAACTGACGGCAGATGCCGCAGGGCATGGCGTAGCCTTCGGAATCGGGGCTGTAAATCGCAACACGGGCAAGATCCTTGTGTCCCTCACTGACCGCCTTCAGCATGGCGGTGCGTTCGGCACAGCAGGTGGCACCGTAAGAGGAGTTCTCTATGTTGCAGCCGGTAAACACCGTGCCGTCCTTACATTCCACTGCAGCTCCTACATGGAATTTGGAATAGGGCACATGGGCAAACTTGGCCGCTTCCATGGCTTTCTGCAGCAATTGTTCATTGGTCAGCATATCTTATCCCTCCTGTGGTTTGTTCATGGATGTCTGTCCCGACGGGGTCACCGTGGGTTCGGTGCTTGCAGTCGGTTCCGGTGTTGCGGTCGGCTCGGTGCTCGTCTCCGGAGTCACCGAAGGTTCGACAGAAGGCTCCGGCGTTGCAGAAGGCTCTGCAGATGCATCGGGCTCGTCATCCGGTTCCGGAGTGGCCGTCACCTGAGGCTTGGCAGTGACTGCCGGCTCATCAAGATGTTCCATCTCTTCCAGCTCCTCTTCTGTCAGAGCCTGCTTGGGGTCAATGGTCCAGTTCTTGAAGTCGTAGAAAATATTGTATTGCGTGGGCGTCAAACCGGAGACAACGTCGCGGTGTGTCAGCACCTGCTGTTCCTCAAACAGAATGGGGATGATCACAGCAGTATCCGCCACATACTTGCACATGGTATCGCAGTTCTGCTGACGTTCGGTCTCGCCAATAGAGGACAGATACTTCAGGATCGTATCGTACATATTGGGATCGGAATACTTGTAGAAATTCTTGACACCGTTGGTGGACAGCATATCGATCAGGCTGAAGTCTGCAGTGAGCCTGATCTCACCGTAGAACATATCGTATTCACCGTAGACAATGGCGTTCAGGTATTCGGTCCAGCTGAGCTGACGAAGCTTTGCGGTGATGCCGATGGATGCAAGGTCATCCACAATGCGCTTGGCGGCTTTGACCTTGTCGGCGTTGTCCGCACAGACCACAAAGTCCAGTTCGATCTCCGCAATACCGCCGGGCAGCTGATATTCGCACATGCCGTCCTGATCGTAGTCACTGACGCCTTCGCCTGTGAAGATGCGCTGGGCCTCAGTCAGATCGAACTCGTACATCTTGGCCAGCGTATTGTTATACAGGCTGTTCCAGGGCGGGATGGCCAGCGTCGCAGCCTGCGCGGAACCATTGAAGACGGTCTCTGCGATATATTCGCGGTCAATGGCATAGTTCATGGCTCTGCGCATACTGGGATAGCAGGTAAACTCCTTCTGCGTATTAAAGCCGATGTACTGCATGTTGGTGGTATAGAAATGACGAATTTCATTATTGGAACCGAAGCCCAGACGGGAGATGCTGGTGGGGTCGTTGACCACAAGGTCGATGACCGAGGCAGTGTAGGAAGCGATGGTCTCGTCATCGTTGCCGTTTTCCACCAGATAGATCACATCCAGCGGGGTGTTGTTGGCATTGCGATGGCCTTCGTACTTTACCAGCTTGGTCTTGTCCAGATTGAACATGTACTGGCCGGTCCCCTCAGGCTGGTCTGAGGAGGATCCCTTCTTGATCACAGGGACGTTCAGCAGTCGGGGGAACAGATAGTTGGTGTCTGCCAGCGTGATCATGACCGTATCCTCGTCAAGGGCACTGATCCCCCAGATTTTGTTCAGACGGGCCGAGTAAATATCGCTTTTACGGGCACGGTCGATGGAATAGGCCACATCCTCCGCGGTAACTTTGCTGCCGTCGTGGAAGGTAATGGAGGTATCCACTGTGAAGAACCAGCTGTATCCATTGTCAGTATCCCACCCAGTGATGATATTGTACTGGGCGTTGTAGTCCGTGTCCAGATCCACGGCAAACTCATATACCAGACAGTCCACGATATAGTTGGCCTCACTGGTAGTGTTCAGGGGGTTCAGCGTCACGTCGGCATCGTAGCCCAGACTAAACACCGCGTCAGCTGCCTTGACGGAAACCGTGGACTGGTTGGGGTCAATGGTCAGCGCGGTATCGTCCTCCGGATCCTCTTCCTTGCCGCAGGCCGCAAAGCTGAGCATAACAGCCAGCAACAGCAGCAGGCTGATGGGTTTTTTCATTTTCTCTAACATAATATCTTATCCTTTGTAAAGAGGTATCGGCTTGTGGAAGCTTCCTTGGTCGTTCGACCTGTCCGTCAAAATCGGAGAGGCTGGTTAAAGCTCAATCATCGCGGCCAAGTTCCCTCTGTCGCCCTTGGTCACGCGGTGGGACCAGTACTTATCGTGGGAACACATGGTACACTCGGCAGAGATCTCAATGTGGTCACGGGGAACGCCCAGCTGCACCAGACGGCGGGCGATCGCCTCCCTCAGATCCACATAGAACTTCCCTTCCTTCTCCCCTGCCCGGACGATGCCCTCGTGGTCATCGGGCAGCAGCGCATAAACGGCTTCAGGTACTTCGGGGCCCACCTCAAAGCAGCAGTAGCCGATGGAAGTGCCAATGGCTGCCTGTATCTCAGCAGGTTCCGCGCCGAGGGAGACCATCTTCTCCACCGCCGCCGCCATGATGTCGGCAACCGTGGAGCGCCAGCCGCAGTGGACAGCGGCAATGACACCGTTCTTCTCGTCGTGCATCAGCAGAGGCACGCAGTCGGCCACAAAGGCCAGAATGGCAAGTCCGGGAATGTTGGTCACCAGACCATCCGCTTCATAGGGCACGGGGGTCATCAGGGTGTGGATATCGTCCTCGGTGACAATGCGCACCTGTCTGCCGTGTACCTGCTTGGTAAAGCACAGGCGGTCAGTGTCGATGCCCGTGGCTTCTTTGATGCGGCGGTAGTTCTCGATGACGTTTTCGGGCTTGTCGCCGCGATTCTCACCGAGGTTCATGGACGCGAGACTCCCCTCACTGACCCCGCCGTAACGAGTGGTGAAGCAGTGCTTGGCGGTAATATTGGGCGCGGTCATAAACACCACACCGTTGACGTTGTTTTCAATAAAAGGCATATTGTTCTCCTCCAAGGTCTTTCAACCTCTCCGTCTGCCGTTCCGGCAGACACCTCCCCTTGCCAAGGGGAGGCTTATGGGTGCGTAGGTTTTTGATGCTCGATTCGGTCTTTAATGACGGCATCAATGTATTCACACACCCCTCTAAAATTTTGATTGACTGCATTGTTTGGAATTCTGAGAACAGTTACGCCATAGGTTTCCAAAAACTTTGTTCGTTCCTCATCATCAGCAATTCCCGCTTCTTCATAGTGTTGGGAACCATCCAGTTCGATCACCAGTTTCGCTGCTGCACAATAAAAATCAGCAATGTAACGACCAAAAACTCGCTGCCGGTAGATATGCGCCGGATAACTTTTCAGAAAGTCGTACCATAAATGTCGCTCTTCTTTCGTCATATCCCGACGAAGTATTCTCGCATTGGAAAGCATTTTATTGTTCATAATCTCCTCCCAACGTTCGTCGTCCTCCAAAGCCTCCCCTTGGCAAGGGGAGGTGGCACGGTGCAAGCCGTGACGGAGAGGTCGAAATGTTATTTCCCGCAGCAGTCTTTATACTTCATGGGCAGGCCGTTGGGGCGCTTCTTGCCGCAGGGGCAGGGGTCGTTGCGTCCGATCTTTTTGCCCTTCTTCACAGGCTGTGCCTTCACGCTGCCGTCGCCTGCCGGGGTGTTGGCCTTAGCCACTGCCTTGCGTTCTACCTGCTCGTTCCTGCGCACCTGCACAGTGAACATGCGGCGGACGGTCTCCTTGCGGATGCTGTCAGTCATGGCCTCAAACATTTCGAAGCCTTCCTTCTTGTATACGTCGATGGGCTTCTGATTTGCGTAAGCCTGCAGGAATACGCTGTCCTTCAGGTCTGCCATCACGTCGATGTGTTCCATCCAGAACTCATCCACCACACGCAGCATGACCACGCGTTCCAGTTCCCGCATAAGCTTGGTGCCGTCAGGCTGCAGGCCAAAGGCTTCCTCACGCTCCGCATAGGTTCTGTCCGCCCATGCACAGACCAGTTCTTCTGCCTTGTCCTTGTCCATACCCTCTTCGTAATGAATGTCCCCGCGGCGCATGAGCAGACGCTCGAAGGGCTTCAGAGCCTCGTTCAGCTCATACTGGTTATGGACGCCTTCTGCAGGCCAATGCTCTGCGAGGGTATCGGCAATATAGTCGTAAACCATACTGTCGATGCTCTCGTGGATATCTTCGCCGTCCAGCACCTTGCGGCGCTGTTCGTAGATAATATTTCTCTGCTTGTTCATAACATCGTCGAATTCCAGCACACTCTTTCTGGACTGGAAGTGACGGCTTTCCACAGTCTTTTGTGCCTGCTCCAACGCATTGGTGAGCATCTTGTTCTCCAGCGGCATGTCGTCTTCGACCTTCAAAGTCTCCATCATGTTCTGGACACGCTCACTGCCGAACAGACGCATGACGTCGTCGGTCATAGCAATGAAGAAGCGGCTTTCGCCGGGGTCGCCCTGACGGCCGGAACGGCCGCGGAGCTGATTGTCGATACGGCGGGACTCGTGGCGCTCGGTGCCCACGATGAACAGGCCACCGGCAGCGCGGACACGCTCAGCTTCCGCGTCAATGTCGGGCTTGACCTTTTCCAGCTGCTCGCGGTACATCTTGCGTGCTGCCAGAATTTCTTCGTGATCGGTGTCGGCATAGCCTACCGCCTCGGCAATGATCTCTTCGGCATAGCCGTACTTGCGCAGGGCCTGCTTTGCCAGATATTCAGCATTGCCGCCCAGCATAATGTCGGTACCACGGCCTGCCATGTTGGTGGCGATGGTGACGGCGCCGAACTTGCCTGCCTGCGCCACGATCTCTGCTTCCTTTTCGTGGTTTTTCGCGTTCAGGACGTTGTGGGGAATTCCGGTCTTTTTCAGCAGTTTGGAGACCAGCTCACTCTTTTCAATGGAAACAGTGCCCACCAGAACAGGCTGCCCCTTCTTGTGGCACTCCACGATCTGGTTGATGATGGCGCGGTACTTGCCGATGTCATTTTTGTACATGATATCCTGGTGATCCTTGCGCTGCACAGGCTTGTTGGTGGGGATGGCAATGATGTCCAGCTGGTAAATGGCGCCGAATTCTTCCTCTTCGGTCATGGCAGTGCCGGTCATACCGGACAGCTTCCCGTAGAGACGGAAGTAGTTCTGGAAGGTAATGGTCGCCAAAGTCTTGTTTTCTCTCTGTACGCTGACGTGTTCCTTGGCTTCGATGGCCTGATGCAGACCTTCGCTGTAACGTCTGCCGGGCATGATACGGCCGGTGAATTCGTCAACGATCAGCACTTCCCCGTCCTTCACCACATAGTCGATGTCGCGCTTCATGATGCCGTGGGCCTTCAATGCCTGATTGATATGGTGATACAGGGTGGAGTTTTCAATATCCGACAGGTTTTCCAGGCCGAAGTAGGCTTCCGCCTTCTTCACGCCGCGCTCGGTGAGGGTAGAGGTACGGGCCTTTTCGTCTACGATGTAGTCTGCGTCAATGTCCTCTGCTTCCTCTTCCTTGGCATCCACACGGGCAAAGACCTGCTTTTTCAGACCCACAACGAAGCCTTCCGCCAAACGGTACAGCTCTGTGGATTCGCTGCCCTGACCGGAGATGATCAGAGGGGTGCGGGCCTCGTCGATGAGGATGGAGTCCACTTCGTCCACGATGGCAAAGGCATGGCCACGCTGCACCACATTCTGCTTGTAGATGGCCATGTTGTCGCGGAGGTAGTCAAAGCCCATTTCGTTGTTGGTGCCGTAGGTGATGTCGGCGGCGTAGGCCTTCTTACGGTCTTCGGGGGCAACGTCGTGGATGATCAGACCCACGGACAGACCCAGGAAACGGTAGACCTTGCCCATCCACTCGCTGTCGCGCTTGGCAAGGTAGTCATTGACGGTAACGATGTGCACGCCCTTGCCGGTCAGTGCGTTCAGGTACGCAGGCAGGACAGCCACAAGGGTCTTGCCTTCACCGGTGCGCATTTCAGCAATACGGCCCTGGTGCAGCACGATGCCGCCGATGACCTGTACGCGGTAAGGCTTCATGCCCAACACGCGCCATGCAGCCTCACGGGCGGTGGCAAAGGCCTCAGGCAGCATGGAGTCCAGACTCTCACCGTTTGCGTAACGCTGCTTAAATTCGGCGGTTTTAGCCTGCAGCTGCTCGTCGGTGAGCTTTGCATAAGTGTTCTCCAGCGCCATGACCTTATCGGCGATGGGGTAAATTTTCTTCAGTTCGCGGTCACTGTGTGTGCCGAACAATTTCTGAAACAGTCCCATAATGTATGTGATCCTTTCGGGTAATTGGTAAAACCTACGCCGCACAGAATGAGAAGTCGTGCGGCATGAGGCGTCAGCCGCGCCTCCTGCAAATATTATTTAAAATCAGCGTGAAAACAAACACGTTTCCATAATAATTCAAAATATTATACCACGGAATTATGAACAAAAAAAGTCAAAACTGAGAATTCTTACAATATATAATAGAAAAACCGCCTGATACTGCATCAGACGGTGAATATGTATAAAAGTTGCAGGAGATGCATGGAGGATCTTTCTGCGCTCAAAACGTATTTCATACAGCAAAACCATATTCCATGTCCGAAGCGAATTTCTCAAATCCCGGGAGGAACCGATTTCATCGAAAAAAGCACTTGCTTTCACAAGTGCTTTTTTCTGGTGCTCCAGCAGGGGCTCGAACCCTGGACACCCGCCTTAAAAGGGCGGTGCTCTACCTACTGAGCTACTGGGGCATATTTACTTTACTCACCCGTCTTATCAAGGGCGGTCTTACAGGTTCCAAACAAAACAGAGTTTTGTTTGGAAAGGGGAAAACATCCAGCGCTCTGTGGAGCTTCACCCACGCCTGAGCGGGACTGAACAATCAGCCGAATTTCAACCAGGTGGCAGGGATGGCTGGACTCGAACCAGCGAATGACGGAGTCAAAGTCCGTTGCCTTACCGCTTGGCTACACCCCTATAAGTTAGGTGGTGAAAAAAGGGAACCGCATCCGATTCCCTTTATATTCTGGGGTGGGTAATGGGGCTCGAACCCACGACACCCGGAACCACAATCCGGTGCTCTGCCAACTGAGCTATACCCACCATATTTTGGTACGCCAAGAGGGATTCGAACCCCCGACCTACTGCTTAGAAGGCAGTTGCTCTATCCAACTGAGCTATTGGCGCATATCATACCGACATACGACGGAGCATCAATGGAGCGGGTGATGGGAATCGAACCCACGTGACCAGCTTGGAAGGCTGGTGTTCTACCATTGAACTACACCCGCATATGGGCGACTGACTTTCAGCTTGGATATGTTACCATGAATTTGCTCAGTTGTCAACACCTATTTTATGAGAATCCGGAAAAATTATACATCCATTCCAGAATTTCTTCTGATGGCCGTGTCCCCCACGTTCACAGTTTTGTCAATTTCCACATTTATCTTTACAAGCTCTTTACTCCGGTGATATACTTTCTATGATTATGCCTGCATTACAAGGAGTGCATCCGATGAAAAATGAAAATAAAATGGAATCGTTCCGCCAGCGGCTGTTCCATATTCTGGAGGTTGGACCGGAAGAGGATCGACTGGGCAGAGCATACGACATTGTGAATCTGCTGTCTATCCTCATCAACCTGGCCGTCAGCATCCTATATACATTTGAAGAGTACCGTCTTGCCTACGGTGAGCTGCTGCTGTCTGTAGAGCGCAGCACCGTGGCCTTTTTCGCTGTAGACTATGTACTTCGCCTGTGGACTGCCCGGTACCTCTACCCAAAACTGTCCCCCGGCCGGGCCGTATGGGAATATATGACCAGCTTCAAAGGGCTGGTGGACATGGTATCCTTCGTTCCCTACTATCTGCCTGTCTTCTTCCCCGGCGGTGCCCCCGCATTCCGTCTATTCCGTGTACTGCGGCTGTTCCGTCTGTTCCGCGTCAATGCCTACTATGACTCCTTCTCCGTCATCGCAGAGGTTCTGAACAGCAAGAAACAGCAGCTCATTAGTTCCGTGTTCATCATCTTCATTCTGCTGCTGGGCTCCAGCCTTTGCATGTACTCGCTGGAACACGAGGCCCAGCCGAACGTGTTTAAAAATGCCTTCAGCGGCATCTGGTGGGCCGTGTCCACCCTGCTGACCGTAGGCTATGGCGACATTTACCCTGTTACCACATGGGGACAGCTCCTGAGTATCTTCATCACCTTCCTCGGTGTGGGTATGGTGGCCATCCCCACCGGTATTATCTCCGCAGGTTTCGTTGACCAATATTCCCGCATCAAGCGTCTGAGCGAATACGGCAAGGAAGATGACGTCAACTTCATCAAGGTGCAGGTCACCGCATCCGACAGCTGGAACGGCAAGAGCATTATGCATCTGGGTCTGCCTACCGGCATCATCGTAGCTGCCATCCAGCGCGGCGATGATGTGGTCATTCCCCGCGGCGATACGGTACTGGAGGACGGCGATGCACTGGTGCTGGGTGCCCCCTCCATGGACAATGAGCACCCCATCGACCTGAAAGAGATCATCCTTCGCCGCCAGCATCCCTGGAACGGACAGCGCATTCGCGATCTGGATATCTCCCGACAGACCATTATCATCATGGTCAAGCGGCAGGGCAAGGCCATGATCCCCAACGGCAACACCGTGCTTCTGGAAGGCGACCGCGTGATCCTGTACACACAGATGCGCCTATACGGAGCAAATATTTTCAGTGTATAACCCAATGGACGAGTCCGCACAGACTCGTCCTTTTGTTGTGCAGGCAGCCGCTGGGTGTCCTGATTGTCCACCGCTACGCGGATGGGATAGAAAAATCCCATCACGTCTGGTATAATATAAGAAATCAAATAAGAAGGAGACTCTTATGGACGCAATCTGGGAAATCATTCAAACCATCGTACTGTTCTTCCTGCTGCTGTTCGGCGGCGGTGAGGACACTGCACAGCAGGCGTTGGTCACTCCCCCGCCTCTGAGCGAGGGTTCCTACATACAGGTACATTACATTGACGTGGGGCAAGCCGATGCCGCACTGGTGATCTGCGACGGAGAGAGCATGCTCATTGATGGCGGCAATGTGGGCGACTCCGACGTGATCTATACCTATCTGGACAAACTCAGCATGGACGAGCTGGACTACATGGTATGCACCCATGCACACGAAGACCATGTGGGTGGACTGTCCGGCGCGCTGACTTATGCCGCAGTCGAGACGGCTTTTTGCCCTGTGACAGACTATGACAGCAAAGCCTTTACCAACTTCAAAACCAATCTGGCAAATCAGGGCGTGGATATTACGGTTCCTGACGTTGGCGACAGCTTCACACTGGGCAGCGCACTGGTGACCGTGCTCAGCTGCGACAGTGAGAACGAAGACCCCAACGCCACCAGTATCGTGCTGCGCATTGACCACGGAGAGACCTCCTTCCTGTTCACAGGGGATGCCGAACAGCAGACCGAACAGGAAATTCTGGACGCAGGCTTTGACGTCAGCGCCACAGTACTGAAGGTGGGACATCACGGCAGCAGCACCAGCACAGGCTATCAGTGGCTGTATGAGGTGGACCCCGACTACGCGGTGATCTCTGTGGGCAAAGGCAACAGCTACGGGCATCCTCACGAAGAGGTTCTCAGCCGACTCAGCGATGCCGGCGTGACCGTGTACCGCACAGACCAGCGAGGGGACATCGTCTGCACCGGGAACGGAACCACCGTCAGCTTCGCAACTGCCAAATGACATCCAACGCCGCGCAATTGGCCGATACATAATTCAATCACCGATGGTGCAGACTACCATCGGTGATTTTTTTGAAAAAACTCAAAACCTACTTTCCCTACATTACCTTCATCGGACTCGCCCTCTTCATCGGTCTGATCAGCGGGATCTTTACCAACAAAGGCATGGCTGCGTACGAGCTGGTCAGCAAGCCTTGGTTCACGCCGCCCTCTGCCCTGTTTCCGATCGTCTGGACCATACTCTACATTCTGGTCGGTTACAGCATGGGGCGGGTGTGGATGACAAAGAGTGAAGCTCTGCCCTACTGCCTCATGGCTTACGGCGCACAGCTGCTGGGCAATCTTTTCTGGACGATCTGGTTTTTCCTGCTGCAGGCTTACCTATTCAGCTTCGTATGGCTGGTCGGACTTGGCTTTGTGGTGCTGATCATGGCGGTGCTGTTTTTCCGGGCCGACAAGCGAGCCGGGGTATTGCAGGTGCCGTATTTATTATGGCTGATATTTGCAGGAGTACTAAATTTACAAATTTATTTGCTGAATTAGGGGTGGAATCGACCTCTCCTTCAAAATCGTACCGATTCTGACTCCTCCCCTTATCGAAGGTGAGACAATCTTCTTTGTGCCGCAAGGGCCTGCAAAACGATTGTTTGATAACAAAAAAACGCCTCGCAGAGTTTCGTCCGCAAGGACGAAATAAGATGCAATTCTGGATTTACAATTTAAGTGCAACAAAAAATAAAAGATGACCCATAGCCGAAAAGCCCTTAAAATGGTGTTTGCGGACAACAAGAAAGGAGCCGGAGG
>JAGBAT010000113.1 GCA_017938835.1 Oscillospiraceae bacterium | reverse complement strand
AGGCTGCAGCGCACCTTTCGTCCTCGCGAACTCCATATCGCTTTTGCCTTGCAAGCAAGCCAAGAGCGCTCATTTCGTTGCTCGTCCTCTCCACATCGAGCCTTTTTTTCTTTTTCAAATCCTGCGGATTTGTTTCATTGATTGGAAGGCTCGCCGTGGTTTTGGGTGCGGTGCAAGCGGGTGACCGCGAGGGCCGCCCCTACGGTTCCGCGCTTACCATCGCGGTGATCTTCTCCACCAGTTTCTCCAGTACAGCCATGCGCTGCTCCAGCGTGGGCTTTGCACGTTTGCAGGCTGATATGTATTTTTTGCCACGCACATGTCGCACCAAAAAATGGATTGAATCTTATTTCGTCCTTGCGGACGAAACTCTGCGAGGCTGTTTTATGAGATTGTGTCAATAGGCGTGTTCGTAACCTTTGCCGATATATCATCAAGCGGTTTGGTTCATACAGAAGAACTCAAAGGCCGGATTTTCGTTGGAGCATATACTCGAACCAGGCGAGATACTCATTTCCCAACCGGGTGACAAGAGCCTGTGCTTCCTTGGGCCGGGCTGCCGACAAATACAGGCATTGCTGGGCCAGCTGGTAACGACGGGATACGCTGAGCTTGGCCAGCTCTGCATCTGTGTAGTGACCGAGGGTTTCCAACTGCTGCTGGGCTTTGAAAAAGCGGACAAAGGCGTCTGCCGTTTCGTGGCCCACAATGGGAGCGAGGAGAGAGAAGTCGTTGCCGGACTTGTCCAAAACCTTGGACACCATTTCCCAACGCCGGGGGTCGGCATGACCTTCTGTACCGGTATAGGGGGTGCGCATATAGAAATCGTTGTTGGCAAGGAACTCCATCACATAAGGATTGAGCTTGTGCTCCACAGCCCAAGGCATCCAGTTTTCCACCGTGGTACGGATATAGATGTGGGCAAAGCGGCCGAATAGCGGTTCGGCCAGATCGTGGGCAGCGCTGGATTCACTGCGGTCGTTTCCGGCTGCCACAATGCGGGCATTGGGAGGCAGAGGCCAACGGTTGTTGACAAAGCGCTCCAGCACGATTTTGAAAATGACAGACTGGGTCTGCTTGGTAGCATTGGTGAGTTCGTCGAAGAAAAGAATGTGCAGCTTTCCGTCTTCACACAGCTGCTCCAGCTTAATCAGCCACACCGGTTTGATGTCCACGATCTCGTTTCGGGCTTCGTTGTATACGGCGCGGCCGTTGATCGTCTCAGGCGTTTCGTTGACCAGCTCAATGTCCAGAGCCAGAGGGTCAATCTGGCGGACACGGTCGCTCTTGCCGTCACCGGACAGGCCGTGCAGAAAGACAGGAATGTCGGCTTCCACATAGGCACGGATCAGGGAAAGTTCGTCATGCTCCCGCAAGCAGAAGCCGCCGGATGTGGGCAGATCTTCCTCAGATTCTGCTGCCAGTTCCTGCAGGAAATTGCTCTGCAGATAATCCAGAGCCTGTTCCCGGCTCAGCCCTGCGAACAGAGCCATGCAGCTGAGCAGCAGACGGCGTTGATCATCATAGAGCCAGCGAACCGGCCGCATTTCCAGAAAGACTTCTTCACCCTCACCGACCACGGTTCCGTCGGATAGGCGTACGAAGCCCTTCACGCCGCCTTCTTCAAACGCCACACAGACGATTTCCTTGGCACCCAAGCGATACAATGGGTGACTCTTTCCTGCGATATGAACCTGTTTACCGGTCTTGGGAAGTGCTCCGCGGGCGTACTCCCGGGCAGCCAGATCGCGGAGACTGCCGTCCAAAATCGTATAGGGATAGCGGCCATACTCAACAGTGGTGAGACTGCCATCTTGCTGCTTGCGGCTCAAAAGGACTTCCTCTCCTTCGTCCAACAGCAGAACCGGGCGCACCGCGCAGACGGCGCAGCTGTCCTCCCGGCCAAAGCAGTTAACGCAGCAGCCTTGGTCCAGATAGTAGTTGATGCATAATTCGTCGGTCAGAAACCCGTCGTCCACTGCTGTCAGCAGTGCCAGATCGGTAGCCGGCGCAGCCGCGCCAATTGTTTCCAGCAGAGGCAGCCCCTGACCAAATACTTGTTCACGTGATAAGAAAATCGATCTCATGTTTCTCTTTCTCCTCAGTCGGTTTGACATATATCACACGCCCGCCTTTGGGGTGGATGGGCATGCTGCCGTAGACCACCCAAATCGCATTGCATTGCTCCTCGGGCATCTCGGCGTATCCGTCCGTAAAAATAATTTGATTCTCGGCGTCGCCGGTGAAGGCGTTGACGGCTACAGTAAAATCCGTACCGCCGGCACCGCGCAGCTCCAGTTTTTCGATGTCCTCTTCGGTGGAAACGTCCTGAAAACCATAAAAACGGGTGTCGAAACATCCGACGCGCACAACCGCATCCTCCCGCAGCAGCGCTTTGACGGCGCGCACAAAATAGCGCAGCAGATCTGCGTCTACCGAGGCACTGGTGTCCAGCAGGATCTCCGCATGGGACACCGGATAAGCCCGAAAATCATAGCGCAGCATTCCGTCGCGGATGGTGGTGCCGGGAAACCAGTCGAAATCCATCTGGAGACTGGGCTCAAGCATTTCCGCAAGTCCTGCGACCGCGGAAGCGAGTCCGGGGTCATCCAGCGAAATTTCCTTTGCTTTGGTTTTATCGCCGGCTTCCTTGACCAGACTGACCGGCTCGGCTTCCACATACACAGCATCCTCCTGCGGATGGGGGGAATTTTCCTGTTCTCCCAAGGCGAACAGCGCCTCGTACAGTTCCTCTGTGCTCTGATTGGCGGCATCCCTGATCAGCATAATGTCCTCCGGGACCTGAAATCCGTCTTCCCGGAGCATAGCATTGACCACGGCGTCGCTGGCCTGCTTCCATAGAACACGGTCACGGCCGGCTCCCCGGGCATTGTGGGCCAGCTGGATGTGTAAGAGCTGCTGTGCCATATAAAAGCAGCGCCGTTCGCGGCTATACCGGCTCATAATATGGTCATTGTAATAAATGATGGAGCCGTCGTTGTCCACGGGGTTCGCCCCGGCTGCGGACTGAAAACGCAGCAGCCGGATGCGGTTTGTCCACTGGGGGAAACGCTCCTCCAAATCACTGCGAATTTCATCCAGATCCATGTTCTTTACCGCCCTTCCTTTGCCGCTGTCTTATGTATCAGAATATCACCAAAGCGGTTATCGGTCAAGATAACATCGCGCGGGGCTGAACGGACGCGGCAGACCGCAAAAGACCACATCCCATTGGTATGTTATGATCGGCAAAAAGCCAGAACGGGGGATGTGCCCGAAAATGGAAAATAAAAAAAGAACCCCGAGACCTTTCGGTTTCGAGGTTCTTGGCACGCCTTAAGAGATTCGAACTCCTGACCTTCTGGTCCGTAGCCAGACGCTCTATCCAGCTGAGCTAAAGGCGCATACCGCACTCGCTGAGTGCTAAAATATAATAGCACAGTGGATTTGGAAATGCAAGTCTTTTTTTCAAAATAATGAAAAAATTTTTTCGGGGTTCAAAAATCTTAGATGAGGCAGTTTAAATTATCTGACCGGGTGGTTAGAACGTTATAACATCGACCTCTCTGATCTGCCTTGTCAAAGGGGAGGCTTTTTGCCTTACCAGCCCAGAGCGTTTTCTACGTCTTCCAGAACATCACCCATTGCGCGGATGGCCTTGCTTACGTTGCTCTTTTTCAGAACACTGCTCTTCTTGCGGGGAGCAGCCATCATGCTCACGGCGGCGCCGGCTACCATGCCGACACCTACGGCCTTTGCTACACTTTTTGCATCCATCTGTTTGTCGTCCTCCTTTCTAATTTGTCGTAATTATTATGTGCAAAGGGGACGATAATATGGTAGAATAGCTCATTAGTAAAATTTTTCGAAATTTCATTGGTTTTCCTAAAAAGGAGCTTTTTCTTATGACAGTCAAAATTCTTGCAGTTGGCGACGTGTGCGGCACATCCGGTCTGGATTTCCTGCACCGTACCCTGAAAAACTATAAAGCCCAGAATGGCATTGACTTCTGTGTGGTCAACGGCGAAAACGCCAATGTGGTAGGCGTGACCCCCAAACAGTGCGACTCCATCCTTCGGGCAGGCGCGGACGTGGTCACCCTTGGCAACCACACATGGACCCGTTGGGAGCTGCAGCCATATCTGGATGAGAGCCGCCGCGTGATCCGTCCCGCCAACTTTGCGCCACAGTGCCCCGGTGCCGGGGACGTGGTCATCAATGCTGACTTCGGGAAGGTAGAGGTCATCAATCTGATCGGCAAGTTTGGTCTGGATGCCAATACCGATAATCCTTTCGTAGTGGTGGACACCATCCTGCAGGAACCCGGTGCGGGGATTATTCTGGTGGATTTCCACGCAGAGGCCACCAGTGAAAAGGTAGCCATGGGGCATTTCCTCGATGGACGCGTCAGCGCAGTCTGGGGAACTCACACCCATGTGCAGACCTCCGACGCAATGGTGCTGCCCAACGGTACCGGCTATATTACCGACCTCGGCATGACCGGCCCGATTCACTCTGTGATCGGGGTAGCACCGGAGCAGTCTATCGGCAAGTTTCTGGGCGATCCTCCCCGACGGTACGACCCTGCCTCCGGCCCCTGCAAGCTGGAAGGCTGTGTGTTCGAGGTCGATGTGGACACCGGCAAGTGTATGAGCGCAGAGCATATTCGCTTGAAGTGAACAGCGACCACCTCTTCACAGAATGAAAGAGCCCGCATCTTTTACAGATGCGGGTTTTCGTTGTCGTCGATGACGATATCATCTTCCTTGCGGAACAGCAGAGAAATACACCAGATGGCAGCCAGGCCTACCAGCGCATAAGTGATGCGGCTGAGCAGAGCGGTTTGACCGCCGAACAGATATGCCACAAGGTCCAGCCGGAACAGCCCGATGCAGCCCCAGTTGAGCCCACCGATGATGGCCAGCGCCAGTGCGATACGGTCAATGATCATCATTGTCATTGCAACCCTCTTTTCTTTGGTTTTCACAGATAGTGTGTCCGCAGGCGGGAAAATTTATACGAAAAAATAATTTTTTCGGGGTGCCTTCCTTCGACAAATTTATCGGCTCCGATGGTGTATCTTATACTCACAGCTTATCCAATTGGCGCCGCGAAAGCGGGCCAGGCTCATATCTTTATCCCACAACCCTGTATTCGGCGGATTGGTTTTCCAATCCGCCACTTTTTATTTCCGAAACAAAAAGTAAAATCCAGAAAAATCTGTTTACTGTGTAAAGAGCCTGTGTTATAATGACGAACTGTTGCGTTTGACAAAATGCAAATTCTGTAAACAGGAGAAATAAGTGCATATGAACGAAAGCAAACGACTGGGCGAAGAGCGAGTTGCCACATTGCTGCGCCAGTTTTCCATACCCTGTATCATGGGGCTTTTGATCGGTGCGTTTTATAATATTATTGACCAGATCTTCATTGGTAACAGCGAGCTCGGCTATCTGGGCAACGCTGCCACTGGCGTATCCTTCCCGATCCTTTGTGTGGCCAACGCCTTTGCATTCTGCATTGGTGACGGTGCGGCGTCCTATTTGAGCATTTGTTTTGGACGCAACGACAGCCAGAGTGCCCACAAATGTGTCGGCTCCGGCATCACAGCAACATTGCTGATCGGTGTTCTGCTGGCACTGGTGTGTGAAGTGTTCCGTGTTCGTCTGATGCGAATGTTTGGGGCTTCTGACCAAACCATCGGAATGGCAGTGGAATATTTTGCGATCCTGGTAGCGTTTTTCCCGATTTTCCTGCTCATCAGTGTGCTCAACAGTATGATCCGTGCGGATGGCAGCCCGACTTATGCTATGGTGGGTATGCTCAGCGGTGCAGTGGCGAATATTATTTTGGACCCGGTGTTTATTTTCCTGCTGAAATGGGGGATTGCGGGTGCCGCATGGGCAACGGTCATTGGACAGATCATATCCTTTGTGGTCTGCGCAGTATATTTCCGGAAACCGAAAACATTCCGTCTCACAAAAAGAAGCTTCCTGCCTGACCTGCCTGTGCTGTCCAGTACCATTGCGTTGGGGGCGTCCACCTTTGTCAACCAGATCTCCATCGTAGTTGTGTCCCTGACCTGCAATGTGATGCTGGCCCGATACGGGGCAACTTCTGTATATGGCCCGGACATCCCCATCTCTGTGTTCAGTATCCTGACGAAGGTCTATACCATTGTGATCAGCACTGTGACAGGCATCGTACTGGGCGGCCAGCCCATTTTCGGTTATAATTACGGTGCACGAAAGTTTGACCGTGTGAAGGAAACCTACTATATTGCGCTGAAGGCATCGGTGACGGTGGCGCTGGCGGCGACTGTGATCTTCCAGTTGTGCCCGCAGGTCATTATCCGGATCTTCGGTGATGGAGGCGCACTGTATGAGGAATTTGCCGTGAAGGCCTTCCGGATTTATCTGATGCTTACGGTGGCGACTGCGCTGGTAAAGCTGTCGTCCATCTTCTTTCAGGCCATCGGCAAGCCCGTGCGGGCAGTGGTGGCATCTCTGGTGCGTGATATTGTCTGCTTCGCACCCCTTGCGATCATCCTGCCCAGGGTTATGGATGCCAGCCATGCCGGCAGCGGCATCAACGGTATTTTGTACGCTGCGCCCATTGCGGATGTGATCTCACTGGGCGTGATTCTGGTGCTGACGGTGACCTTCTTCAAGAACATGGAAAAGACCGCACCGCAGGCAAAGGATGAGGAACTGATCATCAAGCCCTCCCGCCCCGGTGTGATCATCACCATCGCCCGAGAGCACGGCTCTGCAGGCAAGCAGATCGGCAAGCTGGTGGCTGAGCAGTTGGGCATCCCCTTCTATTATAAGGAGATGACAGCACTGGCAGCACAGGAAAGCGGTCTGGATAAGGAATTTATTGCAGATTTGAATGTCAATGCCCCTGCAGTTCTCCAGGAGCTGTACCTCAGTACCAATGTGGTGCGGCAGGCCATTGTGGCACAGGAGCAGATCATCCGCAGGATCGCAGACAACGGTTCCTGTGTGATCGTAGGCAGAGCGGCAGACTATGTGCTTCGCGACTACGACAATGTGGTGCGGGTATTTATCCATGCGCCCAGAAAGAATCGCATCAAAAAAATCATGGAGATGTACGGCGACAGCTATGAAGAAGCGGCGGTAAACATCAGACGTTCGGATGATGCCCGTTCTGCATACTATCGCAGTATTTCCGGCAGGGAATGGGGCAGTCCCAAGCTGTACGACCTGTGTATCAATGCTGCTGCCGGAAAAGAAAAGTGCGCAGATGTTATATGCAAATATGCAGAAGAAATAAAATAAAGCAAAACGGCACCTTTTTACAAAAGGTGCCGTTTTCCAGTCTGTCAAAATACTCCTACGGAGCATTTTGACAGAGACGTCCCCGCTAACGCGATGGACTTGCAGGCTGATATGTATTTTTCGACACGCACATGTCGCGCCGAAAAATGGATTGAATCTTATTTCGTCCTTGCAGACGAAACGCTGCGAGGCGTTTTTTGACAAGCTGCCGTTCATATTCAATCATGCAGCAAACTGATAAACGATCCAGCCGATCACTGCAGCCTCAAAAATGAGGATCGCAGGAAAACCGAATTTGAAGCTGTTGTGCTTTGTTTTGTGTCGGAATATTTGCATACCCAGAATTCCGCCGATGCTGCCGCCTGCGATGGCCAGCAGGAACAGCGTTTTTTCCGGGATGCGCCACAGCCCGCGTCTGGCTTTGAACTTGTCGACGCCCATAGTGACGAACAGCACAAGGTTGATGCCCAGCAGATAAATCAGGAGAATTTCCAAAATCATCGTCTGCCCTTGCCGCCCTTGCTGTTCCGGTCAGTGCGGGCACTGCTGCGTCCGGTCTTGGCCGGCGCGGACTTGCTGCCGCGGGAGTCTTTGCGGTCATTCTTTGCAGATTTCTCATTTCTGCCGGACTTTTCATTTTTTCCACCCTTGCCTGTGCTGCTCTTGCCGGACGCACTGCCCTTATAACTGCCCTGATTGCGGTCGGGGCGTACCAGACATTCCTTGCCATAGCCGATCAGGTCGGTGCGGCCTGCGGCGTGGAGTGCCTGAATGACCAGACGGCGCTTTTCCGGACGTGCCCACTGAAGCAGTGCGCGCTGCATGGCTTTTTCGTGGGGGTCTTTGGCCACATAGACGGGTTTCATGGTCTGGGGGTCGATGCCTGTGTAGTACATGCAGGTGGAGATGGTGCCGGGGGTGGGGTAGAAGTCCTGTACCTGTTCGGGTACACGGCCACGGGCATGAAGATATTCCGCCAGCTCTACCGCATCGTTCATGGTGGAGCCGGGGTGACTGCTCATCAGGTAAGGAACAATATACTGCTCCTTGTCATAGCGGTCGTTCAAGCGACGGTACTTGTCCATGAATTTCTCATAGACCTCGATGTGGGGCTTGCCCATGTAATCCAGAACGGAGTTGACGCAGTGTTCGGGGGCTACCTTCAGCTGACCGGATACGTGGTAGCGGACCAGCTCGGAGAAGAATTCGCCATTCTTGTCGCAGAGCATATAGTCATAACGGATGCCCGAGCGGACAAAGACCTTTTTCACCCCGGGAATGGCGCGGAGCTTGCGCAGCAGAGCCAGATAGTCGGACTCATCAGCGTCCAAATTTTTGCATGGGGTGGGAGCCAGACACTTTTTGTTGGGGCACATACCATGCTCCAGCTGCTGCTTGCAGGAGGGATGACGGAAGTTCGCGGTGGGGCCGCCTACGTCGGCGACATACCCCTTCCACAGGGGGTGCTTGGTCATAGCGGTAACTTCCTTGATGACGGACTCATGGCTGCGGGAGGTGACCATGCGGCCCTGATGGAACGCCAGTGCGCAGAAGTTACAGAAGCCGATGCAGCCGCGGTTGTGGATAACGGAGAACCGCACTTCCTCGATGGCAGGCACGCCGCCCATTTCGTCGTACATGGGGTGCACCTCACGGGTATAGGGCAGGTCGGCCACCGCATCCAGCTCCTGTGTGGTCAGGGGCATCTGAGGCGGGTTCACCAGCAGCCAGCGGTTACCGTGCTTCTGCAGCAGCGCCTTGCCGCGGACGGCGTCACATTCGTCGTATTCTTTGCGGGTGGCCACGGCGTAAGCCATTTTATCTGCCACAACTTCCTCATAGGAAGGCAGAGTCACGCTGTTATATTTGCAGACGGCAGGGTCACTGACCAGAACGGCGGTGCCCTTGATGTCAGTCATGGAGCTGACCGGTTCTTTCTTTTTCAGGCGGCGGGCAATCTCACGGGTAGCATTTTCACCCATGCCGTACACCAGAATATCGGCAGTAGAGTCGTGGAGCACGCTGCGGCGCACCTTGTCATCCCAGTAGTCGTAATGGGCAAAGCGGCGCAGGGATGCTTCCAGACCGCCAATGACTACGGGCAGGTCGGGGAACGCCTCCTTGGCGCGATTGGCATAGACAATGGTGGCGCGGTCGGGGCGCAGGCCCATTTGCTTGCCCGGGGAGTAGAAGTCCTCGCTGCGGCGCTTCTTGGCTGCGGTATAGTGGGCTACCATGGAGTCCAAATTGCCGCTGGAAATCATGACCCCCAGCTTGGGCTTGCCCATCGCGAGGAAGTCCTCACAGGTGTGCCAGTCGGGCTGAGCCAGAATGGCAACACGGAAGCCTTCGTCCTCCAGCACGCGGGCTATGACCGTAGGGCCAAAGGAGGGATGGTCTACGTATGCATCGCCGGTGACGATCAGAAAGTCGTACCACCACCAGCCGCGGTCCTGCATATCTTGTTTGTTAACGGGGAGAAAAATCTCAGGGTACATAAAAACCTCCGGTTTCGCTGAACCTCTTTCGGAGATTTAGCGAGGATTTGCAGCCTGCTGCAGCGCGTACTTGCTTTGCTTGTACGCTTGCAGGCTGAGAAGTGTTTTCGCTGCGCGCATGTCGCGCCGAAAAACGGAATGAAATTCTTTCGCATCTTTGATGCAAATTCTGCGAAGTATTTGGTAGGGTTATTGGGGTAACACGCCTTTCCCCAAGGACTTTTCCAGCAGGCGCAAGGGTGCGCCCACGCCGATGGCGCTGTCGTACTGGGTGAAACCGAGATGCTCATAAAAGCCCTGGGCGTGAGGGTTGTCCTCAGATACACTCAGACAGACTGTGGTGCGGCCAAGGCGGGTGTATAGGGTGGCGGCGTAGCCCAGCAACTGGGTGGCATAGCCTTTGCCCCGGTGAGCGGGCAGCAGATACAGGAATCCGATCCAGCCGCGGTTGTCCTCTTCCCCTTTGTGGGTGTCCAGTGCCACGATGCCTACCGGGTCGTCACCATCCAGTGCCACGGCAATGGCATTGGGATCGTCGTCCAGCCAGCGTTTGGCGCTTATGAGATACAGCGCGGGCACAAACTCCTCCACATCACCGTGGGCGACCTGCCATGCGTCGGCATAGCAGCGGAGATAGAACTTGCCCTCTGTGTTCAGATCCAGCGGACGGAACCGCAGATTGCCGGTGTCCTGACCGGTGCGCCACCAGGTCTGCTTGGCATGGGCGGTCAGGTCTTCGGATAGGTGGGAATTGTCACAGGCATAATCAATGCGAATATTGCCGTTATCAACCTCCAGAAGGCTTACGCAGGTGTTGTCACCGTGGGGGACAGAATGGATATCCTTGCCCGGCACATCCATGATTTTGCACATCAGCGCACGGATGGCTGTACCATGGGAGACAATGGCGATGGTCTGGCCGTCGTGGTGGGCGGCAATATCGGTCACCGCGGCGTACATGCGTTCCCGCAAGTCATTCCAGCTCTCGGCACCTTCAATGTGCCACAAATCGGGATTGCTGCTGAAGAATCGGTATTGTTCATTGTCGGAATAGCTCACGTCGCCCCAGCTTCGGCCTTCCCAGACCCCCATACGCACTTCCCGCAGCCGCTTATCGGTGTGCAGCGGCAGGTCGTGGTACTTCTGCACCGCGCCGGCGGTGAGCATGGTCCTGCTCAGGTCACTGGAATACAGTGCATCAATATGGATGTTTTTCATACGCTCTGCCAGCGCATCGATTTGCCGATAGCCCAGTGCGGTGATGCCTCCGTCCCACTGGCCCTGAATACGGCGGTAATAATTGCCCTCAGCCTGTGCGTGGCGGATGAGATAAACCTTTGTCATGCGTGATCGTTCTCCCATTTCTCTTAATTAAGATAGTATACCATAGAAATCGGATGGTTACAATGAAACATGGTGACAGTTTTGCGAAAAACTGTCACCGTTGTGTTGTTGAATCGATTTTTTGTTTCTGCTACAATACATCACAATACTAGGGAAAGGAACTGGGACCATGGCTCGCGTAACGATTCTCACCTCCGGCGACGGCAGATTGATGCGTCATCTGCTGGACAGTGCGTACTTCAATGAGATTGAAGGACTGGAAATCGCGGGCGTTGTTGCATCTGATCCGAATGCCTATGCTTTGACCCGCGCCCGGAATATGAGCGTTCCATGCTTTGTGGTGGATGCTCAGCTGTTCCCCAATGTGGCATCCTATGGACAGGCCCTGCTGAACAAGCTCAAAGATATCGACACTGATTTTGTGGTGCTGGATGATTTCAGAGCGGGACTTGGCGGTGCAGCGAAATACTATAACGGTAAGATTGTCGGTGAGCACCTCTCCCGCGTACCCGAGGCCGTGGAAGTGGAAGCCTATCTGGCAGACGAAGACGGCGGTACCGGGAAACAGTTGGGAAAAATGCGTATTGAAGTGCAGGAGAACGATACTTCCGAAAGTCTCTCCCGTCGTGTGCTGGAGACTGCAGAGCTGCCTATGCTCATGGATGCAGTGAAAAAATTCTGCGAAGATAATTGAATGTGTGATTGAAGAGCAGGTCATTGGCCTGCTCTTTTTGCATATTAGAAATTTGTCGAAATGCTTGTACAAAGTAAACAAAAACAAGCTTGTCCAATTTTCTTGCCTTGCTTATTTTTTAGTGTTTTTCGAAAAATTGTCATACAAATCACAATGAGGGATGGTATAATAGAATAAAATTACTGGCAGTGCGCCAGACAATAAAAGGAGAGAATTACCAATGGCATACGAAAAACTGTTTGCTCCCATTAAGGTTAGAGGCCTGGACTTTGATTCCCGCATGATCATGACCGCAATGGGCAGCCTGATGGCAACCGAACACGGCGACGTAAACGACCGCGTCATCAACTACCTGACCGAACGCGCTAAGAACGGCGGCTTTGTATTCACCGAATGCTGCTCCGTATACCCCGGCGTTGCTCAGGACTTCGCTCTGCACGTCTCCGATGACAAGTACATCGAAGGCCTGAAGAAGCTGACTGACTCCGTTCATGCTGCAGGCGGCAAGATCGGTATTCAGCTGTATCACCCCGCAGAAGCTCTGACCAACTCTCACTACGACTCCCGCAAGGTTCGTATGATGGCTCCCGACACTCTGTTCGGCATCCCCGGCACTCGTGTTGAAACCGAAGAAATCCCCTACATCATCGAATGCTTCGGCGAAGGCGCACGCCGCGCTGTTGAAGCTGGTTTCGACGCAATCGAAATCCACAACGGCCACAACTACATTCTGCACCAGTTCCTGAGCCCCCACTTCAACCACCGCGATGACGGCTGGGGCGGCTCCGTAGAAAACTGCCGCAAGTTCCCTCTGGCAGTTGTTGAAGCAGTTCGCAAGAACATGCCCGAAGATATGCCTCTGTTCATTCGTGTCTCCGCAGGCGACGACGAACTGTACGATAAGGAAGGCAACTTCGACGGTCTGACTCTGGACGATATGCTGGTATTCCTGGAAGAAGCTAAGAAGCGTGGCGTTGACGTTATCGACGTATCCCGCGGTAACTTCCAGACCGACATCGGTCTGTGGGAATGCCCCAACCTGGGTATCCCCCACGGCTTCAACGTAGAACGCGCTCTGATCATCAAGGAAAAGATCGGCCTGCCCGTAGTAGCAGTTGGCCGTCTGGGCACTCCCGACCTGGCAGAAGAAGTTCTGACCAAGGGTGCTGACTTCGTAGCATGGGGCCACGCTCACATTGCTGACCCCGAAATCGTCAAGAAGACCAAGGAAGGCCGCGTTGACGAAATCCGTTACTGCATCGGCTGTGACGAAGGCTGCAACCAGGCTTACAACGACGCAACTCTGCCTCACGTTTCCTGCATGCGTAACCCCGCAGCTGGCCGCGAAGGCGATATGCCCATGGTTCCCGCTGCAGAACCCAAGAAGGTTCTGGTAGCAGGCGGTGGCCCCGCAGGTCTGGAAGCTGCACGTGTTCTGGCAGAACGTGGCCACAAGGTCGTTCTGTGCGACGCAGCTGACAAGCTGGGCGGTCAGTTCAACCTGGCATCTGTTGCTCCCATGAAGGGCGACTTCGCTCTGGCTGTTAAGCAGATGATCGACTGGGCAGTTAAGGCTGGCGTAGAAGTCAAGCTGAACACTCCCGTTACCAAGGAAGTTATTGCTGAAATCAAGCCCGACTACGTTGTAAATGCTATCGGCTCCTCCGCAGCTCCCTGCGCTATCCCCGGTGCAGAACATGCTGTTTCCGCTCACGATGTAATGGCTGGCAAGGTCGAACTGAAGGGCAACGTTGTTGTCATCGGCGGCGGCTGTGTTGGTATGGAAACTGCTATGCTGGCAGCTGACAAGCAGCAGAAGGGCGAAGGCGTTACCTCCGTTACCGGTATCGAAAAGAAGGCTAAGTACGCTGCTGACGGCGCTACTCAGGTTCCCTCCTACGGCCGTGCACAGGTATGGAGAATGTGGACTGCTGGTAAGACCGAAGTTCACAACGTACCTCACCCCGTAAAGCAGCTGGCTAACACCACTGTTGAAGAAATCAAGGAAGGCGCTGTTGTTGCTCACACCGTAGTAAAGCGTCGTGACCGCGCTACCAAGCAGATGGTCGTTGTTAAGGACGAAGTATTCGAAGTAGCAGCAGACACCATCGTTTACGCTACCGGCGCTGTTCAGAACGACTCCTCCGCTATCGTAGCAGCTTGCGAAGAACTGGGCATCCCCTGCGAAGCAATCGGTTCCGCAAAGAAGCTGGGCCACGGTGTTCCCGCTATCCTGGATGGCGCAACCATCGGCCGCAAGATCTAATCTCTGATCGAGCAAACTACATAACAAAACACGAACAGGCTCCCAATCGGGAGCCTGTTTTTTACATACTTTGACGATTGAAAAGCCCGCGCCAATCAGACGAGGGCTTGGTGCTATTTACTGTTCTCTCAATATGCCCACCAGAACGAAGCGGGCATTGTCGAATTCATAAGTACAGGTGGACATGGTGAGGATCTTATCATCTGTGGTGGGGGCAGCATCACTCAGGAACATGGATTTGCTCTTGGTGGCGCTCAGCCAGGATTCGAATACAGCAGCATCACCGAAGTCGAGGTCCCAAGAAGTGTCTTTCACGTTGGCGACATAACCGGAGAACAGCTCCACTTTGTAGTTCTTTTCCGGCGTCATCAGCAGAGCAAAGGGGTGCTGATCATAAAATTCCTGTGTTTTATATTTTTTGATGTTGGTGAACATGGAACTGTTCTGCATACTGTGACCGTAAATGATGGTGTGCGGGTCGGAGAAATCGGAGGAGTTGCGGAAGTCCATAAAAATGCTGCCGCTTCCGTTTGCGGTGCCGTCATACAAACGGCGCAGGTAGTAATCGTTGTCCTCACCCTGCACAATGGGATAATTGACATTGGTATCTTCGATATAGATCCAACCAACGATGTCCTCATTGATGGCTTTCAGCGCATCGAAGTCCACTTCAGGCCATACGGTGCCGTCGTTTTCCACTTCGGATTCGTCGTCGGGGGCTGGTGTAGTGGTGGAAATATACTGCTCCAGATCTTTGTAAGTATCTTCTCCGACCTTATATTCGGACAGAATATTGAAAAGCTGATATCCTGAGAAAGCAGCGATTCCCAGAAATCCGATACACAGCAGGATCAGCGGTAAATTTCGTTTCATAATAATACCTCCGGAGGTGAGGGAATTGTTGTTTTCTTTATATTATATTAGATCCGTGGAATAAATCAAGGGTCAGCGGAATCAGTCAATGGCCCCATGCTGTCAGCATGGGGCCTTTGATCACGTATCCCACAAGATGACCTCACCGGTCCTGCGGGTCTTATTCATATCGATCAGGCGCTGGTTAGAGCTGCCGCGGAACCGCAGAGTGACGTTTTTCTTTGCCTCTACAAAACGTCCGTCTACCAGCACATCGATCAGTGCCAGCATGTCGTCCGTCACTTCGCAGCGAGGATGGCTGCCTTCAACCAGCAGTTCCTTATCCAGTACAAAGCCGGTATATGCCCAGATATTCTTCTTTGGCAGTTCAGCACGTACCCGCTGCAGAAAGGGCAGCAGTGCGCGCTGATTGGAAGGCTCAAAGGGGTCGCCGCCCAACAGGGTCAGGCCGGATATATAGCTGGGACGCAGCAGTTGGATCAGACGGTCCTCGGTTTCCTTGGTAAAGGGCTGACCGTAATCAAAATCCCAGGTCTCGGGCTGGAAGCATCCGGGGCAGTGATTGGTGCAGCCGGATACAAACAACGTCACCCGCATACCGGGGCCGTTGGCCACGTCACTTTTCTTGATGGCACAGTAGTTCATAAATACCTCTCAATGAACATACAGCCCGGACAAAGCCGGGCTGTACAAATTGTTTGGAGTGTTTGAAGCGGATCAGGTCAGCAGTTGCAGCAGCAACCCATGGGCTCGTCCAGAGATACGTGCAGCACGCGGTCACGAATCTCTTCGGTGCGGCCCTGATTCCAGTACTGGGTGCCGATGTAACCGCAGGTGCGGCGGGCCACGTTCATCTTGTTCTGGTCGGTGTTGCCGCAGTTGGGGCACTGCCAAATCAGCTTACCCTGTTCCTCTACGATCTGGATCTCGCCGTCGTAACCACATTCCTGACAGTAGTCGGATTTGCAGTTCAGCTCAGCATACATAATATTGTCGTAGATAAAGCGCATCAGGGAAATAACGCCTTCGATATTGTGCTGCATGTCGGGCACTTCTACGTAGCTGATAGCGCCGCCGGGAGAAAGTGCCTGGAACTTTGCTTCAAATGCAAACTTCTCGAATGCATCGATCTCTTCGGATACATGGACATGGTAGCTGTTGGTGATGTAGCCCTTGTCCGTGATACCGGGGATGATGCCGAAACGCTGCTGCAGGCACTTGGAGAACTTATAAGTGGTGGATTCCAGCGGAGTGCCATACAGGGAGAAGTCAATGTTGTGTTCTGCCTTCCATGCTTTGCACTTGTCGTTCATGTGCTGCATGACCTGCAGAGCAAAGGGTTCTCCTTCGGGATCGGTGTGGGACTTGCCGGTCATGTATTTGGTGCACTCATACAGACCTGCATAGCCCAGAGAGATGGTGGAGTAACCACCAAACAGCAGCTTGTCAATGGTCTCACCCTTCTTCAGACGGGCCAGAGCGCCATACTGCCACAGAATGGGAGCGGCATCAGACAAAGTGCCCTTCAAACGATTGTGACGGCACAGCAGTGCGTCGCGGCACAGATCCAGACGTTCGTCAAAAATACGCCAGAACTTTTCGTAGCTGCCGCCGGAGGACAGAGCAACATCCACCAGATTGATGGTGACAACGCCCTGATTAAAGCGGCCGTAGTACTTAGGCTGGTTGGTTTCAGGGTCTACATAGGGGGTCAGGAAGCTGCGGCAGCCCATACAGGTGTAGCAGTGACCTTCGCCGTTCTGGTCGACCTTCAGCTCCAGCATCTTCTTTTCGGAAATGTAGTCGGGGACCATGCGCTTTGCAGTGCATTTTGCAGCCAGTTCAGTCAGATAGAAGTAGGGAGAATCGTCATGAATATTCTGTTCCTCCAGAACGTAAATCAGTTTGGGGAATGCAGGGGTGACCCAGACACCGGATTCATTCTTGACGCCGGTAATACGCTGTTTCAGCACTTCTTCAATGATTTTCGCCAGATCCTTCTTTTCCTGTTCGTTCTTGGCTTCACCCAGATACATGAACACAGTAACAAAGGGGGCCTGTCCATTGGTAGTCAGCAGGGTGACGACCTGATACTGGATCGTCTGAACGCCGCGGCGGATCTCTTCATCTACACGCAGCTCTACCAGACGCTTAACCTGTTCTTCGTCTACAGCAACGCCTGCGCTGTCCAGTTCTTCACGAACCTGTTTGTCAAATTTCTCACGGCTGACCTGAACGAAGGGAGCCAAATGGGTCAGAGAAATGCTCTGGCCGCCGTACTGGTTGGAAGCGACCTGTGCGATGATCTGGGTTGCAATATTGCAGGCGGTAGAGAAGGAGTGAGGACGCTCGATCATGGTGCCGGAAATAACGGTGCCGTTCTGAAGCATGTCCTCCAGATTGACCAAATCGCAGTTGTGCATACGCTGTGCGTAGTAATCGGAGTCATGGAAATGGATAATGCCTGCGTCGTGTGCATCCACGATCTCCTTGGGCAGCAGCATACGGCGGGTCAGGTCTTTACTGACTTCGCCTGCCATGTAGTCGCGCATGACAGAGTTGATCTGAGGATTCTTATTGGAATTTTCCTGCATGGCCAGTTCGTTGGTGCAGTCGATCAAGCTGAGAATGGTATCGTCGGTGGTATTTGCCTGACGAATGAGGCTGCGTTCATAACGATAAGTAATGTAGGTCTTTGCCAGTACATAAGCGCCGTGGCCCATGAGCTGCAATTCAACCATGTCCTGGATCTCTTCCACAGAGGGCGTGTGGCCCAACTTACCGCATTTATAAGCAACAATATCGGTAACGTCCTGAATATCTTCGATGTTCAGGCGGTGCTTTTCCGCAACGGCAGCGTTGGCCTTGCAGATCGCTTCAAAAATTTTATTGGGGTCGAAGGTGACTTCGGAACCGTTTCTCTTAATAACTCGCATTTCTTCGCCTCCTGTGCTGTTTGCGTGGCTTATCTTCGCTCGCAGGCGTTTGCCTGCGGAGAACATCTGTCTTTGTCAGGCGCCACAAAATGTCGCATATCTTGTGGTGCGAGAACAACTATAGCACAACTTCTTGTGCTTATCAAGTGGGTTGGACATTTTCGGCAAATGTAACGAAAATAGGCGAAAAACTTCTTTTTTGCGATTTTGGTATTGACTTTACTGTTTTGTAACCCATAGAAACAAAACAAGGGACAGCTGTAACTTCTGCCCCTTGGGATTGAGAAAATGATTATGCAAGCACTGGCTGAAGCTGAAAACCAGCGGCTGCGGCCTGAAAAGATTGTTCCAGTTTTGTAAAGTCTGCTGCCAGAGAATTTGGCTTAGCAATCGGGTCGTCTTGGTGGAATGGCACAAAATATATGCCTTTACGGACCATAAGCACCCCTATATTTTGTAATGTGGCAGAAAGACCATCGTTGGTACTGAAGCCGATGCATACCGGACGGTTGTTTCTCAGGTGTGATTTGGCGGCCATGGTCACAGAGGTGTCCGTAATACCGTGAGCCAGCTTGGCAAGGGTGTTTCCGGTACACGGAGCGATGACCAAAACATCGAACAGTCTGTCGGGACCCACGCGTTCTGCCTGTGTGATGGTGGTCATCACAGGCTTGCCGGTGAGGGCTTCCAGTCGCCGGATGTGGTCGGCAGCAGCACCAAATCGTGTATCTGTTCCGGCTGCGTGCTCCGACAGAATGGCAGTGATGTCGTATGTATCTTTCCACTGCTCTGCGATGGTGATCACTTTATCAAAGGTACAGAACGACCCGCACAGGGCGAGCCCGATACGCAGTTTGTCTTCCATAGGTTACCTCATAAAATACGAATAAATGGTTTCGGCGATGGCGTTTGCGGCACTTTCCGGTGCGAATTTCCCGGGCAACCCTCCCGCAGGCAGCACCTGCAAACCCAGATTTGCTGCAGCGTTTGGATCAAAGCCACCGGGAGCTGAGGCCAGTTCCACAAGCAATGCTCCGGAAGGCAGAGCCGCCATTTGCCCGGCATCCAGAACACGGGCGGGAATGGTATTGATCACAAGCCGGTGCTTGGGCAGCAGTGGTGCCAGCCCATAAGTATCTGCAGAGGAAAGGCTGTGAGCGGCGCACCATGTTTTGTCTGTGCCATTCCTTGAAGATATCGTGACCTTTGCACCCAGCGCATGGAGGCGCACTGCCAGCTGTCTGCCAATACGACCTGCGCCCAATATCAGGACAGGCTCACCCATCAGGGTGTAAGGAACTTCCTGTATAACGAGTCCCAGCGCACATTCGGCGGTCAGTGCCGCATTTTTCAAAGTCAGTGTTTCAATGGTGAGGAGATCAATCAGGCGGAGGCCATGCCTGGTGCATAGCTCAGAAAGTACCTTTCCCGGAGCACCGGCGAAAATGGGCACGGCTTCCGGCAGTGTATTGACAAGTTCAGTCAGGCAAATGGCTTGACTTCCAAAAGGTGTGTTTAGTATGCCATCTTTGACGGCGGGAATAGGCAGCACCACGCAGTCAGAGCCCCGCAGTGCTGTGGCCAGATCTGCACGGTGACAAGCTTTCGGCACAGCGGCAGTTTCCAGACCATATGTGTGCACGGTGTGCCCGTCTGCAACCAGCCGACTGACCAAATACACGCTGCGGGTATCGCCGCCGAGAACAGTCATGATCATAAAATCGACCTCCTTCCGGGTCATACTATGCAGAGGTTTGAGAGGCGGTGCGGGAGGAAACTGCTTCTTGTGAAATGATTTGTAATAGGGTATACTGTGTGCAAGAATGTAAGTTATATGGAGGCGTTATTATGGAAGCAGTAGTTGCAGTATATTCCGATTGGGGCATTGGTGCACAGGGCACACAGCCGCTGGTCGTTCCTGCAGACCGTGTGCGGTTCAGACAGCTAACCACAGGCCATGCAGTCATTGTCGGCCGCAAGACTCTGGAGGATTTCCCCGGCGGCAGACCTCTGAAGAACCGTCATAATATTGTGATTACCCGCCAGAATATTACCATTGAGGGTGCTGAGATGGCACATGATATGGAGGAGGCGCTGGAAAAGGCAAAGGCATACGACCGCTGCTTTGTCATTGGCGGTGCCAGTGTGTTCAAGGAGTTCTATCCACAGCTGACAAAGGTACATCTGACCAAGATCGACGCGGCCCCCTTCTCCGACTCCTTTTTCCCCGATCTGGATGCGGCAGAAGACTGGCACTGCATACAGGCCGACGATTGGGCAGAGCATGAAGGGGTGCGCTACCAGTTCAGCACATACGAAAGAAAGTAATTTATGAAGACGATTGCAATCATTGGAGGCGGTGCGGCGGGGCTGATGGCCGCGTACGCCGCCTCCCGCACTGTAGAAAACAGTGTGATTTTATACGAACGGCAGGCCCGCGTCGGACGCAAACTCCTTGCCACGGGCAACGGCCGCTGCAACCTGACCAACCTGAACGCAGGCGTATCTCATTATCACGGGGCTGACCCCGCATTTGTCCGTCCGGCACTGGAAGCGCTTTCTGTGGCGGACACTTTGGCATTGTTCCATGACCTCGGGCTTCTGACGGTGGAAGGAGAGGGCGGCAGAATGTACCCCCTGTCCGACTCTGCCAACTCTGTGTTGGATGTGCTGCGTTTTGCCATCGACCGTGAAAATGTGACGCTGAAAGCAGGCGAGCCTGTGTTGTCCGTACAGCGGACTAAGAAAGGATTCCTTGTGGAAACGGAAACCGGCAAGGACTTTGCAGACGAGGTCATCGTAGCCTGCGGCGGCTGCGCAGGCAGCAAGCTGGGTGGAGTTAACGATGGTTATACCATTCTGCAGTCTCTGGGACATTCCCGTACCACACTGCATCCGGCTCTGACGCAGATCACTTCCGACAGTCCCTATCCCCGCAGTCTCAAGGGCGTGCGGGCACAGGCGGCCCTGACCTTGGAGCGCAAGGGGCGGGTCATTGCGGTCAATCGCGGGGAAGTGCAGTTCACGGAAAAGGGCATCAGCGGCATTGCAGTGTTTGAACTCAGCCGTGAAGTCAGCACAGGTGGTGCCTGCACTGTGGCGCTGGACTTCCTGCCGGACTATACTGTGCAGCAGATCCAGTCTATGTTGACTCACCGGATGGAGACAGCCCCCCATCTGTCCACGGAAGACCTGTTCACCGGGATCCTTCATAACAAGCTGGGCAGAACCATCTGCCGTGCCGCAGGAGTATCTGCTGAACGGATCGGCAGCCTGACAGGCAAAGATCTGAGCAAGTGTGCAAAGATGTGCAAGGACTTCCGCATCAATGCCATCGGTACGGGTGGCTTTGACGCTGCACAGGTCACAGCTGGCGGCATCAAGACATCGGAATTTGATCCTCGTACCATGGAAAGCCGCATTGTACCGGGCCTGTTTGCCTGCGGTGAGGTGCTGGACATCGACGGGGACTGCGGCGGATTTAATCTGCAGTGGGCTTGGAGCAGCGGAGCCATGGCGGGAGGTCTGCACAGATGATCGTTGTCAACAATTTGAAGCTCCGTCCGGGAGAGAGCGAAAAGCGCCTGCCCAAACTGGCAGCGCAGGCTTTGAAGCTTCGTACGGAGGAAATTAAGAGCTTCTCCATTTTTAAGAAATCTCTGGATGCCCGCCGCAAAAAGGACATCCACTATATATATGCCGTTGCCGTGACAGTGGACGGCGATGAGGAAACAGTTGCGGCCCGCTGCAAGCAAGCGGTGGTACGGCCCCCGTTTTCCTATCATATCCCCTCTGCCCAAAGCACGAAGCGCCCTGTCATTGTTGGCTTCGGCCCGGGCGGTATGTTCGCTGCGCTGGTGCTCACAAAAGCGGGTCTGCGCCCCATTGTACTGGAGCGGGGCGGAGATGTAGAATCCCGTCAAAGAGCAGTCAGTGTGTTCCACAACGGCGGGAAACTGGATCCTGAGAGCAATGTGCAGTTTGGTGAAGGCGGCGCAGGAACCTTCTCCGACGGGAAATTGAATACCAATACCCACGACCCCCGCATTGGCTGGGTGCTTCGTGAATTTGTGGCTCACGGAGCCAAGGAGAGCATTGTGTACGACGCCAAGCCTCATATCGGCACAGACGTGCTGGTGAAGGTGGTACGGAACATCCGTCAGACCGTCATTGATGGCGGCGGTGAAGTTCGCTTTGGTGCTAAGGTCACGGGATTGACTGTGGAAAATGGTGCGGTCACCGGTGTGGTGGTCAACGGATTGGAGACCATCGAGACAGACGATGTGGTCCTTGCCATTGGTCACAGCGCCAGAGATACCTTCCGCTGGCTCCATGACATGGGCGTACACATGACCCCAAAAGCGTTCTCCATGGGCGTGCGTATCGAACACAGTCAGGAGGCTATGGATATCGCCCAATACGGTGCACCCCGGGGAAAGCACCTGCCCCCAGTGAGTTATAATCTGAACTGCCATCTGCCGGACGGCGGCAGTGCCTATACCTTTTGCATGTGCCCTGGCGGCTATGTGTTTGCAGCTGCCAGCGAAGAGGGTGGTGTGTGCACCAACGGCATGAGTTATTCGGGCCGCAGCGGCACCAATGCCAATGCGGCACTGCTGGTGACTCTGATGCCCGAAGACTTCCCCTCGGCAGATGTGCTCAGCGGCATGGAGTGGCAGCGGCAGATCGAGCAGACTGCCTACCGTTACGGCGGCGATAACTATCTGGCCCCCTGCCAGCTGGTGGGAGATTTCCTCAGTGGTGTACCCAGTACGGGCAGCCGCAGCATCAAGCCCACATACGAACCCGGTGTGGTCTACGGCGATTTGCGGGAGGTGCTGCCGGAACGCATCACTTCCGTTATGGCGCAGGCGATCCCCGCATTGGGGAAGAAGCTCCCCGGCTTTGACCATCCCGATGCGGTACTCACCGGCCCTGAGACCCGTTCTTCCAGCCCTGTGCGCATTGTCCGCGGAGAGGACTGTCAAAGCCTCAACCTGCGGGGCCTGTACCCCTGCGGTGAAGGCGCAGGCTATGCCGGGGGCATCACCAGTGCAGCAGTGGACGGTGTACGCTGTGCGGAAGCCGTCATCGAAAAATATCGGTAATAGCAGAAACAGAGCTGAAGAAGGAATTTCTTCAGCTCTGTTTGAGTCTGTCAAAATACTCCTACGGAGCATTTTGACAGAGACGTCCCCGCTAACACGGTGGACTTGCGGCGGGCTGATATGTATTTTTTCCACGAACATGTCGTGTCGAAAAATGGATTGAATCTTATTCCGTCCTTGCGGACGAAACTCTGCCAGGCGTTTTATGACAAGTAACTAAATTTCTTGGACAAAATGCAGTAATTGAGAGAAAAATCGAGAAATATTTACAAATTATTCATAATATGTTATTCTACCTCTGCTAAAGAATCGTGAAGATTTTGACACTCAATCTGACTTGGAGGTATTATGATATGCGCCCTGACGGCATCCGAGTGAAAAGCAATGATCCCATGTATGAGCTTATGCCTTTTTTCCTCACCCACCGCTATGACGCCCAGAACATGATCAATATTGATATTCCCATTGCACCCATGCACCGGTATATCAACGAAAAACGCAGCGAAGGCAAAAAGATGAGCCATCTTGGTCTGGTTTTGGCGGCCTATCTGCGGACTGCAGCGGAGTACCCCAGCCTGAACCGCTTCATTGGCGGCAATCACCGCATATATGCGCACAGAGATTTTTCTGTAGCCATGGTTGTCCTCCGCCCCGGCACTGCGGGCGGCACTTCAGTCAAGCTGCATTTTGACTATACGGACACTATTTTTGACGTCCAGAGAAAGATCGAAGAAGCGGTGGAAAAGAACCGCGATGTCCAGAATAATAACAATCTGGATAAATTCATGAGCATGCTGCTGAGCCTGCCCCTGCTGGCACCCATGGCCACAGCGCTGCTGCGTTTCATGGACCGGCACGGTCTGATCCCTCGGTCCATCTGTGAGATCAGTCCCTTCCACGCCAGTCTGCTGATCACCAATCTAGCCAGTATCCGTACCAATTACATTTACCACCATATCTATGAATTCGGCACCACCAGCGTTGCCATTGCCATGGGCAACCTTCGGGATGTGCCCCGTGATACCCGTAAGGGCATCATTCTGGAGCGCTGTCTGCCAATGGGCGTTGTTATGGACGAGCGTATCTGCAACGGCCATTACTTTGCACAGGCATTCTCCCGCATGAAGGAATATCTCCGAGACCCCAGTCTGCTGGAACTGCCGCCCAAAATTATCAACGCTGAAATTTGAAACGCAAAAAGCTCCGTCTTATGACGGAGCTTTTTGCTCAGCTTGTCAAAGACGCCTCGCGGAGTTTCGTCCGCAAGGACGAAATAAGATTCAATCCGTTTTTGTCGCGACATGTGCGTGGCAAAAATACATCTCAGCCTGCAAACGTGCAAATTGTTTTTTTATCGAAAAACAATGCGTGCGCTGCAGCAGGCTGCAAGTCCATCGTGTTAGCGGGGACATCTCTGTCAAAATGCTCCGTAGGAGTATTTTGACAGACTCCAAAAATCCCCGACCGGTGGTCGGGGATTTTTGCTGTGTTAAATCTCTCTTGCCAGCTCGGCTGCTTCACGGATGGCATCCACCGCGAAGCGGGGCTTTTTTGCATCGCCGATGATGTGGCAGGGGATGCCCATGTTTTCAGCAGCCTGTACCAGATCTGCGTAGTCGTTGGACACGCTGCCCACAGCGGCGATGATGGTGTCGGCCTCAATTTCGATATCCTCTTCCCGTACAATGGTGGTCTCCTTTGTACGGCGGTCGGTTTTCTTCTCTATAACATGAGCATAGACCTTGTTGTGATCCAATTTGGTGACCCATGCATTGGTGATGACCTCGATTTCGGGATGTTCTTCAAGATATTTATCTGCCAGAATCGCTCTGCCATGGGACAAGCCTGCGCCGATTTTTGGCAGACCGCCTACGATGGTGGTGTCAAAGCCTCGGAAGCTCAGATATTCCATAACTTCGATGCTGATAATGCCGCCGCCGATGATAACGCATTTGCCCATGGGCTTCCAGTTTCCGGTCAGAATGTCGGCAAAGCCCACTGCATAGCTGCCGCCGGGCACATCCAACTCGCGCATTTTGCCGCCTGTGGCGATGATCAGTTCATCGGGCTTGAGCTCGCAGAGCAGCGCAGAGGTGACGGGAGTATTCATCCGGATCTCCACACCGGACTGCTTCACCTGACGGATCATGTAATCCACCGTCAGGGCAAAGTCTTCCTTGTCGGGAGCCAGCCCGGCCAGACGGAACTGGCCGCCAAGGACAGATTCCTTTTCACAGAGGATGACCTTGTGGCCTCGCTGTGCCAATGTGTAGGCAGCTTCCATGCCGCCTACGCCGGCACCGGCGATCAGCACGGTCTTGGGGGTATCGGTGATCTTCAATTCAAATTCACGCTCTCTGCCAACAGCGGGGTTTCGCAGGCAGGAGATATGCCTTGCTTCGGGGATATGGTATGCTTCCGAGCAGGCCTGATCGCAGCCGATACAGTAGCGTATGTCATCAAAGCGGCCTTCTTTGCACTTGTTCACGATCTGGGGGTCAGCGATATGTGCGTGGCCCCATGCCACCAGATCGGCACCTTGTGACAGAACAATGTTCGCCAGTTCCGGTCTGCCCAGACGGCCCACTGCCATGACAGGCATATCCACCTCCCGACGGAGATACAGTGCATTGTCCTTGTTAAAGCCAAAGGGCAGCCCCATAGACGGCACTTCGTAAATATTGCCCTTGCCAAAGTTGCCGCGGGATACATCCAGCACATCTACCCCCCGGGCCTTAGCCTCCTTGCAGAAGGTCACCATGTTATCGATGGTCAGGCCGTTGAAGTTGCCGTCGGCATCGTAGGTATAGTCGTCGTGGGCAACGATGCGCATAAACAGGGGTTTTTCTTCCGGCCAATTTTTGCGGGTCTCCTCAATGCACATCAAAGGGAATTTCATGCAATTTTCAAAGGTGGTGCCATAGCCGTCCGTGCGGGTGTTGAAATGAGGGGACAGAAATTCGTGCAGCAGATAGTTGTGGCCGCAGTGTATCTCAATGGCATCAAAACCGCAAATATTTGCTCTGCGGGCAGCGGCACCAAATGCCTGCGCGATCAGGGGGAGCTCCTCTGTGGGGATGGCCTTCCACTTGCCCTGGAAGCGGTCAACGGGGGTCATGATGCGCAGCTTGGAGGTATCTGCATGACCGTTTATGATGCCCTCGGCAGCTTCATAGATCTGGATACCGATCTTACCGCCCACTGCGTGCACGGCTTCCACCAGCTTGGTCAGACCGGGAATAAATTTATCATCGGAAACACCCAGTGCGTAGCCTTGGGTGGACTCCGGCCAGACAGAGGCGCACTCTGTGAAAATCAGAGCTGCCCCACCCTTGGCTCGCTCCACATAATAGTCGATCATACGCTGGGTCACCATGGAGTCTTCATAGGTCATCAGCGTACCCATAGAGGGCATAACGATGCGGTTTTCCAGTTCCAATCCGCGCAACTTGATGGGGCGGAAAATGTGATTACATTCCAAAAGGAACACCACCATTCTTCAGGTTGTTTTAATGCAATTTTATATTATCATTTCTGGATATTCCCATTCCACCCAAAATGTTATAAAAGACTGACAAAACATTGTGGATTTTGTGGCAAACGGTCTTGAGAAATCCGGTGTATCATGATATATTCAATCTATCTGTGACGATTTGAGCAGTGATTTGTTGTGGAAAGAAGAGAAAACATGATCGTAGAGACAGAAAAGCAAAGCGAATTGGAACAGCAGGCAGATGTGCAGGCTGTTGAATATAAAGAAGAAAAAATAGAGGTTCAGCTCCACCAGCAGGAACAGAAGGAGACCGGAATGGTCGGCATGGTGAAGAAAGTCGCTGCCCGCACGGGTGCCGTACTGGGTATGACGCTTGTATTTCTGCTGCTGGCGGTGTATGTCACCGGCTTTATTTTTGTCAAAGGTCCCTCTGAGCAGCTTGGGAATCTGTTTGTTATGACGATGCGGGAAACCAGTGCAATGAAGTGGGTGGCAAACCTGTATTTGTCTGCGGAAGAAATCGAAGCCATGGAAACCGCAGGGAAAGATGAGGACGTAGGCGAGACAGATACCAGCCTGGTGCAGATGGGCGAAGGCGCTGATGACTATGGGCTGGTGGACGAAGATGGCGACGGCATCATTCTGGAGACGGTCAAGGGTTCCGGTTATGTGGGCTATATGATGGTCGTGCTGGACCCCAGCCGCCTTATGCTCGGTAAGCCTGCCCGTTTCGGCAGTTCCGGCTGGACGGTGGAGAAAATGGTGGGCGAATATGACTGCGTGGCTGGTGTCAACGGCGGCGGTTTTGTAGATGTCAATGGCGCAGGGAATGGCGGTACGCCAAACGGCATGATCGTTGTGGACGGGGAAACCAAGTACTGCTCGGAAAATACCAAGTATGAATTTGTTGGATTTGATGATCATTATGTGCTGCACACCGGCAAGATGACTCCGGCGGAGGCCAGAGAAAAGAATATCCAGTTTGGCTGCAGCTTTGGCCCGGTTCTGCTGGTCAATGGGGAAGAGGTGGCCATCTCCACCTTCTCCGGGGTCAATCCCAGAACTGCCATCGGTCAGCGTGGCGATGGTGCGGTATTGCTTTTAGTAGTGGATGGTCGTCAGGCCTACAGCCTCGGTGCGACCTATGAAGATCTGGCCCAGATCATGCTGGACTACGGTGCGGTCAACGCCTGCAATCTGGACGGTGGTTCTTCTACCGTTATGTGGTATAACGACGGTTATGTTAACCAGTGCATGACCTTTGTGGGCATCCGCGGGGTTCCCACTGCATTTCTGGTAAAGAAGCTGGAGGGTTGATATGAAAGAAAAATTCAACGCCTTGAGCGGATTCAAAAAAGCAATGGTGATTTACGGAAGCATCCTGCTGTTGATTTTGCTGGTGCTGTGGTTTGCTGCGTGGCAGTATGCAGCTGCCTATGAGCAGGCGCAGCCCGCAGGTGCCATCAATGCCTATGTGGAAGGGACTTTGAAGAGGGAATTGGAAGCGCAGCTGAGTGAATACTGTGCGGACAACGCCAACAAGTATCAGAGCGAAGAAGACCTGACTGCAGTGCTGACGGCAAAAGTCTTGGAACAGGACTGGACCTATCGGAAAAACACCAAGCAATATACTTCTGAAGCACCTGTGTATACCCTGTACTGCGGGGATACCCCCATGTGCGATGTTAAACTGACGGCAGGCGAAGCCGGTCTGCTCAGCTTTGGACAGACTCCTTGGAATGTGCAGCCTGCAGATGTGGAGCTGGACAGACTGGCAAAGACTGTTACGATCTATGCTCCTGCCGAATGTAGTGTAAAGCTCAACGGCGTGAAGCTGGGGACAACTGTAATGACGGAGCCTGTGGGTTACTACCCCGAGTTTGCAGAATATGAAACTACGATCAAAAAGTCTGCTCAGCTGCAGGGCTATGCGGTAGAAGGCATCCTCGTAGACAACATTATTGTGGAGTTCGATGAAGGCCATGAACTGAAGATGGCAGAAAACGGCGACTATTACATCGCGCCTGTTTGTGATGAAGAGACAGAAGCAACGCTGCTGGAATATGGTCAGCAATTCGTGGAGGCCTATACGGCCTATACCTCCAATTCCGGCACTTACTATTCTGTATCCCGATATGTTGCCCCGGGCAGTGAGCTGCTCAGTCGACTGTACAAGTCTCTGGACGGTATGAGCTGGGTGCATTACACTACCGGCAAGCTGACAGAAGTGGAAGTCAGCAATCTGGAGTATTACGGCAATGTGGCCACCTTTGATTCCTCTTACAGCCTGAAGCTGAAGAGTGGTGACTGGGATGGAAACATGCATGTTGTGATGGTGCAGGCCGCTTATGGATGGCGTGTGACCGATATTGAAATGTACTAACAAAAACATCCTCGTTTCCACCGGAAACGAGGATGTTTTGTTATTCATTGAGCAGTTCTGTCAAAGGCGGGTGCGGGAAAGGCTCCACCGGCAGTGGTGCAGGCCTTGCCAACAGCTCATTGAGCCGGTCGGGCTGCATGGTCAGCAGATGCTTCTTCTCCGGCGTCAAATGCTTGATGGCATATTCTGCCTTTGATGCTGCCGCTTTGTCCGGAGCTGTCCATACTGCAGCGATCTCTTTGGGTGGTCGGAGCTTTGTGTACTTCGCACCGCCTTTCAGCTGACCCGTGTGCTGCCGCATACGGTGCTTCAGATCGGGCGTGATGCCGGTATAGAGGCTGTCATCGCTGCACAGCAGCATATAAACATAATACATATTACTGCCAGCCGTAGTTGTTGATCTTTACGCTGCCTTTGTCAAAGACGAAGTTGTAATATGCAGTGTTCAGGATCTCAGAAGAAATCGTGAATTTGGTCTGCACCTTCTGGATCAGATCTTCCACATAGCCTTCGGGCAACTCGTCCTGATCTACCAGATAGGTGGCTTCTGCGGTGTCAGTATTGAACCAGACCTTATCGGTCAAAACACTCTTGTCGATCAGGATGGCCATGTGATCGCCGTCAGAAAAGACATCGGTGCCTGCCAGCATACGGGAGTCATATTCAAAGCCCCACAGATTTAGAATGGTGGGCAGAATGTCGATATTGCAGCAGTATTCATCTACGACAATATTTTCTTCCAGACCGCCGACCCAGAAGATCAGAGTGGACTTGTACTTGGAGAAATCGTCGATCTCATAGCCCACCAGTTCGGAATACTGGGCGTCGGTCAGACCGTAGGGGAAGTGGTCACCGGCCAGAACGATTGCGGTCTTGTCTGCCACACCGGCTTCTTCCAGACGGTCCATCAAATAAGCCATTGCGTATTCCAGTTCCAGATTGCAGCTGAGATAGCACTTGACGGGATCACTGTATTCCAGATCCTTGACCGCATCCCAGTTGCGGCTTGCCATGGGGTTGATGTTGCGGTCATATTTATAGTGGCCGGAGAAAGTCATGTAGTAAGCGTGGAACTGGTCCATATTGATGTAATCATCCACAGACTGTTCCATCATTTCCAGGTCAGAAGCGGGCCAGGAGGTGGTGAACTTCATGCCGTAGCCTGCAAACTTCATTTCATAGCCCATGTTGGTATGGGATTCTCTGCGGCCGTAGTAGGTGCCATAGAAGTTGTGGTAGCCGTAGGACTGGATCTCTTT
>JAGBAT010000112.1 GCA_017938835.1 Oscillospiraceae bacterium | reverse complement strand
TAGGTCGATGCCAACACAGAACGCTGCAGTCGAAAGACTGTGGCGTTTTGTTCCGTTTAAAACTCTATATGCACCATTAGCTCAGTTGGTAGAGCACCTGACTCTTAATCAGGGTGTCCAGGGTTCGAGTCCCTGATGGTGTACCATAATTGGTGTCAATGACGGTGAGGGTCCACCCGTTCCCATTCCGAACACGGAAGTTAAGCTCACCAGTGCCGAAGATACTTGCCTGGCAACGGGCCGGAAAAATAGGTCGATGCCAATATGAAAGACACAGTTCGATTGAACTGTGTCTTTTTTTGTTATTGTTCAAAACTCGGTGGAAAAGTGGAAAACTTATGTCTACCAAACCACCATATTTAGAGAAATTTTCGATCTAAATACCCATAAAATGTGGAAAACTTACCATAACTTTTGGTTGAGTTTCCAACTTTTTAAAAAAGTTTTCCACATTTCTGTTGACAACTGTGCATATTGTGTATATACTCAGTATACACAGTTAACTGAGGTGCACCATGATAATTTTAATTGACAACAAGAATAATGAGCCCATTTATGAGCAGATATACACCCAGATAAAGCAGCAGATCATTTCCGGTGAGCTACTGGAAGGAACTGCGTTGCCATCGATTCGCGGTCTGGCAAAGGACTTGCGTATTAGCGTGATCACTACAAAGCGCGCTTATGAGGAGCTAGAAAAAGATGGTTATATAAACACCGTCCCCGGGAAAGGCTCCTTTGTTGCCCCCAGAAATCTGGAGCTGCTGCGGGAAGAATATCTGCAAAAAATTGAGTCGCATATGCTGGAGATTTGGTCTCTTGCAGAGGTGTGCGGCCTGGGCTTCAGTGACCTTGCCGAGATGCTGATGCTGCTCGGCGGAGAGGAGACTTTATGAATGCCATAGAGGTGACCGGGCTGACCAAGCACTATGATGGATTTAGCCTACGGAATGTGACATTTTCCCTGCCCACAGGCTGTATTATTGGTCTAGCTGGTGAAAATGGTGCGGGAAAAAGTACAACGATACGTTGTATGCTGGGGGCAGCAATGCCGGACAGCGGTACAATTAAATTGCTGGGAGTGGACAGCACTGACTCGAATTTCCATGAGATCAAGCAGGACATTGGTGTTGTGCTGGATAATGTTGGTTTTCCCTATTCCATGAATGCGGCACAGATTGGAAAAATGATGGCGGAGACATATCGGAATTGGGATATGCCGTACTATCATGATCTGCTGAAGCGATTCAATCTTCCGGAAAAGAAAAAATTTGGTGATTTTTCAAGAGGCATGCGCATGAAGCTGGGAATTGCAGTAGCTATGGCACACCATCCCAGATTGCTGATTCTAGATGAAGCCACCAGTGGTCTCGACCCCGTGGTTCGTGACGAAGTTGTGGAAATGTTTTATGAGTTCACCAGGGATGAAAACAATTCAGTTTTGATCTCTTCCCATATCCTCAGTGATCTGGAGAAATTGTGTGATTATATCGCCTTTTTGAAAGACGGAAAGCTATTGCTCTGTGAGGAAAAAGATATGCTGTTGGAGCAGTACGCCGCTGTGTTATGCACACAGGAGCAGCTTTCGGAGCTTGGAGAAGGAACCTATATCCAGTGTAAGCGCACCCCCTATGGAGTGCAGGCAATACTGCGCAGAGAAAATGTACCTGTGGGGATGAATGCGTTACCCATTAGCATGGAAGAGCTGTTCATTGCAATGGTAAAGGGAGGCAGCGAGAAGTGAAAGCGTTATTGATAAAGGATTATTGCATCCTAATTCGTGAAGTGAAACAAATGTTACTTGTGCCTGTTGTATTTACAGTAATGGCTGTTGTAACGAAACAGTTGGTGTGGATCTTATGGCCAGTATTTTTTATTAGTCTGCTGCCTTATACGATTAACAGCTATGAAGAACAAAGTAACTGGCCGTTGTATGCAGAGACCATGCCCTATGGACGAAAAAGAATCGTATACGAGAAATATGCTATGATGCTCATTAACGGTATGATCATGACGCTGATCCTGTCAGCTGTTACAGCAAGTATTCTGTTATTGAAGGGAAGCTTCGATTTTGCAGCGATGTGGCAGATGATCGTTTTGATCATTGCTGGGGCCATACTGCCGGGATGCCTGATGCTGCCGATGATGTTCAAATACGGAAATGCAAAGGGAAGAGTTATGTATTTGATTGTACTTGCTATGTTTGGTGGGTTGATGGGAGCAATGGGTACAGCGTCAAAAGATGCTAAATTCTATGAACTGTTGCAATATGGACACAATATGAATTTTACAGTGCTATTGCTGGGAGTCCTCATTGTGTTTTTCCTGTCCGTAAGGCTATCCGTACATTTTTATGAAAAACGAGATATATAGAAATCCTGCGAAAAGCTCCAAAGGCAATATGATCTGTCCAAAACAAAATGTCCCATTTGCGGAAGGCGCTTGAAAAAGGAAATGCACTGATGAGGAACGAAAAAATATCGAAACACAAAGTGAGGATATGAAGGTAATCCAAATGATGCTGATGTGACCGCTTCTCTGATGCTTCCAGGTGAATCATAAAACTCCGTATGGCACTTTGCCATACGGAGTTTTATATAATTTGTATAGGAAGAGATTCATCCGTTTTTGTCGTGCGCTTTAAAAGCAACTGCTACAAGGAATCCGAAGAATACTGCGGCGCAGATCCCGCCGGCAGCAGAGGTAAAGCCCCCGATAAAGGCACCCAGTAAACCATCCTTGGCTACTGCGGTGCGAACCCCCTTTGCAAGGGTGTTCCCGAAACCAAGAAGAGGTATGGTAGCACCTGCACCGGCCCATTTTGCGAACGGTTCGTAAATGCCAATGGCCCCAAGAATGACACCACCAACAACATAAGCAGTCAAAATGCGGGCGGGAGACAGTTTGGTTTTGTCAATTAAAATCTGGCCGATGAGGCACAGAGACCCGCCTACCAAAAAAGCTTTTAAATATTCCCAGAACATATCCATATTACTTTCCTCCCTTTTTTGGCAAGGCAGCCTCAATGGCAATGGCATGGCAGATGCCGGGGATAGTCAGACCCTGCTGTGGAGAAGTAGCAGACAGCAGCGCGCCTGTGGCGGAGAACAGGACCCGCTTCCATAAGCCGGATTTCAGGTTAGGCAGGATATGCCCGCACAAAACTGAAGCGGCGCAGCCACAGCCGGAGCCGCCTGCGTGGACATCCTGACGGTCACGATCATACATCAGCAGGCCGCAATCGAAATAGCGGTCTGACAGGTCATAGCCATCTTTGGCAAACTGCTCCATGAGGGCACGGTGGCCTACTGCGCCAAGGTCCCCGGTAAAAATGGCATCGTAGTCCATGGGAGTGCGTCCGGTATCTTTAAAATGCGCGGACAGGGTATCATAGGCCGCAGGGGCCATGGCAGCTCCCATATTGGCTACATCGGTGATGCCCTTGTCCTTGATTTTTCCGGTGGTCACGTAGGTGAGATAGGGACCCTGTCCCTGTGCCGCGATAATGACGGTGCCGGATCCGGTGACGGTCCATTGAGCGGTGGGAGTACGCTGGCCTCCGTATTCCAGAGGGAAACGGAATTGTCGCTCACTGGAACAGAAATGAGAACTGGTGGCAGCACAGACGGTCTGGGCAAATCCGCCGTCGATCAGCATGGCTCCCAGACACAGGCTTTCTGCCATGGTGGAGCAGGCTCCGTACAGACCAAAGTAAGGCACATCGCTGTCTTTCATAGCAAATGCTGAGCCAGTACATTGGTTCAGCAGGTCACCGCACAGCAGGTAGTCCAGATCGGCAGCACTGATGCGGGCTTTATCGCAGGCAAGACGAAAACACTGTTTCAGCATTTCACTTTCGCCTTTCTCCCATGTACTCTGTCCGAAATAGCTGTCAGGACTAATGGTATCAAAGCACTTTCCCAGAGGGCCTTCTCCCTCCAGCTTTCCTACGACAGACGCCCACGCCGCAGCGGTCGGGGGATTGGACAGACACACGGTCTGTCCGCCGATGTGTTTATTTTCCATGGTAATATTCCTCCAATGGAGATAGTATTTTCCCATGGATGAAAAATATGCAGAGGAGTATTGTACATTTTCCTGCAAATGCGGTATGATACATATAAAATAACATCATGGAGGATATATGTACGATATTGTATTGCTGGATGCCGATATGACTATCTGGGATTTTGAGGCATCGGAAAAATATGCACTGCGGGATGTAGTGGAACGGCTTGGTGTACCCATGACGGAGGAGATCATGCAGCACTATCATGAGGTCAATGATGCGCTGTGGCACGCCTTTGATTTGAAACAGGTGACGCGAGAGGATCTGGCTGTCCGTCGGTTTGAGGATCTGCTGCAGTTTGTCGGCAGAGCAGGGAAACCCATGGAGATGAATGATTATTATCAGCATCGTCTGGGTGAGTATTCTATCATGCTTCCCGGTGCAGAGGATATGTGCCGGCAGTTAGCGGAACGCAGCACGCTGTATATTCTGACAAATGGTATGCATGATGCCCAGACTGGACGGTTTGAGAAGTCTCCCATTAAGCCCTACATCAAAGAAATGTTTATCTCTCAGGATATGGGCTGCCAGAAACCGGATCAGGAATACTATGATAAGGTTTTTGAAATCATCGGCCTGAAGGACAAATCCAGAGCCGTTATGGTGGGAGACAGCTTGACCTCAGATATTCAGGGCGGTATCAACGGCGGGGTGGATACCATCTGGTATAATCCCAAGGGAAAGCCGGTCAATCCGGCAATTATGCCCACCTATATTGCGCGAACCATGGATGAAATCGTGGAGCATGTATTTGCCTGACTTTGAGTTTCCCACACTTTCCACAGAGTTTCCCACATTTTCCACAGAGTTTTCCACACAAGATAATTGCAACTAAAAATTTGCGATTTGAAATTTGTTGAAATATAACAAACAAAAGGGAGCACAAATGAAGATAACATTTTTATATCACAGTGCATTTCTTGCAGAATTGCCTGCGTGCAATCTGCTGTTTGACTGGACAGGAGAGCGTCCCCTTCCGGACTTTGACCGCACGAAGCCGCTATACGTATTTTCCAGTCATCACCATGCTGATCACTATACCCCGAGAATCTTTTCTCTTGGCATGGATCATGTGACATACATTTTGGCTTCCTGCATTCGCCTATCTGCCAAACGAAAAGCAGGACTGGGAATTGACGACCGATGCATCTACAGATTGCGTGCGGGCGTTACAGAAAGTATTGGAGATATAACCGTGACGACGGTTCGCTCCAATGATGCGGGTGTGGCGTTTCTTGTCCGTGTTGGAGAAACAACACTGTTCCATGCCGGAGATCTGAATGACTGGTACTGGTCGGGAGAAACAGAGGAGTGGAACCGAACAATCAAACAGGTGTTTGATAAGAGTATGAAACAATTGGAGTCCGTGGCAGCAGATGTGGCATTTCTGCCTCTGGATGGACGGCTTGGGGAGGCATTCTTCTGGGGATTTGATCGGTTTATGAAAACCATGCACATTAAAACTGCGTTTCCCATGCACTGCTGGGAGGACTTTTCTGTGATTTCCAGACTGAAAGAGCTGCCGGAAAGCGCCGGATATCGTTCGCGAGTAATGGACATTGTGCATGACGGACAAGTCTTCAAACTGTGATTTGCAAGTTGAAAGACTTTTAAAATTCAATTGAAGCCGCAGGATGCTGTGAACGCCTGCGGCTTATTTATTTAAAACTTGTACGAAAAACAGGGAAAAGCCTCATTTTGCATGAAAAATTACAAAAATAAAGCGAAACAATGAACCCAAATGTGAAATGCAAGGTATCCTTCACTGATGCAGTCCAATTTCACAAAATTTGCAAGTTATGATTGTTCACACTGTCAATTTACGTATTGTTCATAGAAATGGTATAATGACTCATATTTTTATTGAAGGTATGTGAATTTGCATCTGGATGGGCAGTTCCAAACCTTTGAAGAAAGGTGTTGTAGATTTATGCAAGAAAAGAAAAAATTGGGTCTTGCTGCTTGGATCTTTATTGCCATGTTGGTAGGTATCGTGGTTGGCGTTGCAGCTTCCGGCAGTGAAGGCGCAGTTACGATCATCTCCACGTACATCAAACCTTTTGGTACCATCTTTGTTAATTTGCTGAAGGCAGTTGTTGTTCCTGTTGTTCTGATCAGCATTATCTGCGGTATGATCAGCATGGAGGATGTTAAAAAGGTTGGCTCCGTTGGCTGGAAGACCATTGCTTATTATCTGTGTACTACCGCAGTTGCAATTGTTATCGGTCTTGTGGCTGCAAACCTGTTCAAAGGATTCTTCCCTGTTCTGGAAACTGCAGATGTTACTTATGAAGCTAAGAGTGCAAACTTCATGGATACCATCGTTAATATCTTCCCCAGTAACATGTGGTCCTCTTTCTTTAATGCGAATATGCTGCAGGTTATTGTGATTGCTCTGGCTCTGGGGGCCGGTATTCTGGTCACTGGCGAAAAAGCACAACCTGTTGTCGACTTTTTCAACAGCCTGAATGATGTTGTCATGAATGTTATGATGGGTGTTATCAAGCTGACTCCTATCGGTGTTTTCTGTCTGATGGCTGATACTGTTGCAGTCAACGGACCCAAGATCATCAGCTCTCTGGCGATTGTTCTGGCGGTTGCATATCTGGCATATCTGATCCACCTGCTGGGTGTATACTCCTTTACTGTCAAGACTATGGGTAACCTGAGCCCCGGTGCATTCCTGAAGGGCATGGCTCCTGCAATGATCATGGCATTTACCTCCACTTCCTCTGTAGCAACTCTGCCCGTTACCATGGATTGCTCCAAGAATCTGGGTGCAGATGAAGAGGTCTCCTCCTTTGTTCTGCCTCTGGGTGCAACCATCAACATGGATGGTACTGCAATTTACATGGGTGTAACCTCCATTTTCATTGCATGCTGCTATGGTGTTGATCTGACTCTGGCTCAGATGGCTACGATTATCATTACCGCAACTCTGGCTTCCATCGGTACTGCCGGCGTTTCCGGTGCCGGTATGATCATGCTGGCAATGGTTCTGGAATCTGTTGGTCTGCCTGTAGCAGGCATCGGTCTGATCGTCGGTGTTGACAAGATCTTTGATATGGGCCGTACCACTTTGAACATCGTTGGTGACGCTTCCTGCGCGATCATTGTTAGCAACTGGGAAAAGAAGGCTGCCGCAAAAAAGGCTGCTGCAAAATAAACTGGCAACAGATTAGATTCAAAACGCCTGAATGAAGATGCTTCATTCAGGCGTTTTTAGAAAAATGATACTTAAAATAGATTATATTGAAATCACACAATAAAAACCGTCACTCCGCATGGAGTGACGGTTTTGTATTGTGTGTAAATTACTGACGAGCCTTCAGAGCTTCGATCATCATGTCGCAGACGGTGTCCATATCGCCTACGATGCCGTAGTCAGCAACACCGAAGATAGCAGCATCGGGATCGGAGTTAACAGCAATGATGGTGCCAGCGTCCTTCATGCCTGCGGTGTGGTTGATTGCGCCGGAAACGCCGAAGGAAACCAGCAGCTTGGGCTTAACAACAACACCGGACTGACCGATCATCTGCTTGAAGGGCAGGATGCCACGGTCAAATACGGGACGAGTGCAGCCCAGCTTGCCGCCCAGCAGATCAGCCAGTTCCTGATACTTGCCCAGCTTGTCGGAGCCGGACAGGCCGTTGCCCAGACATACAACGACTTCTTCAGCAGCCAGATTAACAGCGCCGTCGTCTTCTTCGGGGATGAATTTCAGCAGCTTGGTGCGAATCAGAGCGGGATCGAAGTCAACGGTTTCGTGGATCACTTCGATCTCTGCCTTTTCACCAACGGGTTCGTACTTGAAGGTGCCGGGGCGGATGGTGCCGACCTGAGGACGCAGTACAGGAACAGTAATAACAGCCATCATCTTGCCGCCAACAGCGGGTTCGATGAATTCGATGTCACCGGATTCGGGGTTGTAAACAACTTCGATTGCGTCGGAAGTGCAGCCGGTGTTCAGACGGGCAGCGAAACGGGGGGCGAAGTCACGGCCATTGGTGGTGCCGCCTACGAATACTGCGCTGGGGTTGTACTTCTGGCACAGAACGGTGAACAGATTGGTGTAAGCATCATTGTTGTAGCGTTCGTAGCCGGTGCCGTGGACGACCATCATCTGGTCGATACCGGTTGCGCGGATCTTTGCCAGTTCTGCTTCGGGCAGGCCGTCGACAGCAACTGCTACCAGCTTGTCGCCGGTTACGTCGCACAGCTTTCTTGCTTCGCACAGCAGTTCCAGAGAAACGGTGCTGATCGTGGTGCCATCATGTTCGATGTATACCCACATATTCTTGTAATCAAATTTAGTCATTGTGAGTACCTCCTTATACCAGACCCTTGTCTGCCAGGATTTCCATAACCTTGGCGACGTTCTTTTCTACACTGCCTTCGTCCAGGATCATGCCGCCCTCTGCCTTTTCGGGGGGATAGGTGCGGGGAACGATGGTGCCGGAACCGGGAGCGCCGATCTTGTTGCGATCCAGGCCTTCGATGGTGTCAGCGGTGAGCTTGGTAATGGGAGCGGTACGAGCGAACTTCCAACCCTTGAAGTTGGGGATGCGAGGCTGGTAGTTGGTCTTTTCAACGGTAAACAGAGCGGGCATCTGAGCTTCCAGAACTTCCACGCCGCCTTCCAGTTCGCGTTCTGCGATAACGGTGCCCATTTCTTCGTTAACTTCCATGATCAGGCTGGTGGAGCTTACCATGGTAGCACCGAAGCGTTCTGCCAGCTGGGAACCCATCTGACCGGTAGCGCCGTCCAGAGTTTCCTTGCCGCAGATGATCAGGTCGTATTCGCCGAACATCTTGGCAGCCTTGCCGATAACATAAGAGGTGGACAGAGTGTCAGCATCCTTGAAAGCGTAGTCGGAGCACAGAATAGCCTGGCTTGCACCTACGGAGATACATTCGCGCAGAACAGCAGCTGCGTTGTCGGGACCCATGGTGATAGCGGTGATTTCGCCGCCGTAGGTTTCCTTGATGCGGACTGCAGCTTCCAGAGCGCTGCCGTCCAGGGGGTTCATGATTGCGGGGACACCGTCACGGATCAGAGAGCCGGTTACGGGGTCGATTTTTACCAGGTTCACATCGGGAACCTGCTTAACACATACCAGAATTTTCAGCATTTTCCGTTACCTCCTCAGATTAAGAGCAAACCTTGCCGGGGTTCAGGATGCCGTTGGGGTCGAATACAGCCTTGATGCCCTGCATCAGACCGAAAGCGATATCGCCAACAGATTCCTTCAGATACTTGACCTTGCCGTGGCCAACGCCGTGTTCGCCGGACATGGAGCCGCCGATGCGCTTGCATTCTTCGTAGCAGCGATCCATCAGTTCGTTGTTAGCTGCCCAGAATTCATCCAGAGTCTTGTCGTTGGAGCAGGTGTAGATGTGCAGATTGCCGTCGCCAGCGTGACCGAAGTTACGTACGGTCAGGCCCAGTTCTTCGCCCTGCTTACGTACAAACAGAACGTAAGGTGCGAACTTGTCAACGGGAACAACAACGTCCAGTTCGTCCATCAGCTTTGCGTCGCCTTCGATGGAGGTCAGGAATGCGCTGCGAGCAGCCCAAACTTCGGTCTTCAGAGTGGGAGTGTCAACGACCAGAGTGTCAATAGCGCCGTGTGCTTCAGCCAGGTTAGCCAGCTTTTCAACGCGGTTAGCCAGTTCGTCGTCGTCTTCGCCAACCAGAGTTACCAGGATGGAAGCGTCAACATTCTTGCCGGAGTACTTTTCGGGGAACAGCTGTTTGCCGGTGAAAACGGTGGAGGAGCGAACGATGTCAGCGTCCATGAATTCGATGGACTGGGGATCCAGATTTGCGATACGAATCTTGGGAACGGTTGCAACGCAGTCTTCCAGATTTTCGAAGATCAGCAGAGCGGAAATGTTCTTGGAGGGCTTGGGAACCATCTTCAGAGTCATCTGAGTGATAACGCCCAGAGTACCTTCGGAGCTGACCATCAGGTGGGTCAGGGAGTAGCCGGTGGAGCTCTTGGTTACGGTCTTGCCGATTTCCATGACGCGGCCGTCAGCCAGAACAACAGTCAGCTGCAGAACGTAGTCACGGGTAGAGCCGTACTTAACTGCACGCATACCGCCTGCGTTGGTAGCGATGTTGCCGCCAACAGTGGAGGTCTTGGAGCCGGGATCGGGGGGGTAGTAGAAGCCGTGCTTTTCAACATCAGCTGCCAGATCCTGCAGCAGAACGCCGGGCTGCAGAGTAACAGCCATGTTATTCATGTCGTAGGACAGGATCTTGTTCATGCGAGCGGTGCTCAGAACAAGACCGCCGTGAATGGGAACGCTTGCGCCGGTCAGAGAGGTACCGGAGCCGCGTACGGTTACGGGGATCAGGTTGTCGTTGCAGATCTTCATGATCTTGGAAACTTCTTCGGTGGTTTCTACTTCAACAACAGCTTCGGGGGGGAACTTGCCGTAAATGGGCATTTCGTCGTGGGAGTATTCTTCCTTTACATTTGCACCGTACTGGAAGCGCTTTTCGCCAACAATGGCCTTCAGCTGCTCTGCAATTTCCGGTGTGACGGGGTTAAATTTTGCCATGGATTTACCTCCTTATTTCTTGCGAATTTTATATATAATCCAAAATTCGCCATTTGTCTTTACCGTAAATTATTTTACCAAATGTTAGACATGAACTCAATAAATGATATTTTCTTGTCAACTAAAAAGGAGGGCGATTTTTGTGCAAGATTACATACAAAAGCATGGGATTTGACTGTCTTTGTGTCAAATTCAGAACATTCAAAATTTATTCACTGTAAATTCACAATTGGAAACAGGCAAATCTATTGACGAACGATGGAAATAGTGGTATATTAGCACTCGAAAGAAAAGAGTGCCAGCACTTAATAATGTGAGAGTGCTAAACTCAATGTATAGAATCGGAACTCACTGCCGATACTATTATAATGGAACAACAAATGGATGGTGCCCCATGGAGATCAGCCAAAGAAAAAAGAAAATACTGGCTGCGTTGGTTGAGCTGTACATCGAAACGGCGGAGCCTGTTGGCAGCAAGGTACTTGCCCAGCGGGCAGGACTTGGATGTTCTTCGGCGACTATCCGCAACGAGCTGGCAGAGCTCTCCGCTATGGGCTATCTCAATCAGCCCCATACATCCGCCGGCCGTGTTCCCACGGTGCAGGGGTACCGGCTGTATGTCAACGAGCTGATGGAACGGCAGCGGCTTTCCGCAGAGGAAACGGAGCGGCTGAACCGGGAACTGGCACAGCGACTGATGGCACTGGATAATCTAGTGTCGGATATCGGGCAGTTTGCTTCCCAGATCACCGACCTTCCGGCACTGGCCATTGCGGCCCCCAGGGCGGTGACCATTGTGCGGTTCGATTTCATCTATGTAGATGTGAACACCTTCATTATGGTGGCGCTGCTCAGTGACAATTCCGTTAAAAACAAGCTGATTCGACTGCCGGTCTCGGTGGAAAAATTGAAGATCGATAAGCTCAGCACCCTGATGAATGCAAACTTCACCGGACTGCGGGAGGATCAGATCACCCAGCCGCTGATTTCTGCGACAGAGCGGGCGCTGGACGATATGACGGGTCTGACCGCTGTGGCAGCATCATTTGCCATTGAAGCCTTGACGCAGGCAAGTCAGCCCGGCAGCTTTGTGGGCGGACAAAATCGTCTGCTCCACCATCCGGAATATCAGGATCCCGATAAGGCGCATGCACTGATGAGTTTTCTCAATCAGGCACCCATGGAATTCCCGCAACTGATGAACGGGGAGACTGGAGTTAAGGTCATCGTTGGGCCGGAAAATGTGTCGGAAGCCCTGCGGGACTCCAGCGTGGTTCTGGCGACCTACGATGCAGGTGACGGTGTTCGGGGGGTGGTCGGTGTGGTCGGCCCCACACGAATGGACTATGCAGTGGTGGCCGGGAAAATGCAGCTGATTGCCCAGACGATCTCCAATGCATTGGGCACCGGAGGTCTCAAGCCTCCTTCAGGAATGGATAATAAACTCATGATCAGAGGAGAAGATACGATTGAATAACGAAGAATTGAAAGACACTCCCGAACAGGAAATTCCCGAAACACAGGAAACAGCGGAAGAACCTGCAGCAGAAGTTGTGGAAGAGCCTGCAGCTCCTGACGCTGGCGCAGAGCTGAAGGCAGCAAATGACCGTTACATGCGTCTGGCTGCGGAATATGATAATTTCCGCAAGCGCAGTGCCCGTGAGCGGGACACGATTTTCGCAGATGTCCGAGCAGATACCATCACAAAGTTCCTGCCGGTGTATGATAACCTGCTCCGTGCTGTGGCGATGACACCGGAAGGGAATCCCGGTCGCAAGGGCATTGAAATGACTCTGGCACAGTTTGAAACAGTGCTGACCAAGCTGGGCGTAACTCCCATAGAAGCCCTGGGCAAGGAATTTGATCCAGGTATTCATAATGCAGTGATGCATGTGGAAGACGATTCTGTCGGCGAAAACATCGTTGTGGAAGAGTTTGAAAAGGGCTTCAAGCTGGGGGAAAAAGTCATCCGCTTCAGCGTTGTCAAGGTTGCAAATTAAATTCATTTAATATTGTATATAAATTACTTTTACCGATATATTTAGGAGGAAGATTATTATGGCAAAAATTATTGGCATTGACTTGGGTACTACCAACTCTTGTGTATCCGTTATGGAAGGCGGCGACGTTGTTGTTATCCCCAACGCTGAAGGCGCTCGCACCACTCCTTCCGTTGTAGCATTCTCCAAGACTGGCGAACGTATGGTTGGTCAGGTGGCAAAGCGTCAGGCAGTTACCAACCCTGACCGCACGATCTCTTCCATCAAGCGTGAAATGGGTTCCGCTTACCGCGTCACCGTTGACGGCAAGAGCTACTCTCCTCAGGAAATTTCCGCAATGGTTCTGCAGAAGCTGAAGGCTGATGCAGAAGCATATCTGGGCGAAACCGTTACCGAAGCAGTTATCACTGTTCCCGCATACTTCACCGACTCTCAGCGTCAGGCAACCAAGGACGCAGGCAAGATCGCAGGTCTGGAAGTAAAGCGTATCATCAACGAACCCACTGCAGCAGCTCTGGCTTACGGCCTGGATAAGGAAGAAGACCAGAAGATCATGGTATATGACTTGGGCGGCGGTACCTTCGACGTTTCCGTTCTGGAAATCGGCGATGGCGTCATTGAAGTTCTGGCAACCGCAGGCAACAACCGTCTGGGCGGCGACGACTTCGACAAGTGTGTTGTTGACTATCTGGCAGCAGAATTCAAGAAGACCGAAGGCATTGACCTGACTGGTGATAAAGTTGCTATGCAGCGTCTGAAGGAAGCAGCAGAAAAGGCAAAGTGCGATCTGTCCGGTATGACCACTACCACCATTTCTCTGCCCTACATCACTGCTGATGCAACCGGCCCCAAGCATCTGGAAGTCACCCTGAGCCGCGCAAAGTTCAACGACCTGACCCGTCATCTGGTTGACGCAACTGTAGGCCCCGTTCGTCAGGCTCTGTCTGACTCCGGTCTGAAGGCATCTGACCTGAGCAAGGTTCTGCTGGTTGGCGGCTCCACCCGTATCCCCGCAGTTCAGGACAAGGTCAAGGAACTGACCGGCAAGGAACCCTTCAAGGGCATCAACCCCGACGAATGTGTTGCTGACGGCGCAGCGATCCAGGGCGGTGTTCTCGGCGGCGATGTAGAAGGCATCCTGCTGCTGGACGTTACTCCTCTGTCTCTGGGCATTGAAACTCTGGGCGGTGTTTGCACCAAGCTGATCGAACGCAACACGACCATTCCCACCAGAAAGAGCCAGATTTTCTCCACTGCAGCTGACAACCAGACCTCCGTTGAGATCAATGTTCTGCAGGGTGAACGCGAAATGGCACAGTATAATAAGTCTCTGGGCCGCTTCCATCTGGATGGCATTGCTCCCGCACGCCGCGGCGTTCCTCAGATCGAAGTAACCTTCGATATCGACGCAAACGGCATCGTAAATGTAACCGCTAAGGATCTGGGCACTGGCAAGGAACAGCACATTACCATCACCTCTTCCACCAACATGTCCAGCGAAGATATCGAAAAGGCAGTTCGCGAAGCAGAAATGTTTGCAGCAGAAGACAAGAAGCGCAAGGAAGAAATTGACATCCGCAACGAAGGCGATGCAATGGCTTACCAGGCAGAAAACACTCTGACCGAAATGGGCGACAAGCTGGATGCAGCTGACAAGTCTGAACTGGAAAGCAAGCTGGCAGCTCTGAAGGGTACTCTGTCCGGCACTGACTTCGATGCCATCAAGGCAGCCACCGAAGACCTGAAGCAGACCTTCTACAAGGTCAGCGAAAAGATGTATCAGGCAGCTTCTCAGGCACAGGGCGGCAACCCCGGTGATATGGGCGGCGGCTTCGGCGGCGGTAACCCCGGCGGTGGTCAGGGTGGCAACGGCGGCCAGGACTACTACGACGCGGACTACACTGTTGTAGACTAATTTACCCGAAATACCCAATCAAGGGGAGGGCGGCACCCGTCCTCCCCTTGTGAAGTGTTTCTTTCCTTTACAAGCTTGCCTTATTCATGGTATTCTATAAGCCGAATCGGTAAGAGAGGTAATTTTCAGTGGCAGAAAAAAGAGATTATTATGAGGTCCTTGGTGTGCAGAAGACAGCCACCGATGACGAGATTAAAAAAGCATATAGAAAAATGGCGAAGCAGTATCACCCGGACCTTCATCCCGGTGATGCGCAGGCAGAAGCCATGTTCAAAGAAGTAAATGAGGCATACGAGGTTCTGTCCGATCCCGATAAGCGCGCCAAGTACGACCAGTATGGCCATGCGGCATTTGATCCCAACGCAGGCTTCGGTGGCGGTGGCTTTGGTGGGTTTGACGGCTTCGGTGATCTGGGCGATATTCTGGGCTCTATGTTCGGCGGCTTTGGCGGCTTCGGCGGTGGGTTCGGTGGCGGCAGACAGCAGAATGGCCCCCGTAAGGGTGAGAATGTCCGCGTCAACCTGACCATCGACTTTGAAGAGGCGGTCTTTGGCTGCAAGAAGGAGATCCCTGTTAATATGATCGAGACCTGTGCTGACTGTCAGGGCAGCGGCTGTGCCCCTGGAACAGCGCCTGAAACATGTCCCGAATGCGGCGGCAGAGGCACTGTCTTCAAGACCCAGCGTACGATGATGGGCATGGTGCAGACCTCTACCCAGTGCACCAAGTGCTCCGGCAGAGGTAAGATCATCCATACGCCCTGCCCCACCTGTCGCGGCAATGGCAGAGTGCGCAAGCAAAAGAAGGTCAGCGTCAATATCCCTGCGGGTATCGACAACGGTCAGACCATTTCCTTGCGCGGCTTGGGCAATGAAGGGGTCAACGGCGGTGCTCCCGGCGACCTGCTGGTGACTGTTACCGTTCGTGCCCACGCATTGTTCGAGCGTGACGGCAGCTCCATTCTGTTGGATCTGCCCATCACCTTTGCGCAGGCAACCCTGGGCGCAGAACTGACGATCCCCACCCTTACAGGCAAGGTTAGCCTGAATATTCCTGAAGGAACTCAGACCGGCACAGTCTTCCGCCTGAAGGGTAAGGGCGTTCCTTATATCCGCGGCAACGGCAGCGGCGACCAGTTTGTCACCGTTACTATCGAGACACCTAGGAATCTGACTTCTTCGCAGAAAGATGCATTGCGGAAGTTTGCAGAATCCATGGAGGAACCCGTTTCCGAAAAGAAGGATAAAATCAAGTTCGGCAAGAAGAAAAAATAAGCTATGAAAAACGCCACCCGACGGGGTGGCATTTTTCAGCTTGTCAAAAAATGCCTCACAGAGTTCTTTTATTTGCTTGAAACACAGACAGGCACAAGTCAGAAGTCGGTGAAAATATAAATATTTTAGCAATTTTCTGGAAATTCGACTGGTTTTTCCCTCTAGCCGTTGACAATTTGCCCGTGTTATGATATACAAGATATACATGGTATTATGCCATACTCTAAAACGAAGAGGGATTTTCAATGAACGAAAATTATGTTGAACAGCCGAAAAAGTCCGGTACTGCGCTGAAGGTGGTACTGATTATTATAACTCTGATTTCCATCATTGCAGCGGCATCTATGGGTCTGCTGTACTACAATGCAGTGACCAATCTGGAACTGGTTCGTGAAAAGAATGTAGCTCTGGGCGAAGACCGTGACAAGTACAAAGCACAGGCGCTGGAATACGAAAAGGAAATCGAAGAATTTGAACAGGAAGTTGCTGACCTGACCAAGCAGCTGGCCGAATCCCAGACTCTGGTGGAAACTCCCCTGTTTGCAGGTGAGACTGCAAAGCAGGAAGATGCTGATAACTCTTCCCAAGTGGATGCAGAAGCGGAAGCAAACAAGCCTGCTGTAGATGTAAACAGTGCAACCACTCTGGATGTGAAGCCTTCTAAGCTGTATGATGAAGGCGTGAAGTACACTGTTTCTGTAAAGGGCGCAAACATGAGAAGCGGCCCCGGCACTTCTTACAGAACTGTTCAGTCCGTTTATCAGGGCAATGTAGTGACTGCATATGCCGAAGACGGTGAATGGCTGTGCATCCAGACTGAAAGCGGCGTTCTGGGGTGGGTCAAGAATACTTTGGTGACCAAGAACTAATTCAAAATCAAAAGCACTCTTCTTTGAAGGGTGCTTTTTTATATGTATAAGCATAAGGAAAACTTATGTGAAGACATTTATTTTCTATTGGACGAATGATATATATGCTGTTATAATATTAACAGAACTGTGTGGATTCAAATCCATTTTAAATGAATTACTGAAAGGAGAAACCATGAAAAAAGTATTCCTCACCGGCTCCACCGGTATTATGGGGTTAGAAGCAGTCAAGCGTTTTGCAGAGCATCCTGATGAGATCGAACTGTATGCACTGGCTCGTCCCGGTAAGAAGAATGAAGACAAGCTGGCTCCCTATGCTGACAAAATCAACATCGTTTGGGGAGATCTGACAGATTTCGATCTGCTGACTGCATCTATGGAAGATATGGACTATGTCTGCCATGTGGGTGCACTGCTGCCCCCTCTGGCGGATGACTTCGGTGCCGAAGCAACCATGCGCACCAACTATGGTTCCACGCTGGCAATGCTGCGCGGTATCAAGAAGTTCCATCAGGAAGAAAAGACCCACTTCGTATATATCGGTACCGTGGAAGAAGTCGGCCATCGCTCTCCTCCCATGCACTGGGGCAGAATTGGTGACCCTCTTCAGCCCCCTGTATACTGCTACTACGCTCTGAGTAAGATTGCGTCCGAACGCGCGGTGGCAGAATCCGGCCTGAAGTACTGGGCAAGCGTACGTCAGAGCTTCCAGAACCCCAGCAACCCCATTGCTGCGGAATATCCCATCATCGGCATGCAGCCCGATGACAACTGCTCTGAACACATCGACTGCGAATCTTCCGGCAACCTGATGGTAGAGATCGTCCGCAATGCTCCCGATGAATTCTGGGGCAATGCTTATAATCTGGGCGGCGGCGAAGGCTTCCGTTTCACCAACTACGACTTCATCAAGGCTCTGCACGGCGACTTCCGCAAGGACTTTGATCCCAAGTGGATCGCAACCCGCAACTATCATGGCCATTTCTTCATGGACTCCGACAAGCTGCAGGAACTGGTGCCCTACCGCCTGAAGACGCCTCAGCAGTTCCTCAAGGATGAGCTGATGCATCAGATCAAACTGATCAAAGCCAAGGGCGGTCCTCGTCTGACTCCCGAACAGAACAAGGAGCAGAAAAAGGAGATTCTGCTGAAGAAGGGTGGCACTTTGTACTATCTGGAACAGGGTGACGAAGAAGCCATTAAGGTTTACTATGGTTCTCGTGAACTGTATGAACAGATCCCCGAAAGCTGGGACGACATTCCCGTTTATGTTCCCGATCCCAATCCCACTGTAATGGATCATGGCTATGATGAAACCAAGCCTGTATCCGAACTGGGGCTGGAGGATATGCAGAAGGCAGCCCAATTCCGCGGCGGCAAGTGCTTGTCCGAATCCATGAACAAGGGCGAAATGTTCCTGCCTCTGCGCTGGCAGTGTGCTCTGGGACATGAATTTGAGGCAAAGCCCAATACGATTCTGAAGCTGGGGCACTGGTGCCCTGAGTGCTTGACCGGCGAATGGGACTACTTCACCCAGGCGAAAGTCAACCCCTATTTTGCACAGGGCTGGGATTACCTGCACAGCAAGGAAGAACCCTACACCGTCAAGATGGAATGTGACGCAAAGGCCATTGAAAAACTGTTTGAAGAATAAACTGCATCAACAAGAACGAAAGGCACCACTTCATTATGAGGTGGTGCCTGTTTTATGCAACACAGAAGAAAACCTGTATTAACAATTCTCAAACAATTCTGCAATATTTGCGGAACATAACTCTGTTAAACTGCATCTGAAACTATGCTATAATAGAAACGCTTAAATTTCCGACGGAGGCGCAAGATGGTCAATATTCTTGTGGTAGAAGATGATGTAAAACTGAATCAGCTGGTATGCACATTTCTGAACGACAGCGGCTTTCGGGCCAAGGGCTGCCTGAATGCCAATGATGCGTATGACGAAATGTACAACAATCTTTATGAGCTGATCATTTCTGATATTATGATGCCCGGCATTGACGGGTTTGAGTTTGTCCAAACTGTGCGTCAGGTGAACAAACGAATTCCCATTTTGTTTATGTCTGCAAAGGATGATCTGCCCTCCAAGCAGCGTGGCTTCCAGCTGGGCATTGACGACTATATGGTCAAGCCGGTGCTGCTGGATGAACTGCTGATGCGTGTCCGCGCCCTGCTGCGCCGCGCCAATATCGAAATGGAGCGGAAGCTGGTGGTGGGCAATCTGGAACTGGATGCAGATGCCATGACGGCCACCGTGGATGGGGAAGAAATTCCTGTGACGACCAGAGAGTTCAACATCTTGTATAAGCTGCTGTCCTATCCGAAAAAGACCTTCTCCCGTGCGCAGCTCATGGATGAGTTCTGGGGGATCGAGTCAGAGACCAGCCTCCGTGCGGTGGATGTATATATCACCAAGCTGCGGGACAAGTTCTCCGAGTGTGACGGCTTTAAGATCGTCACTGTCCGTGGTCTGGGGTACAAGGCGGTGCTGACATGAACCACGTGACGAAAGAGCAGCGGAAACAGGCAAAGCAGTCAGTGTTTCCATTTTCTTTGTTTGGCGTGTTGTTTCTGGTGCTGCTTTTGATGTCCGGTATCCACCAAGGCTTTCTGGTGCTGGCAAGTAGGCAGAAGTGGAATGGGCTTGTGCAGATCATTATCCCTGTTATCTATTGGGTTTTGATCGCACTGGGACTGACGGCTTATACCAGATGGCGGATTAAGAAGTCTTATGAAGAGCCGATGCAGATGCTGGCAAGGGCCACGGCTCAGGTGGCCGACGGAGATTTCTCGGTTTATGTTCCGCCGCTGCATACTGCGGACAAACTGGACTATATTGACATCATGTTTATTGACTTTAACAAGATGGTGGAAGAATTGGGGAGTATAGAGACCCTGAAAACAGACTTTTTCTCCAATGTGACCCATGAGATCAAAACACCTCTGGCAATTATTCAGAATTATGCAGAGCTGCTGAATCGGGAAGATCTGTCTGTAGAAAAGCGTATGGAGTATACGCAAAATATTTTGCAGGCGACCCAGCGACTGTCCGGACTGATTACCAACATGCTGAAGCTGAACAAGCTGGAAAAGCAGGCGATTCAGCCGCAGCCGCAGCCCTTCGATGTCTGTGCGCAGCTGTGTGAGTGTGCTTTGCAGTTTGAGGAGCTGTGGGAGAAAAAAGAGATCGAACTTGAAGTAGATATGGACGAGCGGGTCATAATTTCGGCTGACGAGCAGCTTCTGGAATTGGTGTGGACAAACTTGCTTTCCAATGCCATGAAGTTCACGCCTGCGGGAGGAACGGTGGCGATTACACAGACCACAGAGGAGGGCTCCGTTGTTGTGACCGTTTCCGATACCGGATGTGGTATGGACGAAGAGACTATGAAGCATATATTTGAAAAATTTTATCAGGGAGATACCTCTCACGCCACAGAGGGCAATGGGCTTGGTCTGGCACTGGTGCAGCGGATTCTGCAGATGTCTGACGGCAGTATCACAGCTGCCAGTGAACCCGGAAAGGGAACGGCGTTCACTGTCAGACTACCGCTGGCCCCTGTGGGTGAGGGATTGGAATAAAGCATGTATGAGATAAAAAGAACACCTTATATCGGGTATGACTATATGGAGATTGTGGTTTCCGGTGCAGAGGTTTCCTGGTATCTGGACTGCTATGCCTGTTTCGGATGGCAGATGGATGGAAATCTGTTTGTAACGGATGGCCGGCAGCCCGTAGCTCTGCGCATGAAACGGGATCGGAAGATCATCAACAAGGTGGAGCTGACCCGATTGCAGCGGCACTTTGAGGCCTGTGTCAGGGAAATCAAAATATTGGAGCAGTCAAAAAGCGGCGCAGCCGCAGCCCTGGCCTTGTCTTTTGGCCTTGTTGGTCTGGCATTTGCGGCGGGATCTATGTTTCTGGCAGCTCGGAGGGCGATGCTGCAGTGGCTGAGTGTGCTGCTGGCTTTGCCGGCGCTGGCCTGCATGGCGCTGGCGTACCCCATTTACAGCCGATTGAGTAAGGCGCGGTCAATGGAAGTAGAACCACTGATCGAGATCAAGCGGGATGAAATATATGAGATCTGTAAAAAGGGACATTCCCTGTTATAACTGAAATCCCCGGCATGAAAATGCCGGGGATTTTTTGCGTCTCTGTCAAAATACTCCTACGGAGCATTTTGAC
>JAGBAT010000111.1 GCA_017938835.1 Oscillospiraceae bacterium | reverse complement strand
TGCCCAGCAGGCACACATAGCCGTGCCAGCCCCATTTTTTGCCGGGGGTCAATGCGTCATACATTTTCAGGGGGCTCTTCTGTGCGGCGCGGCCCATGGCAAATTCCATGGTCAGCACGGGCACACCCAGGATCAGCAGGAACAGCAGATAGACCACAACGAAGGCACCGCCGCCGTACTGACCGGCCATCCAGGGGAATTTCCAGACATTACCAATACCGATCGCACAGCCGGCACTGAGCAGGATGAAGCCCAGACGACTGCCGAGGTGTTCTCTATTTAGCATATAATCTTTCTCCTTTTAAAGAGATACAGTGAAAAAGTGCTAATATTTTATCACAAATTTCTGATTTTTGCAATTCAAATCAATGAATTTGCAGGAAAAGTTTCAAAAAAGACGGTGGTGGAAATGACATCGGGTGCACCGCAAACCCCACTGAGACAGGCAGGCCGAGCAAAAGGTACAATGGCGCAGCAAAAAAACGAAGCCCCCGAATACGGGAGCTTCGCAGAGTTTGAGCAATGATTTATTTGTCCTTGATGGAGTCCGTCAGGCCGGCTGCCAGACCCACCAGACCCTGAATTTCGGAGGGAATGATGATCTTGTTTGCGGGGCCGTTTGCGGCGGCGGCAAAGGCTTCGATGGCCTTCAGCTTGATGACTGCGTCACTGGGCACAGCTTCGTTGATCAGGCGGATACCTTCTGCGGTAGCCTGCTGCACAGCCAGGATGGCTTCTGCTTCGCCCTGTGCTTCCAGGATCTGCTGCTGCTTCTTTGCGTCAGCGCGAAGAATCGCGGACTCACGTGCGCCTTCTGCTGCCAGAATGGAGGCCTTCTTTTCGCCCTCTGCCTTCAGGATGGCTTCGCGGCGTTCGCGCTCTGCCTTCATCTGCTTTTCCATTGCATCCTGAATTTCTCTGGGGGGAACGATGTTCTTCAGTTCCACACGGTTCACCTTGATGCCCCAGGGGTCGGTTGCTTCGTCCAGAATGGAGCGCATCTTGCTGTTGATAATGTCGCGGCTGGTCAGGCACTGGTCCAGCTCCAGATCGCCGATGATGTTACGCAGGGTGGTAGCAGTCAGGTTTTCAATGGCCAGCATGGGCTGTTCGATGCCGTAGGTGTACAGCTTGGGATCGGTGATCTGGAAGTACACGACGGTGTCGATCTGCATGGTAACGTTATCCTTGGTGATCACGGGCTGGGGCAGGAAGTCTGCCACCTGTTCCTTCAGAGTGACGACCTTGGCGATGCGTTCGATGAAGGGAATCTTGATGTGCAGGCCTACGGACCATGTGGTGCTGTATGCACCCAGACGTTCGATGACGTAGGCATTTGCCTGCTGAACAACGCGGATATTGCGGATGATCAGCAGCAGAACAATAATGATAAGAGCGATTACAAAGGGCATAGCTTATACCTCCTGAGTATGTTTTGCGGGGCTGGCCACGATGAGCTTGACCCCTTCGATACGCACTGCCACGACCCGTTCACCGGGCGCGAACACAGTGTCGCCTTCACTTCGTGCGGTCCACACCTTGCCGCCGACCTTCACGGAGCCGGTTGCGGACAGATTGCTGATGGGTTCCAGAACCACGCAGCTCTGGCCGATGACCATGTCTGCATTGGTGGCCTGTGTTTTTCCGTTGATGAACTTGTTCACCAGCGGGCGGGTGGCGATCAGGGACAGGATAGACACCACAAAGAACCACACCAGCTGCAGCCAGAAGGGTGCGCCGAACAGCCCTGCCAGCAGTGCGGCCAATGCACCCAGCGCAAACCAGATACAGGTCAGACTCACGGTGGACACCTCCACCACGATACACGCGATCATGGCGACCAGCCAGACCAGATTCCAGCCGTTGCCCATGGTGACAATATCAATAAAGGCCATACGATCACTTCCTTTCAGCCTTCATGTTAACAGTATTATAACAGCCCCGCTATAAAATTGCAATGAGGGTGGAACCGCTCATAAAAATTTAACAATTTCACGCACTGAATTGTGAAATTCTCTATTGTATTTTTCATGCTTTAGTGTATAATAGTGTTATGCGCTAAAGCGTAAAATTTCCAATTGGAGGAAACTATGAACAAGCAGAATAAGAAGCCCCGCAGCGAAGAGCTGTACAAGGCCATCCTGAAGCTGGAATCTGTGGAAGAATGCATGGCGTTTTTTGATGACCTGTGCACGGTCAACGAACTGCTTGCTCTGGAGCAGCGGTATCAGGTGGCAACCTATCTGAGTCAGGGCATGATCTATAATGAAATTCTGGAAAAGACCGGCGCTTCCAGCGCGACCATCAGCCGCGTCAACCGCAGCCTGCGCTACGGCAAGGGCGGCTACGCTGTGGTGTTTGAGCGTCTGGCAGAGGAAGGCCAGGCATGAACGCCTATATGGGGCTTGCCCGCTGGTACGATGACCTGACGGGAGACGTGCCCTACGAGGTTTTTGCCGACTACTACGAGCGCAAGTTTGAAGAGCGGGGAAAGTCTGTGGATACCCTGCTGGACTTTGCCTGCGGCACCGGAACGCTTACCTGCATCATGGCAGAGCGCGGCTATGAGATGATCGCTGTGGATGCCTCTTCCGAGATGCTTATGGAGCTCATGGATAAGGCATACGAGCTGGAGGACGCCGAGCCGCCCCTGATGCTGTGTCAGGACGCGGTGTCTCTGGATCTGAACGATGTGGTGGATGCGGCATACTGCTCGCTGGACGGCATCAATTATATTGTATCCGAGGACCTGACGGAATTATTCCGTCTGCTGCACCTGTTTATCGACCCGGACGGCCTGTTCGTGTTTGACATCAATTCCCCGGAACGCTTCCGCAGTCTGGACGGTCAGGTGTTCGTGGACGAGACCGAGGACGTGCTGTGTCTGTGGCGTGCCGACTTCGACGAGGGGGAGAACGCACTGGTCTACGGCATGGATCTGTTCACCCGCACGGAGGACGATCTGTGGGAGCGGGAATGTGAAGAGCATGTGGAATACGCCCACGAGGTAGAGTGGCTGGTGAAGGAACTGACCAAGGCCGGCTTTGTGAATATCGAAGTGGACGTGGAAGGCCCACAGTCTGACAAGGGCAGAGTGTTCATCACAGCAGAAAACACACCGCACTAAATTTTCAGCGCTCAAGCGAGAAGATCCTGCTTTTCAAATGGATAAGGAGAATTACAAATATGGGTAAAATTGTGCGTGCCATGACCCGGGATGGCTGGGTCAAGATCGCGGCAGTGAATGGCCGCGACATGGTGCAGCGGGCAAAGGAGATCCACAACACCACCCCCACCGCCACAGCGGCGCTGGGCAGACTGTTGTGTGCAGCCAGCCTGCTGGGCAATATGATGAAGGAAGAAGACGGCGCATTGTCCATGCGCATTGACGGCGGCGGCCCCATCGAAGGGGTCATGGCAGTGTCCGACACCACCGGCAACGTCCGCGGCTACGTGGGCGACCCCGGCGTGGATCTGCCTCTGAAGTCCGACGGGCATCTGGACGTAGGCGGCGCGGTAGGCACTGACGGCCTGCTGACGGTCATCCGCGACATTGGTCTCCGTGAGCCCTACATCGGCAGCACCGAGATCGTCAGCGGCGAGATCGGCGAGGATGTGGCGGCCTACATGACTGAATCCGAGCAGATCCCCGCAGCAGTGGGGCTGGGCGTTCTGGTAGAGACCGACCTGAGCGTGTCTCAGGCAGGGGGCTTCATCGTGCAGCTGCTGCCCGGTGCGCCGGACGGCATCATCGAACAGCTGGAGGACAACATCTTCTGGATGGACAGCGTGACCATGCAGCTGCTGGACGGCGGTGAGCAGGGCGCGGAAGAGCTGATCAAGAATGTGCTCAAGGGCATGGAATACGACATCGTGGAAGAGACCGCAGTAGAATACCGCTGCAACTGCAGCCGTGAGCGCGTGGAAAACGTACTGACCACCATCAGCGTGGAGGAGCTGCAGGATATTGTCAGCGAGGGACAGGATATTTCCGTCACCTGCCAGTTCTGCGACGCCATATACACCTTCACCCCTGCGGATGTGGGCGAAATTCTGGCACGGAAAAATAATTAAAATTCCCGAAAAAAGGTGTTGACAATTTCAGGTCAACATGATAATATAATCAAGCCGCTGATGACATGGAAGCATAGCTCAGCTGGGAGAGCATCTGCCTTACAAGCAGAGGGTCACAGGTTCGAGCCCTGTTGTTTCCACCATCCATCGGCGGCGAAGTTTGCCTCTGTAGCTCAGTTGGTAGAGCAGCGGATTGAAAATCCGCGTGTCGTTGGTTCGACTCCGACCGGAGGCACCATATCGGAAGACGCGAAAGCGTCTTCCGGGAATGAATTAAAAATGCGGGCGTAGCTCATCCGGTAGAGCGCCACCTTGCCAAGGTGGAGGTAGCGAGTTCGAGCCTCGTCGCCCGCTCCATAATGGCGCCATAGCCAAGT
>JAGBAT010000110.1 GCA_017938835.1 Oscillospiraceae bacterium | reverse complement strand
TTCATCATTTGCCACATGCCCGCTGTTAATCAGAAAAAATTGCGACAATAAAAAATTCTCCTCACGTGTGAGGAGAATTTTTTATTGTTCACTTTGCATTCCGTCCAGTTCTGCCTGACTGACCTTGCACTCATGATAAAACGTCAAATGGAGTATAACACCCTTCATAATACTTGTGATGGTCAGGGCCCACCAGATGCCGTCAAGGCCCAAAGCCGTACGGCTCAGAATCAATGCGAGAGGAATACGCATACCGGTAAAAATAATGCTGATGGCGCTGCACACCTTTGTCTTACCCAAACCGGAGATGGCTCCAACAGCCATCAGTTCCACACACATAAACGGTTCACATAAACCGATGATCACAAAGTAATTCACCATAACAGGAATCACGTCGGCCTCATGGAAGAATATCTCTGAAAGCTGTGTCGGGAGAAGTTCAAACAACGCCAGAATCAGCAGACCCCAAACAGTCATGGTAATGAAAGAGATCCTGTATCCTTTTTTCACACGGTCCATGTTGCCCGCCCCGTAGTTTTGTGCCGCAAAGGCATTCATCGCCGCCGCAAAACCATCCGCTGTGTTCCACGACACAGATTCGATCTGTCCGCCTACGCGCTGAGTGGCAATGGCCGCATCGCCGAAAGCCGAAACCATACGCGTCAGTACCATGGAAATGCCGCAATACAGCATACTCTGCAGTGAAGACGGGATCCCGATGGAAGCAATCCCGCCATAGATCTTCTGTTCATGAATCTGACCCATAGGCATGGTCTGCAGCAAATTGGTTCCCCTCTTGGCACGGATCACGTCCATCACCAGTACAATGCATGCAACGATTTGTGCAAACACTGTCGCGATTGCTGCACCGATCACTTCCAAGCGCGGGAATGGTCCAATGCCCAGAATCAGTATAGGGTCAAGAACCATATTCAAAATCAGTCCGATAAAATTTGCCTTTAGCGGCGTTCTGGAATCCCCCAACGCAGTGTATAGGCCTGTCAACACATAACTGATGTACTGGAATACCACCAGACCACAAGCGATCCAAAGATATTCCTGGGCATACCGCACCGTCACAGGGTCTTCTACCTGAAAAAAATCCACCAGCGGCTTTGTAAACAGTAGACATACAGCGCCAAACAGGATTCCAAACACCGTAGCCATTTGCAAAGAGGCCGCAGCATACTTCCGTGCAGAAGTCTTGTCTCCCCTGCCCATGGCCTGCGCCACACGAACCTGACCACCCATGCGGGGCAAAGTTGCCAGACCCGAACTGAGCCATCCGTACATGCCGCCAACGCCGACCCCAGCTACTGCCTTGGAACCAAGCATACCGATCCATGCCATATCCGTGATACTGTATGCAGTTGATAAAAAAGCGGATGCCATGATCGGCAACGCCAGCCGGATCAACACCTGCAAAATCGGCCCCTGTGTCAAGTTACCGTGTTCAAGTTCCTCGTGTTCCATAGTCAACCTCTTGTTTTTCTCAATGCTCCTATCATAGCATTTTCCGGCAAATGCCGCAATATGATACATATTCATAAATTGTTCAATCTTTTTTCAGAATTCATTCAGGGATTTCGATATAATGTAGATTATAATCCAAAGCGAAATAAATAGAAAAGGAGACTGTGTTATGTACAATCCTTACAATGAAAATGACAGACAGGAGCGGTATGAGTCCACCGCCCGTGCATATACCCCTTACGATTCTCCGGAACCTCCCAAGAGCAAAAACAGCAGCGGCATGTCCGGCAGCAAAGTTGTAGCACTGGCTGTCTGCTGCAGTCTGATCGGCGGCGTTGTGGGTGCCGGTGCATCTACGCTGATTGGTGGAAAAAGCGACAGCTCCATGATTTATCAGGGCGAGCGGGAAACCTCCGAGCTTTCCATCACACAGGTCGATACTTCCAAGCAGTTGACCGCTGCGGAAGTTTACGCCGCCAATGTCAACTCCACCGTCGGCATCACCACCACTTCCGTAACCACCAACTTCTGGGGTTATCAGACCACACAAGCCGCTTCCGGCTCCGGCTTCGTCTACACCGATGACGGCTACATTCTCACCAACTATCATGTCATTCAGGGTGCAAACGCTGTTACTGTCACCATGTACGACGGCACCGCTTATGATGCCACCGTCATCGGCTATGACTCCAGCAATGACATCGCTGTTCTAAAAATTGAGGCCGAAGGCTTGACCCCTGTCATCATCGGTGATTCCGACCAAGTCAATGTCGGTGATACTGTCGTTGCCATTGGCAATCCTCTGGGCGAACTGACCTTCTCTCTGACCTCCGGTGTCATCAGTGCATTAGACCGCGAAGTGACCTTCTCCGGCGGTACCACCATGGATCTGATTCAGACCGACTGTGCCATCAACTCTGGCAATTCCGGCGGCGCACTGTTCAATCTATATGGTGAAGTCGTTGGCATCACCAACGCCAAGTACTCCAGCAGTGGCTCCTCCAGCGAAGCGTCCATTGATAACATTGGCTTTGCAATCCCCATCAGCAGTGTCCGTAGTATTGTAGATTCCGTCATTGAAAACGGCTATATTGCAAAGCCTTACTTGGGCATCTCTGTCCTGACCGTCAGCGAGAGCGTTCAGAGCTACGGCTTACCCGCCGGTGCCTCCGTACAGGAGATCACCGCAGGAAGCCCCGCCGAAAAGGCGGGCCTGCAGGTCAACGACATCATCACTGCAGTCAACGGCACCGAGATCACATCCAGCGATGAACTGGTGGAAATCGTAGGCGACAGTGAAGTAGGCGATATTCTGGAGCTGACTGTTTACCGCAACGGTCAGGCTACCACCATTGAAATCACTGTCGGGGAAAATATCACATCCATGACGCAGGATTACTACTCCGCACAGCAGAGCAACTCCACACAGCAATACGGTCAAGGCAGCAATTCCGGCATGCCCTGGGGTGGCTGGTAAATACAGAAAACAGCAGCAAGTCTAGATGACTTGCTGCTGTTTTTTGTTCCGCATTGCCACTGATATTTCTTCAGCTCGACACAACCATCCGTTTCCAGGAATACGCCTTCCTGCCCCAGAAAACACTCTGTTCTGTGCAGCCGCGAATCAGCCATGATAGGCGCCTCACTCAAGCATAAATTACGAATTTATATAAAAAGGCCTTGTGAAAAATTACAAGGCCTTTTTGGTGCAGGAGATGGGACTTGAACCCACACAAAAACGCCCAAGTCCCTGATAATACAACGGTTTCAGAATTCAGTTTGCATTTTAGTTTGCAAACATCATTCTACATCCATGTGGACATAGCTGCCGTCGATGGCGTATGTATAGCGGATTGCGGGCAAGGTTTTTACATACGCCAGCACAGCAGACGCGCTCTTGCCTTCTACGCGGAAGTCCATGGCTTTGCCCAGCTTGTGTCGGCTGCCTGCCACACCGCCCTCATTGGCATTATGAATCTCACAGCGGATGCCGCTGGACACATATACCCGAGCACCAAAGTGTTCCCGCACCTGATCTGCCTGCTCCACAAGCAGCTGTTCCGGCTCTACAGGGAAGCCGCTGCAATATTTCCCGCCGCACTTACATTTGAACTCGCTGCGGCTGAAATACTTGATACCGTCCCACCAGTTTTCGCTGGTGGGATTTTTATCTGCAGCAGTATCAAGAATCAGATGCAGGGTGGGCACATCCGCAATGCCCGTCACAGCCTGTCCATGGGCACTCTGCCAAGCTGCTACCGCTGTGGAGGTCTCCATACCTGCCAGACCGTCGATGGCCATACTGCCGTCTGTCAGTGCTTTCTGCAGCTTGGTGATAATATCCATACTCAGTGCTTCTGTCTGAGCCCCGAAAATTCCATCGTCCGTCAGGCCGTAGTCCTGCTGCAACGCACGAGCCGCATTCTCAGATCCTACACCCCAGCGGCCGTCAATGATTCCGGTGTAGTAACCCAGGATCCACAGCTGCCATTGCTTTTGTTTCGTGGTCATACTCTCTTACCACTCATAGCTGTCATCGCTGGGGTCTTCAGGGACAGTTACGGTACTGTGTGTGGTTTCCGCATCCACATCATCCTCAGAGGGGTATAGCTGTTTATATACCTGATGCATACCAGTCGCCGCAAAGCCGGAGACCGCACCCACAGCAATCGCAGTAATAATATCCGTTGCAGGGTAATCGGGCATCACATGCATTGCAGGAACGCCAAGCAGCGCGCCTACAAAGCCGCAGATCACAGGGATCCACTCATCCTTTACAAAGGGAATGAGCTTGACGCCCTTACCGATCAGCAGCGCAATCACAGTGATCGCAACTACACTTGCCATACCCAGAGTTTCAAAGATTTCCATTATGTATTTCTCCTTTCTGCGTTAGGACACAACTTCCCATTTCTTCACTTCTTCGTGAATGTCACGGATAAAGCTGTTTCCGTTCAGCGCCGCGTAGGCGTTGAAATTATGTTCAAAGTTTTCCTTTTCGTACTGTCGGATGCGCTTGTCATCCTTGTGCCGGTAGTATGTACGGAGCATGTCCGTGCGCAGCTGGCAGCGGATCCCTTCCACTATCGCCTGAAAGTATCTCACAATTTTGAGAATAACCGCAGCAGCACCAGCAATTGCTGTCACACTACCCGCAATAACGATCAGCTGTTCCATAGGCATCAATCCTTTCACTCTTCAGATAGCAAACCGCACCCCAGACTGTAATCATCATCAGGCGGCAACGGTTTCTTTTCGTCGGTCATTCAACTGCCTCCCAGCCTTCGGGATATGCGGACGGTGCATGAATGTTGTTGCCGATTTTAGAACGAAACACTGTATCGTTCTCAATGCAGCAGTTGCCTTTGTGATACGGGCTTGTCGCCAAAGACACAAAAGGCAGTGCCTTTTTAGGATCATTTGACCATACATACCCGTATTGCGCAGGCAGATCTTCAGGTTCAGCCGTGAAAGTATCGCTGTCGTAGTTCTGAATCAGTCTTACGATCAACCCTGCAGAAGATTTGCAAACAAAGCCGTTTTTCATATCTGCGGTACGTTCCATCATGTTCTTTACTTTGACCGCTTCTTTGAAATCGGGGATATAGTCGCTCTCCGCATACAGCTCTGTGCCTTTCATATCCCCTGCGCGGGATTGCAAATCAAGAGCAAGCAGTCGCCCTTGCCTGCGCATGGAATCCAGTACAAAGTCTTTCATACACTGTTCACCCCTTCTGTCAGTGCCGCCGCGAGCTCAGTCCATGTCACGCCGTCTGTCATCAGCACCTCATAGCGTGCCTGCCGCTCTTCCTCTGCTTTGCGCTGTACTTCCATTTCTGCAAGCTGTTCTTCATCATATAGGACATACCGCAGGATGTCTTCATATTCGTCCCACGCCTCCTGCGCTTTCACACCGGGCATGTCCACGACCCATTCCACGTCCTTGCCGCCGTTGGGATATTCGGCAACGACCTCATAGTGCCCCTGTTCCTCCACAGCTTCGATTGCCTCATGGTGCTGAATGAAGAAACGATCCGGCTTCAGATAGCCAATCTCCAAATTGGGAGTTTCAATTTC
>JAGBAT010000109.1 GCA_017938835.1 Oscillospiraceae bacterium | reverse complement strand
TATTTTGCTCAGACCGGTGCGGACTTCTCCCCTACCCTGAACGGGAACCCGATTCCTATGTATCAGGCCATTGAAGTCAAGGCTGGCGATACACTGCGCTGTGGTATTGCCGCCAACGGGAAATACGGCTATCTGGCCATTGCCGGCGGCATTGACGTTCCGGTGGTCATGGGCAGCCGCTCTACCAATTTGAAATGCAAACTGGGCGGTCATCAGGGCCGCAAGCTGGCAGCCGGAGACGAACTTCCTCTGAATGTGACCGGCGAGTTTCTGTTCAATCACTACCGCAAGCACTGGCAGCACATTCCTTACAGCAATACCGTGACCCTGCGGGTAGTCCCCGGCCCACAGGAACACGCCTTTACGCGGTCTGGTCTGCAGACCTTTACAAGCAGCATCTATACTCTGCTGCCGGAATCCGACCGTATGGGTTCCCGACTCAGTGGCCCTGCCATCGAGGCAAAAGCAGGGGTGGACATCATTTCCGATGCCATTGCCTTCGGCTCGGTGCAGATCCCCGCATCCGGCACTCCGATTATCATGCTGGCTGATCGGCAGACCACAGGCGGCTATGCCAAGATCGGCACCGTGATCTCTGCCGACCTGCCCAAGCTGGTGCAGTGCACCGCAGGTGCTGAGATCCGCTTCTCTTTCGTCACCGTGGAAGACGCCAACAAACTGTATGTACAGCATCAGAAAGAATTGAGACGATTTGCCCGGAAAACGGGCTATCACCCCAAATACTGGTAAAAAGAGGGATTTGATATGATCAATACAGAAAATATGACTCCTGCGCAGGTACGTGAACTGATTGGCAAGGGAGAGATCACCACCCCCACCTCCGGCATGTGTCCCGGCTATGCACAGGCAAACCTTGTGATCCTGCCCCGTGAATTGGCATACGACTTCCTGTTGTTTGCACAGCGCAACCCCAAGCCCTGCCCCATTCTGGAAGTCAGTGATGTGGGCAGCCGCACCCTGAAAAAGATTGCCCCTGGTGCAGATATTTACACAGACATCCCCAAATACCGTGTTTACGAAAACGGAGCGCTCACCGGCGAATACACCGATGTTTCCCAGTTCTGGAGAGACGATCTGGTCAGCTTTCTGATTGGCTGCAGCTTCTCCTTTGAATCCGAACTCATTGAAGCAGGTATTGAAATGCGCCATAATACCATGGGCTGCAATGTGCCCATGTACATTACCAATATTCCCTGTGAAGAAGCAGGGGTCTTCCACGGCAACATGGTAGTCTCCATGCGCCCCATTCCCTATGAGCAGGTGGTTAAGGCTGTCACTGTCACCGCAGCCATCCCCAGCGTGCATGGTGCACCCGTCCACATTGGTGACCCCGCCGTCATCGGTATCAAGGATATTATGAAGACGGACTTCGGTGATCCTGTGGAGATCAAAGAGGGGGAAGTCCCCGTTTTCTGGGCCTGCGGCGTGACCCCTCAGAGTGCGGTCATGGCCTCCAAGCCCCCCTTTGTCATTACCCATGCACCGGGTCACATGCTGATCACCGATGTAAAGAACGTTGAACTGAAGGGTTGAGAATATGTATCGAGTAGATTTGAATTGTGATCTGGGCGAGAGCTTTGGTGCCTGGAAGATGGGCATGGACGAAGCCGTAATTCCGCTGATCTCCTCTGCCAATGTAGCATGCGGCTTCCACGCCTCCGATCCCATGGTCATGGCAAAGACCGTAGCGCTGGCAAAGCAATCCGGCGTGGCCATCGGTGCCCATCCCGGTTATCCTGACCTGCAGGGCTTTGGCCGCCGCAATATGGCGATCCCACCCAAGGAAGCCAAAGCCATGGTACAGTATCAAGTGGGCGCACTGCAGGCATTCTGCAAGGCCAATGGCGTGCAAATGCAGCATGTGAAGCCCCACGGTGCTATGTATAACATGGCAGGCAAGGATGAAGCACTGGCACTGGCCATCTGTGAGGGCATCGCTGAAGTGGATGACAAGCTGATTCTCATGGGTCTCAGCGGCAGCTGCATGCTCTCTGCCGCACAGCAGGTGGGTCTTCAGTCAGCCAGAGAAGTGTTTGCTGACCGCGCCTACAATGAAGACGGCAGCCTGGTAGCCCGGGGAAAGCCCGGAGCCATGATCGAGGACGAAGATCTGGCAGTAGAACGGGTCATCCGGATGATTCAGAACGGCACTGTCACCGCCATCACAGGCAAGGAAATTCCCATCCGCGCTGACTCTGTATGTGTCCACGGCGACGGCCCAAAAGCACTTGCATTTGTACAAAAAATCCGCACCGCACTAACCGGCGAAGGGATCTCCATCGTCAACCTGCGGGAAGTCATTGGAGAAAGATAAAAATGGCACAGATTGAAGATATCGTCCTCCTGCATTCCAAGCGCGGAATGACCATTTTGAAAGAGTACTGCCCCGACGACTTCTGCCGTCAGGCTGCCCAGCTGATTCTGGACACCGCCAGAGGCAACGTGCTGATCACCACCGGCTTCTATGTCGTCGGCTCCGGCGAGACCGACGGCCCTCCGGGTGCAGCCTTTCTGGCAAAGGCCCTGGAAGCTGTTGGCTACCACCCGGTGATCGTCACCGACGATTTCTGCAGGGGATTTTTTGAATGTGAAAACATCGACACCGTGTATGCTGCCACCGAAATGGGTGAAGCAGATTACGCTGCCATGCTGGATACATATACCCCCACCCTGCTGCTGTCCATCGAGCGCTGCGGCAGAAACATCAACGGTGATTATGCCAACATGCGGGGCATCAGCATTGCAGATCACAATTCCAAAGTGGACTATCTGTTTGAACTCGGAGCCGCCCGCGGCATCCCCAGCATCGGCATCGGTGACGGGGGCAATGAGATCGGTATGGGCAACTTTAAAGAGATCATCAGCAGCCAGCTGAGCCTTGTGCCCTGCGAGGTGGAAGTCACCAAGCCCGTCATCGCAACTGTTTCCAACTGGGGTGGTTACGGCATCTGCGCCTATCTGGAGAAGATGACCGGCAAACATGTTCTCCCCTCCTACGCTGAGGAACTGGAATATCTGGATAAAATCGTAGCGCTGGGCAGTGTAGACGGCGTGACGAAGGAGCATGTCCACACGGTTGACAGCTATCCCGAAGAGGTGGAAGCGGAAATTCTTGCAAAACTCCATGACGCCATCAAATAAAAAATGAGACGACATTTTAGAAAATGTCGTCTCATTTTTTATTTGCGAATCTTTTTCAGCCACTTTTTAATCCAAACCGATGCAGGGGGCTTCTCATGCTTCTTCGCTTCCGCAAGAGATGCCGCCGCCTCCTTCGTTTCCGCCAGATAATATTCTCTGGTATAATACAGCTTCGGCTCATTTTTCGCCATAGCCTTTTTATCCGGTATGTACTCCTCCATCAACAGCTTGTCATAGGGATAGCGCCAGCCTTCCCGCTCATACACTTCCTTGGCCGCGTACACCTTATCTCTGTGACGGTCATTGACGGTCTGTCCCCGCATAATATCCGTGATGGGCAGGCGTTCCAAAACGATTGCTCCCGCCGCTTCTGCGGCCTTCAGCAGCGCCATACCCTTTTCCGTGCGGGCAAGGATGACTGTGTGCCCTTCCGGAGTATCCTTTCCTGTGATGCCCCAAGGATCGCCGCAGACAACATCGGCGCAGGTGTTCATCTGGTCAAAGCACAGCAGGCAGCGATGACATTCATACACCGGTTTGATTTGATGGCGGTACTTGTTGGGCAGCTCATGTACACCTTCAGCATCCGTGACAGTGATGGCGCCGGGCCAGCCCCCAGCCTTTTTATCACGGAACCGGAACGCCGTAGGCGCTTCGCAGCCCGCTTCACAGCAAATGTCATCGATCATGGTTCCGCTGTTCTGCCCCGCGCAAATCAGGCCAATGCGATATTCCGGCACCAGCTGGGGTGCCGCTGTTTCCATCAGAGTCAGTGCTTCGTTCTGGCAGCCCAGAGTTACTGCAGCCACGCGCTTGCCCTTCGCCTGCTTTAGTACAGGCAGAATGGGCAGCTGGGTGTAGTACGATCCGGCAGATGCCAAAACCTCCGCTTCAGTTTCTGCCAGAACGCCCTTGGGCCGGCGGGTGGCTTCATCAAACCCCGCCACCAAAGCTGTGTCGATCTCACCGGAGCGCAGCAGATGGCACAGCAATGCTGTGACCACACCGCCGGACTGACCGCCCAGACGCACCGCATCATTGGCGGCATAGCCCACAAACCCATCCAAGCATACCCCGTGGATCAAATCACGGTGGGCAAACTTGTCCGTATTGGAACGCACACTGGGACATACTTTACGACACTGGCCGCAGCCAACGCATACAGTCTCGTCCACCACGGCGACCATGAAGCCGGCAGGGTTCTCCTGCATGGAAATGGCACTCACCGGGCAAACCGCCGCACAGCCTCCGCAGGCAGTGCACAAGGCGCTGCCGCTGATTTCACCGATGTGCTTCATACCTTGCCACCGTACATTTTCTTGCCTTCCACCAAAATCTTCCGACGGACCACAGGATACTGATTCAGGATGATCTGACGGTTTTCCTCCCGCAGCTTCCAGAATTTGCGGAACATTTCCACCAGTTTTTTACTGTCGCACTCGTCCTGATTGATCAACCAGCGGTTCTGGCTGTACAGGCTCAACAGTTCCTGATACTTATAGTGCCAGCCCAGCACCAGAACGGGGGTACCCGAGGACAGGGCCGCTACACAGGTGTGGTAACGGCTTGCCACCACCACTTCACAGGCAGCGATCTCGTTTTTCAGCTGCGTGCTGGTCATGTGCAGCACATCCAGAATTTCACTGGGCACGCCTTCGGCTGCCAATGCCTCCTGAATGGTTTTGCACACAGCCACATCATTGTCCGCTTTTGTGGGGTCATACTCATTGGGGATGAACACGATCTCCGCGCCCATCTCGTGAATGACCTTGCCAAGCTGCACGATACATTCCACATAGCCCTCCGCGCTCTTCCACTGCTTCACGATCTGGTGGGAAGCGGAAATGCCTACACGATTCTTCCGCAGCTGCACAGAGAAGGGCATCAGATTGGCTGTATCGGGAGACAGCAGTACTTCCCACTTGTCCCCCAGCACGTGGCGCAGAGCGATCTTGCTTTGAACCTCGCGGGCACACAGCACATCATAAACATTTTTTGCAGAGTACTGGGCAGATTTTTTATTATATTCCGTAGCCATAGGGCCAAAGCTGGCGGTGTTCTTAATGACCGTCTTCCCCATTTTCTTTGCCAGATGCAAAATCGGCTGGAACTTCAACTTTCTTGCCCGCATGGACAGGTAGGAGTACTTTCTTTTTTCCAGATTGTCACAGAAGCAAATACCGTACAGGTCTACTACCAAGTCCGCTTCTTCCAGATCGCGGATCAGTTCCAGATCTGCAGCAGTCCCTTTCCCGGTCTTCCATGTTTTCAGCAGCGTGGAGAAATCCGTGCTGTTGGTCTTGGTCACGAAATTCATATCCGCCACGGAAATGGCGTCCGGCACAGTAGTCTGATAATTGACCATGGTCACATTGTCTCCATGCAGGGCATGGAGCAGCACATCCATACCGTGGAGAATGGACGGACAGCCAAAATTATATTCTGCGCAAAGTCCGGTTGTCAAAACCTTCATTTGTTTCCCTCCTGTTGTGTACTGATAAAATTATTATACTGGATTCTCTGTAAAAATACCACCCTGCACAAAGGAAAAGTTGCAGAGTGGCCATTTTATTTACGCAGATAGTCCAGTGCCATTTTATAGCGACCGGACAGAGCATCCCTTTGGGGCCCTGTTACTGTCACATTCACATCCAGACTGTGATCCCCAATGGTCAGAGTCAGTGTGCCAGTGGTCCCGGGAATGGCATCGGCAACAAACATTCCGTTTTCATCCACATAGCCCAGCGGTGTGCTCATGGTATAGCTGACTGTAGAATAGTCTGCATACAGCGGTCTCTCCTGATACTCCGCTGTAATACTTAGTTTCAGAGCCTCGCCGTTTCGCAGCACGATATTGCCTTCCAATGGGCGTCCATACTCGTTGGTCACTTCCAGGCGGGTCAGATTGGACACCACGCGGATATTCCCCTCGCCGCTTGCCCCGCCACCCCATATAGAAATCCTATCCTTACCGGAAGTCATCGGTGCAATATAAATATGACCATCCATCTTTCCCCGCTCTGCAAAAAATGCCACCGCATCCGCAGACTGCACGGGATACAGTGCCGCGTCGGTGCCGAATGCACACAGCTCCACCTGCTGACCAGGCAGTACGATAAGGTTATTTTGTTCCAGATGGAGATTGCACACCCGTCCGTCCTGCTTTGCGTCTGTAACCAGCAGCACAAAACCTGCGCATTGCCGCTGCCCACCATCAGATGGCATATTCACAACGCTTACCGTACTGTCTCCGGGCAAACGTACTCCTAACGTCGTAGACCCGCCGCCATCCAGATTCACCGCATACACGCAGCCCTGACGGAGCATCTCCTCCGCAGCCTGCCGTTGCGTCAGCCCATTGGCATAGCCCGCTCTGCGGCCATCCGCAGCATAGATGACCAATGTACCATCGGCTTTCCACCCCATGAGGGTGCGGGGATGGCTGCCCGCCACAAAGGGGGACCAGGTACTCTCGTCGGTGATTTTCCCATCCTCGATCAGAATATCCCCGCATCCGGATACATACGCTGCTTTCTGCAGGGTCTCATCGTTGCAAACCGATGTGATCGTGATCCGATCCCCAATCGCAAAGCGACTATAAAAATCACTGTACGCCCCTTCAGAGGAAGCTGTCAGAATCAGATATTCGCTGCCGATGGGGACCTCCTGCACTTCCGGTAGAATGTCCGTAACTTCCAGCGTTACCGTGCCGCCGAGAGTCATGTCCCCCTCTGCAATCTTCATACGGACGACCCACACATCTTCTTCAATGCGGGTACTGACCGCAGAATAGTCGGAGCTGTATAAATGCAGACCATCCCCACTGTAAAGCTTATTGAAGCGGGTCAGCTGAACGGCCCCGGTCTGCCACGCAGCATTGCTGAGTTCAAAATGCAGCTGCGGGTCTTTTGCGGTATAGTATGTACCGTCGTCCAGAATCGCAAAAGCGTTCAGCCCGTTTTGCCCAGAGCGCAGCTTTCCATGCTCCACCACAATGCCGATCGGCACACCGGGATTGTTGTAAAATGCGGTATTGGCGGCAGCCACCACATTGTAGCCCAGGCTTTCTGCATAACGGATGCACTGGGTCATAGTCAGACCGCCCCAGATAGTATCGCAGGCCATAAAGATCGGATACACACTGCTGTCCGGAGACAGCTCCAGACTGTACCCTGCCTGCCGTACTTCTCCATCGCCGGAGTAGCTGCGGCTGTAATAGGTCAGGCCGGATGTGAGTACCGTTTCTGTGACAGAAGTCATCGTCCCTGCACCGCTGTCGGCGGCACAGACCGTTATTGTCAGACATAGGGAAACAACAAGCAGCGCTGCCAAAAATATTCGTATTCGATTGCCCATTGTCTCCCTCCTGCTCATTTAATAATGATTCCGGATCCACTCCACCACACAGTCCGCAAAAGAACGGGTAGCCGGGCTGGTGCGGCTGACATTGGGAATGGCCAGACCTATCAGACGACTGGACTTGGGTACAAGTTCCATCGTTACCACATTGTCCGTGTGGTTCTGCAGCAGCAGCTCCGGCATAATACTCATGCCCAGCCCCTGCTCCACCATGGCAATGATGGCATAGTCATCTTTGGTGGTAAATTTGATATTCGGTGTAACCCCCGCAGCCTCCATAATACGGCGGGTATCCTGGTCAGAGCTCTCCAACAGGCTGATAAAAGATTCGTTCTGTACCTGCGCCACAGGGAATCTGGGCAGGTTTGCCATGGGATGATCCCTCGGCAGAACTGCCAGCATACGGTCTTCCATCAATGGGATGCACTCGCAATTGATATCCGTAGGCAGAGCCAGAAAGCCAACATCAATGCTGCCCTCGCTAAGCCATCGGCTGACATCGCCATAGTCGCCGTTGTAAAGCTTAAATTCAATGCCCGGATGGTTGATACCGAATTGCTTCAAAATCCCTGGCAGCCAGTGCACTGCCACGCTGGTGACTGTGCCGATACGAATCACACCGGTGTCCAGGCCACGGATAGAGGCCACGGTCTGATTCAGCTGCTCATTATAATTGAGAATCCCGCGGATGGACGGCAGGATGCGTGCGCCGTTTTCCGTCAGCTGTACGCCGCCGCGGCTGCGCTTGAGGATGCTGAAGCCAAATTCTTCCTCCAGATCGTTGAGAATGTGGCTCACTGCAGACTGGCTGCAGCCGGAAGCCTCCGCCGCTTTGGTCAGGCTTCCTAATTCTACCACCTTTACCAGTATTTCATACTTCTTAATGCTCATAGCCCACCTCTTAAATGAACTGTTCTAATATTATGTATGAAATTATCTCATACTTCTTTCAAAAGAACAAGAGAATTTGATGCAGTTCGCGAAATTTCATCTTTTTTACGCAAAAGCACCAGATTCTTTCCTTGAAAAAGCGCGGTTTTCCCGCTAAAATCTGATTATTCATTCAAAGCAAAGAGAGGACTCTATTATGAACATCGGTCAAGTTAGTGCATTTGTAATTTATTTCATTGTCGTTCTCGCCATTGGCGTCTATTTCTTCGTAAAGGACAAGGACGGTGACGATAAGCAGTACTTCCTGGGCGGTCGTTCTATGGGTCCATGGGTCACTGCATTGAGCGCACAGGCATCTGACATGTCCGGCTGGCTGCTCATGGGCTTCCCCGGCAGCTTGTTGGCATTCGGCATGGGCGAACTGTGGATCGGCATCGGTCTGGCTCTGGGCACTGCAGCCAACTGGATCTTCGTTGCCACCCGTCTGCGCCGCTTCTCCAAGGCAGCGAACGACTCCATTACCCTGCCCCAATACCTCACCAACCGCTTCGCAACCTCTGATCCCACTTTGAAGATCGTCTGTGCAGTCATCTTCCTGATCAGCTTTACGATTTACGTGGCATCCGCATTTGTTTCCGGCCAGACCGTTCTGTGCGCACTGTTCCCCTGGTTCGCTGATGGCCGCGAAAAGCTGGCTCTGGCTGTGTTTGCAGTCATTATTCTGGCTTACACCTTTATGGGCGGTTATCTGGCAGTTTGCTGGACTGACTTCTTCCAGGGTCTGATGATGTTGGGTGCTATTCTGCTGGTTCCTATCGCAATGGCCGTTGCAGGCGAATTTGATGCCTCCTACTACGCCGCATTCGCTGACGGTGTCTCCGAATTCAACACCAATGCATTTACCGCTTCTCCCGCTGACATCGCCAGCGGTCTGGCCTGGGGTCTTGGCTACTTTGGCATGCCCCACATTCTGGTTCGTTTCATGTCCATTGAAAAGCCCTCTATGGTTAAGAAGTCTGCAACTGTAGCTATTGTCTGGGTGGTTCTGACTCTGGGCGCAGCTGCTGCAATCGCAATTCTGGGCCGTACCTATCTGCTGTCTGACGGTACTGCTCTGGCAGGCCTCCTTCTGCCCGGCAAGCAGCAGAATATATTTGTCACCATCGTTCAGGATATGTTCCCCGGTTTCATCGCAGGTCTGCTGCTGGCAGCCATCGTTGCTGCCGCAATGAGCACCGCTGACTCTCAGCTGCTGGTTGCTTCCTCTTCCTTCACATCTGATATTTACAAGCCCATCATCCGCAAGAACCGGACCTCTGACAAGGAGATCAGCACTGTCAGCCGTTTGATAGTCGTCGTCGTTTCCGTCGTTGCTTACTTCATCGCAGCCAGCGGCAGCGAATGGGCAAGCAGCATCATGGCTATGGTGGAAAACGCTTGGGGCCTGTTCGGTGCAGCGTTCGGTCCCGTTGTGATTCTGAGCCTGTTCTGGAAGCGGTTCAACTATGCAGGCGCTGTGGCTGGCGTGATCGGCGGTGCAGTGGTCGATCTGGTGTGGCTGAAGTTCCTGACCGCATCCACTGGTGTATACGAGATCCTGCCCGGCTTCATTGCAGGTGCCATCATTGCAGTTGCTGTCTCTCTGCTGACCCCCGCTCCCAGCGCAGAAGTGGAAGCCATTTTCGCAGCTGCTACCGACCCCAACGTGGACGATTAAACAAATTGGAATTTGTTCGTTTCTTCGATACGAATCCTACAAAACTATGATATAATGACCCTTGTACAAGAATCTTTGTACAAGGGTCTTTGAGTCTGTCAAAATACTCCTACGGAGCATTTTGACAGAGACGTCCCCGCTAACGCGATGGACTTGCAGCAGGCTGATATGTATTTTTCTCCACGCACATGTCGCGTCGAAAAATGGATTGAGTCTTATTTCGTCCTTGCAGACGAAACTCTGCGAGGCGTTTTTTTGAGGTGTTATATGTTCTTTGATGCACACAGCGATATCTGGAGCGATGTGACCAACCGCAGACTGCGGGGCGAGACGGACATTCTCCGGCGCTATCATCTCCCCAAACTGCGCAAGGGCGGCTGCGAGGGCAGTATTTTTGCCTTCTGGACTTACGCCCCCTATTACCGACGCACACTGGACATGATGCACTGCGCCGATTTGGAAATTGCAGAATGTGATGAGATCTGCATCGTGCATACCTACGAAGAGCTGATCAGCGCAAAGCGAAACAGCGTCTTTTACGTCATCAAAGGCGTGGAGGGCATGGCTGCCATTGGAGATGACCCTGCAGGCATCGACTGGTACTACGATTACGGCTGCCGACACGGCATCCTGACATGGAACGAGGAAAATGCGTTAGCGGCTGGGGCGGTCTCCGGAAGCAGCAAGGGACTGACTGCAGCAGGAAAAGAAGTGATCCGGCGCATGCAGCAAAAGGGCATGGTTGTGGATGTGTCCCATCTGAACGAAGCCGGGTTTTATGACATCATGGATATGACCACAGCCCCAGTGATTGCCTCTCACTCCAATGCGAAAGCCGTATGTGATGTGCCCCGAAACCTGACAGACGACCAGCTCCGGGCTATCCGTGACTGCGGCGGCGTGGTAGGGCTAAATGCCTTCCGAAAATTCGTACACCCGGAAGATGAGCTGCAAACCGTGCAACAGCTGACCCGACATGCAGCACATATCATTGACCTCATTGGCATTGACCATGTGGGCTGCGGCTTTGACTTCTGCGAATTTCTGGAGGACGAAAACGGGGATCTCCCCACCGAGCGCAGCAACCCTTATGGTCTCATGGATTGCAGTGAAGTCCCCAACTTCTTTGCCTGTCTGCGAGACATGGGGCTGAGCGATAACGAGCTTGACAAAATCGCATACGAAAACTTCCACAGAGTGTTAAAACAAATTTTAAGATAAAAAAAGCGAAAGGCGATGCCTTTCGCTTTTTGCTTATTCAGGTTTGTGTGTGACCAATACGCGGCTGACGCGCAGGCCATCCATCTCCAGAACTTCCAATCTGGCATTTTCGTATTCGAAACTGTCGCCGGCAGCAGGGAAGTCCCCAAACATTTCAATGGTCCAGCCGCCTACGGTGGCACTTTCCGCCTCCATGTCGTCTTCGTCCCAATCCATCAGTTCTGCAAAGTCAGACAGCTGCATATCGCCATCCAGCTCGTAAACACCACTGGAGCGTTCCACGACCTCGTCTTCTTCCACAATGTCATTTTCGTCCCAGATCTCGCCTACCAGCTGCTCCAGAATGTCCTCAATGGTCACAACACCCAGAGTCCCGCCATATTCGTCGGTCACAATGGCCATGTGCTGCTTGGCAGCGCGGAGCGTCTTCAGTGCCACAGGGAGCTTGGTGGTCTTATATACATAGATTGGATTGCTCAGTACCGTGCGCACATCCACCGTCTCCTGATCAGTCAGGCGGCGGTAGAATTTGTTTAGGTACAGAATACCGATCACATTGTCGATGCTGTCCTCATAAACCGGCAGACGGGAGTAGGAGGAGTTCTCTGCGATTTCCAGCAGTTCTTCCCAGCTGTCCTCAATGTCAACGGCCTCGATATCCACTCGGGCGGTCATGACCTCGCTGACGCGGGTATCCCCGAATTCCAGTGCATTCTGCACCAGCTCGGACCGGTCTTCATCCAGAACATTTTCGTCTTCCGCAGTCTCAATGATGGACTGCAGCTCCTGCTGTGCCTCATCTTCATCGCGGGTGCCGATCTTTTCAGGGAACAGTTTCATGATCAGATTCACGGCTCCTACTATGATCCAGATCAAAGGCTTGAGAAGGATCGTCAATGCATAGATAGGATAGCAGAACACCAACACCAGCTTATTGGCATTCTTCTTGGCCACGATCTTGGGCATGGTCTCACCAAAGATGATAACC
>JAGBAT010000108.1 GCA_017938835.1 Oscillospiraceae bacterium | reverse complement strand
GGGCAATTACAGTGGATGCGGTAAAGCCCACAATGGCAGTGAACAATACTGTCTGATAAGTTTTCCGCATAAATGTATCCTCCTTTCTGTTAAACGTTATTCAAACGTAAAAGCGTCTTTCAAAAAATCGATCAACCGTGTCGGTTTATAGTTGAGTAAGTAGTGATATTTTTGGTCCATCACTTCTATGTATCCCATCTTAGCAAGGATCAGCGGATACTCCGGATTTCGTTCCAGACGAAGCTGGGATTCTGTAATTCTTTCTTGCTTCTGGTTCTTTCGCAGGAACGTACATACTGCAGCATTCACCAGAGAATAAAGCCCTACCGGAACTGCCGAAAGGCTTTCCGGCAGAAACGTGTATGCCAAATCCCAAACGAGAAACGCACTTTCTGACTGCCATGCGGCATATTTTCTCTTTTTCTTCTCCGGGCTGGCAACGCTCCATTCAATGTCTTGGGGAGTTAAAAAATACTGATAGCAGCTTGTGCAGCATTTGATGGGGGTGCGCAAATAGGCTCCGCCGTTTTTCTCATAAAAACTTCTGTAATACACATTTCCGCAGTGAGGACAACAACTGCCTTTATAGTGGTTGACCGGGAGGTAGTCCAGCGCTCGTTTGTTGGGGTTCTGGGCCAGCATGTTTCCAACATTTGGCGTCATCGTCCAACACTTGGAGCAAAAGACCGCATCCAGTCGCATGGGTTCTCCGCAGGAAAGACAATGCGTCAGTTGTTCAGAACGATGTGTTTTTTTGGAAAGGGGCCGATTACGCTTCTGCATAAGTCATTCATCTCTTTTGTGTTTTGATTATAACGGCAGTTTTTCGTAGCCTAATCTTTTCAGCAGGTCAATGTATTGCGCATTGTTTTCCAAGCGCTGTTTGGAATCGTGCAGTTTTTTGCGATTCAGAATACAGAGATTTACGGTGCAAATTAGGAATGTGGCGGGCAGAATCCAATAGAGGGAAGAAATATCCAGCAAAATTGCGGCTAAGAGCAACAGCGGCGCGGTCATCCATTTTGAATTTGCGACGAAGCAGAAATAGAGCTTCCAAACGGGAGAAATGACGCTCCATTCGTAAGTGCAAGGATCAATGAACGGAAGATGGCACTGTTTGCAAATCACAATGGGAGTGTCCAGCTTTTTGCTGACGAAGCCCTCTGCGGAACGATGCGTTTTTCCACAGTGAGGACAATCTATGTATTGATGTCCGTGATGGTCACAAAGTACCCCTATGTAATCGAGGCTCTTTTTCTGCGGGTTTTGTCGGATGTTTTCGTGAACCGCGGGTGAGATATGTCCGCATATTTCGCAAAACACGCTGGTTTCGCCCAATGTGGTGCCGAAGTGCGCACATGCTTCCGCAATATAAGCCGGTGTGTCAAACGGTTTTAGCGGCACAGGCAGTGGGGCGTTGCAATATTTACAATCTGTATTTCCTGGAGGGTTATATCGACCGCAATATTCACATTTCATCAAAATTTCCCCACTTTCCGCAGAAACATTATATTACATTCAGTATATCCCTGTGCCCGTGGTTTTGCAATGAAAACCACCGGGAATCTGCACACGCTCCGGTCATGTTGAGCGGAGCGAAGCGCAGTCGAAACATCTCATGGAAAAAACGAAATGCCCGTGGTTTGAACCACGGGCATTTGTATAGGATGAGGATAAAATGAAAAAGATGAAAGCTAACTTGTCTTGTTGAGTATATGATACCCACAAGATGTTACATAAAAAAGGTAGAAATTATTACAGAAATATTAAGTTGATCAGAAATTTTTATTGGTCTTGTTGACTAAAAAATAAATTGCTTTGATAAATGCTTTGTGAGTATTAACCAATAAGAGCCGGGGCGTGTCCGGCTCAATATTATCCGAAGCAGGGGCCAAACCAAGGGTTGTTTTTCGGTATATCGCACTGATTTGCTGCCACAGACACATATTTTTCGTCGCCGTAAATGGTGCAGCTGCACTTTTCGGCACCGGCAATGGTCATCAGTGCATAGCAGACTTCTTCGGCAGTCTCCGGAGTGGGGTGGGGCAGCATTTCGTTGATCTGCAGCGTGCTGCCGTCGTGGTACATATCCACGATGTAGTCACCCACTGCATAGAACCCGCCGCCGTAGAAATCGTGAAGGTTCTGTTCCCACTTCAGCCACCAGATGCTCTGGCGCACATGGGGCAGACCTTCCAGATATTTGGTGCGCAGCTCCAGATATGCGTCGGGCAGCAGCTGCATGAAGGGCATATATCCTTCTTTTTTCGCGGTGAAGTGCAGTGTCCGGCCACCCATGGCGGGGATCATGCCCACCTTTTCCTCGTACCAATCATACAGGCTTTCCTCCGATGGCTTTGTAAATACAAATTCCTTGCCCTGCTCCCATGCGATGTCCAACAGTGCATGGCACATTTTCTTTGCCAATCCGTGTTTTCTGTGCGCAGGCAGCGTGGCTACGGCGTAAAGGTATGCGCCTGCATGCTCTGTGCCGTCCGGCTCCACATAATACATGTCCTCCGGACAATAGGCGGTGGCCACCAATTTGCCGTCCAGCTCGGCACACATGCCAAAGCCGTACTGATGAGAGAACAGACGGTAAAATTCAAATACCAGCCGTTCATCGTCGCCGAATACCTGTGTCCAGATCTCCGATGCCTCCAGTGCATCGTCAATGGTCAATGGTCTGATGATATAGTTACTCAACCCAGCAGCCTCCTCCATACATTTCCGGGTAACTGATGCGCAGTACCCGTCTGAATTCTCTTAAATCGGCAAAGGTTTCAGGGCGCTTCCGTTCATCCCGCAGCAGAGCGGAGGGATGGTAGATAGCCATGATGCGGCGGTTGTCCCGCAGGAACCATTTGCCGTGTTCTTTGGTGATTTTAAAATCCGGTTTGATCATGCGCATGGCAGCCACTCTGCCAAGGCACAATATAATATCGGGATCCATGATGCGGATCTGCTCGGCCAGCCAGTGGCTGCAGGCATCTTGCTCCTCCGTCAGTGGGTCACGGTTCCGGGGTGGCCGGCACTTGACGATGTTGGCGATATACAGCATGCTCCGGTCCAGACCAATGAGCTTGAGCATGTCGTCCAGCAGCTGTCCTGCGGGGCCTACGAAGGGCTCGCCCTGCAGATCCTCCTGCTCGCCGGGGCCTTCACCGATGATCATAATGGGGGATTTTCGCTCACCGACGCCGAACACCACATTGGTGCGGGTCTGATGCAAAGGACAGGCGGTGCACTCCATACAGGCATTGTGGAGCATTTGCCATTCCTGCTGTTTTGTGATTCCTGCCATAGTGTGTCTCCTTTGGTGTGTTTGAATCGACCTCTCCGCCCTCACTTTGGCAGGGGAGCTGTCAGCGCAGCTGACTGAGAGAGTGACTTATCTATGATTTGCAATCTCCAGCAATGTCGCTTTCTCATTCATCTCCGGCCGCTCGATGACTGCATCCAGCAGTCTGCGCAGGGTCTCACCGACGGCGGTGCCTTTGATACCCAATCCGTTCAGGTCTTTCCCGGTCACGGCAAGCTGCGACATGGCATAGGGTTCCTTACTGTTTAGTATAGCATTTCTCAGCCCGTGAAGTCTATTATAATCTCCCAGGGCACAGACACAAGTTACCGTCTGATCATCTGCCCGGCTCATGAGCTGCTTCATACTCACAATGTCATGGGGCAGATCCATCGCCAAAGCGGTCTTCACGGCGTATATGGTAGCCTTATCCATGCGCAGTGCACGCATGGTCTGCTCTGTGTCCGTGACAGCACCGCAGTCTGTCAGACGCTTCATGAGCCGGGCAAACCGCAGCTGACGGTCGGCGGGAAGATCGGCAATGTCGCGCAGTTCCACCGTTTCCACAGGACGGACAAACCGGTTCAGCAGACCCATTTGTATCATGTCCCCGATGACCTGCGGCCGGTCAGACAGCAGAGCTTTTGTCAGTTCCACAAGCACGCGTTCTGCGGCGACATGCTCGATGTACGGGGCGTTCCGCTCCATGGCGCGGAGGGTGTTTTCCTCAATGGAAAAACCCAATTGAGCGGAGAAACGCAGTCCCCGCAGCATCCGCAGGGCATCCTCCCGAAAGCGTTTGTCCGGGTCGCCTACGCAGCGCAGAATACCGACGGAGAGGTCTTTCCGGCCCTCGTAGGGATCACGGATGGTACCCCGGAGATCCATGGCCATGGCGTTGACAGTAAAGTCACGGCGGCCCAGATCCTGTGCAATGTCTCTGGTAAAGCAGACACTGTCCGGATGGCGATGATCGGAATAATCGCTTTCCTGTCGAAATGTGGTTACTTCTGCGGCGCAGCCCTCATATAATACGGTAACGGTGCCATGGGCGATGCCGGTCGGGATACAGCGGTCAAACAGGGCCATGGTCTCCTCCGGCAGGGCAGAGGTGCAGATGTCATAATCCCCGGGCTGCTTGCCCAGCAGCATGTCCCGCACACATCCGCCTACCACGAAGGCTTCCTGACCAGCCTGTTCCAGAGTCTGCAAAATATGTTGAATTTGAGGGGGTAGACTGAAAATGTTGTTCATAAAAACACCTTTTACAGAAAAAATACAGGTGGAAATTTACAGAAATTGCGCGAAAAAACCGCTTGGGGCTTGTTTTCCGCTCTTTGGAATATTATAATACGAAAGAATGAAAATAACAATTAGGAGGCTGCCAATGACAGCTTTTGATCAATATCTGAGAAACAGAGAGAAGGGTCACCTGATCGGTGTCGGCGGCGTGAGCATGTCCCCGCTGGCAGAAGTGCTGGCAGGCGCAGGCATGTGCATCACCGGTTCCGACATGGCCCACAGCGAAAAGACAGAGCATCTGGAATCCATGGGCGTGAAGGTCTATTATGGACACTATGCCGAAAACATCGAACCCGACACCAGATTCATTGTCCGCACCGCAGCAGTCCACGATGATAATCCCGAGATCATCCGTGCCCATGAAATGGGCATCCCCGTATTCGAGCGTGCAGAGGCATGGGGCGCCATCATGACCTATTATCAGAACGCACTGTGCATCTCCGGTACCCACGGTAAGACCACCACCACTTCCATGTGCACGCACATTCTCATGGCAGCGGAAAAGGATCCCACTGTGATGATCGGCGGCACTTTGCCCATTCTGAAGGCAGGCCACCGCATCGGTCAGGGCGATACCATCGTATTGGAATCCTGCGAGTATTATGACTCTTTCCTGAATTTCTTCCCCACCGTAGCAGTGATTTTGAATGTGGAGGAAGACCATCTGGACTATTTCAAGGAAGGCCTGCCCGCCATCGAACAGAGCTTCCATAAATTTGCCGAGTCCGTTCCCGAGAATGGCTGCATCGTGGCAAATTACGAAGATACCAATACCATGGACTCCATTGCAGGCATCGACCGCAAGGTCGTCACCTTCGGTCTGGATGAAAATGCCGATGTCTATGCAAAGAACATTCGCTTCTCCGGCGCACAGAGCACATTCGACCTGTACGCCTATGGCGAGAAGCTCACCGACGTGACACTTCATGTGCCCGGTATCCACAATATCCGCAATGCCTTGGCAGCTGCAGGTGCATGTCTGCATCTGGGTATCAAGCCCACTGCCATCAAGTACGGTCTGGCAGGCTTCAATGGCGCAGGCCGCCGCTTTGAGTACAAGGGCAAGTACAACGGTGCCGACGTATACGACGACTATGCCCACCACCCGGGTGAGCTGCAGGCTACTCTGGACGCTGTCCAGCAGCTGGGCTACAAGCGTACCATTGTGGTGTTCCAGCCTCATACCTATACCCGTACTGCAGCGCTGTTTAACGACTTTGTCGCACAGCTCAAGCGCCCTGACATTACCTATCTGGCAGAGATCTACGCAGCCCGCGAGGTCAATACGCTGGGAATCTCCTCCAAGGACATTTGCCGTGAGATCAACGGGGCAAAGTATTTTGCCACCTTTGAAGAAATTGTAGCAGACCTGAAGAAGTTCGCACAGCCCGGCGACATCATTCTGACCATCGGTGCAGGTGACGTTTATAAGATCGGTGAAGAACTGGTGGAGAAGTAAGCCATGAGACTGGATAAATTTTTGAAGGTCAGCCGCATCATCAAGCGCCGTACCGTGGCAAACGAAGCCTGCGACGCAGGGAAGGTCTCCGTGGGAGGCCGTCCTGTAAAGGCCAGCTACGATGTGAAGATCGGCGACGTGATCGAGATCGCCTTCGGTCAGAAGACCGTCAAGATCGAGGTCCTGGCCCTGACGGAGTCCACTAAGAAGGAAGACGCCGCAGCGATGTACCGTGAAATCATTTAAAATATGGTGGATTACGAAGTAATCCACCATATTTTCGTTTATTTTTCAGCCTGCTGCAGCGCACTACAGGAAATGTTGAATTTTGTTTCGCATCAAAGATGCGAAATTCTGCGAAGCCGGTTTGTTCTTTAAAAGTTCATAAACCATTTAATGTTTCTTCACCAATCGGCGGCACCGGTGTAGTATAGTATACTTGCAAAGCGGGAAACGCCGAGCATAAAACTCCAAACTTTATTCCTCTCTTTCTCCCAAACAAACGAATAAAGAATGGCCATGTGCATCGTAGCGGATGCAGAGTGGTCGCAGTGGGATTACCTGTCCGCCCGAGAACAAAAGGACAGACAAACAACCCTCACCCCAGCGGGTGCTCATATAGTAGTTACAAGAACCTCTCTATACACCTCTCTTTCTCTTAAAAGCAAAACCGCCACGGTTATTCACCGTGGCGGTTTTGTTTTACTTCATTCAAGCGCCTTTCAGGTATTTGAATGAGTTTGCTCCCGCTGCAGAAGCTTGAGCAGTGTTTTTTCGCTTCGCGCATGTCGGCGCAAAAAGACGGCTTGAATTTTGTTTCGCATCTTTGATGCGGAATTTTGCCAAGGATGTTTTTTGCTTTGCAACCCGTGCGGATACCAGATCGCCCATTTCGGAGGAGCAGACTCTGGTGCAGCCATCTTCCATAATATCGGGAGTTCCTGTCTGCCTCTACTCTCTCGTGGATTTCGGACAGCCGCTCCGCGGCCGGTTCAGCCTGTCTTTCCCAATGTCTTGCACCAACCGACAATTCTCTGTATGGTGAAATGACCTGCTTATCCGATCCCGCCGAACACGATGCCGAGGATGAACACGACGACGGTCACGGGGACGTATACATATTTCGCCAGCGGGCCGAACCACTTGGGCAGGGGCTTGCTGCGGCCCAGCTCCAGCTCGGACTTGATCTCATCAAAGCCCAGCACATAATAAATGGAGATGGCAGCCAGCAGAGCGCCGAAGGGAATGACGATGATGGAGATGAAGTCCATCCATGTGCCGACCACATCGCCGTTTTCCATGAACAGGCCGGTTGCCAGTGCAATGCCGCCGCACAGCAGGGCAGCTTTGGCACGGCTCCAGCCGAAGCGGGTCTGCCAGCTCTCGCACACGGCCTCAAACATGTTCATCAGACTGGTGATACCGGCAAAGCTAACGGACACAAAGAAGAATATCGCAAACAGCTGGCCGAATGGCATCTGCGCGAACACCTTGGGCAGGGTGATGAACATCAGAGCGGGGCCGGAGGTGGGCTCGATGCCGAAGGCAAACATGGCGGGCATAACAGTCAGGGCCGCCACCATGGCGGCGCAGGTGTCGAAGAACGCGGTGCTCATGGAAGCCTTGGGGATGTCCTCGTCCTTGCCCAGATAGGAACCGTATACGATCATGCCGGAGCCGGTGATGGACAGGGAGAAAAAAGCCTGTCCCATGGCCATGACCCATGTGTAGGGATCCTTCAGGTATTCCCACTTGGGCACGAACAGGAATGCGTAGCCGGCTTCGGAGCCGGGCAGGAAGAATACGCGAACAGCAACGATGACGAACAGCACAAAGAATGCGGGCATCATGATCTTGTTGACCTGTTCGATGCCCTTGGTGGCACCGAACAGCAGCAGGCCACAAGTAAGGATGATCACGGCAGCATGGCAGCCTACATTGCTGAAGCTGGAGCTCATTTGGCTGAAGAACACAGCGGAATCGCCGGTCAGCAGATCACCGGTCACGGAGCCCAGCAGACTGCGGATGACCCACCCTACAATGATGGAGTAGCCAATGGCGATGCCCAGAGAGCCGAACAGGGGGATCCAGCCCATGGCATGACCCAGCTTACCCTTGCCGCGTCTTGCCCAGCAAAACGCGAAGGAACCGAGGGTGCCGGTATGTGCCTTGCGTCCGATGGCGAACTCTGCGCTCAGCCCCACCAGACCGAACAGCACGATGAATAAAATATAGGGGATCAGGAATGCGGCACCGCCGTACTGCCCCAGACGGTAGGGGAACAGCCAGATATTGGCCATGCCCACCGCGGAGCCCACGCAGGCGAGAACAAAGCCCAGAGAGCTCTGAAATCCGCCGTTGCGGTGCGCTGCACCTGTATGTTTGTCACTCATTATATTTTCTCCTTTAAATGGTTGAATTCTCAGTCTAAATAGTATATAGTAAACTGCAGAATTTGTAAAACTGATAATATCAATTATTTGAATCGAAATTTTAGATGGTGAAAATATGGACATTAAAAACCTGAACACATTCATACAGGTGGCAGAGCTGGGCAGCTTCACACAGGCGGCGGAGAAGCTGGGTTACAGCCAGTCCACGGTATCCTTCCAGATCCGGCAGCTGGAAACGGAGCTGGGCGTCAGCCTGTTCGACCGCATCAACCACACCATTGCCCTGACGGATAAGGGTCGCGAGATGCTCCGCTATGCCCATGAGATCAGCAAGCTGGCAGTGGACATGGGAAAAAGCGCCAGCGGGGAGCAGGAGGTTAGGGGACTGGTGCGCATCGCCATTGCTGATAGCCTGTGTAACTGGCTGCTGAGCGAGCGCTTTGCGGCGCTGCACACCCGCTATCCGGGCATCACCCTGCAAGTCATCCCGGCAGGCACGGAGGAAATGTTCCGACTGCTCAACCGCAACGAAGTGGACCTTGTATTCACCATGGATCATCATATTTATCATCGGGACTATGTCATCGTAGATGAAGAGCAGATGCACATACACTTTGTGGCAGCGGCGGACTCTGCCCTGCGGGGCAGGCTGCTGACTCCTGCGGAAATTGTAAACGAGCCCTTCCTGCTGACGGAAAAGGGCATGAGCTACCGCCGACTGATGGACGAGCAGCTGGCCAGATTGAATCTGGAGGCCACCCCGATTTTGGAAAGCGGCAACACCGATCTGCTGTGCAAGCTGGTGGCGCAGGGCATGGGCATTGCGTATTTGCCGGAGTACGTCACGGAAAAGGGCGTCGCCGACGGCACGCTGTGCTATCTGCAGGTGGAGGGCATCCATACGGAGGTCTGGAAGCAGCTGTTCCACCACAGAGATAAGTGGGTGTCCCCGCAAATGAAAATCGTCATGGAATATCTGACGAAGCGGGGATAAAGCCGAATTTTGCTAAGCCCCCATAACCACCAAGAAACAATAAAAAAGACTCACCTTATGGTGAGTCTTTTTTATGTTGATCAAAATCAGATGATGTACTTCTTCAGAGCTTCGCCTGCAACTTCGGGATCGCTGGACAGGCTCAGAGTAACAGTGACGCTGTTTGCTGCGCTGAAAGCATCCAGCCAGCCCAGAACGCCAGCTACAACAGCTTCATCGGAAGTGCCGATGATCTTGTAGAAGTTGTCCACAAAAATCTGGGTAATGTCGTAGTTGCCGGAGTGCAGACCTGCGATGTAACCCTTGAACATGTCGACATTGTTGATGCCGTATTCGCCGGCCTGGATCAGGCGAACGGAGTGGGGAATATCATAAGTGAGCTTCTTGTCCTTTTCGATGCAGACAACAGCGCCCTTTTCTTCCTTTTCAGCCTGGAGAACCAGATCAACGAGTTTCTTGGTCTTACCGGAACCCTTCAGACCCATGATGACTTTAACCATAATAGTCACGCTCCTTTGATAACATAAAAGTTATGTGAGTAGATTAACATAGAATTTGATGAAGTGCAACGGAAAAATGCTTTTTTGCAAAATATCCAACAGTTTTAACAATTTTTTCGCTGTTAAAAGGTGGAACAATCCAAAATATAAAGATGGCAGGGGCAGCCTGTTTTGCACTTCGACAATTGTGTATGCGGAAATGAGTAGGGGGTGCGGGGACGCCGCCCCCTACAAATTGGTTTTGTGTCATGCTGCGGAAACCACAGCTTCGCAGAATTTCGCAGCTGTGATGCGAAAGAAGGTTTAATTTGTTTTTTTCCGGGCGCATGTATCACGGAAAAAACACTTCTCAGGTTTTTGCGTGTCGAGGCACGAGGCGCGAATAAAAGCTGATGTATCATCGCCGATAGGCGGGATTTTTTTCAATGAAGCTCCGGAAGGAGGTTCATCGAATTATTTTGCGCCGGGCTTACCCAACATTCTGAACATGTTCTTCTTGTAAGCTTCTACGCCGGGCTGGTCGAAGGGGTTGACGCCGGAGACATAGCCGCTCAGGCCGCAGGCCAGTTCGAAGAACACCACCAGAGCTGCAAAACCGGCTTCGTCGCGCTTGGGGACGGAGATGGTGATGTTGGGTACGCCGCCGTCGATGTGTGCCTGCTTGACAGCAGCTGCTGCGGTACGCATAATATCGCCCAACTGGCGGCCTGCCAGATAGTTCAGACCATCGGGGTCGCCCACTTCGTGGGGAACTTCAAAGTGATTGATGTCCTCTTCGAACATAACAACGGTTTCATACAGGAAACGGGGGCCGTCCTGAATATACTGGCCCATGGAGTGCAGGTCAGCGGTGAATTCTACGGAAGCGGGGTAGATGCCAATGCCGTCCTTGCCTTCGGATTCGCCGTACAGCTGCTTCCACCATTCAGCGAAGAAGCGGAAAGAGGGCTCGTAGGAAGCCAGAATTTCAATGCTCTTGCCGTTCCGGTACAGGTGCTGACGAGCAGCTGCATACTGCCATGCGGGGTTTTCGGGGCTGCGCAGGTCCATTGCCTTGAATTCATCAATGGCGCATGCAATGACCTTTTCCACGTCGATGCCTGCAACTGCCATGGGCAGCAGACCGACAGCGGACAGAACGGAGAAGCGGCCGCCGACATCGTCGGGAACCACGAACATTTCCCAGCCTTCCTTCACAGCCATGTCATGCAGAACACCGCGGTGTGCGTCGGTGACAGCGGTGATGCGCTTGCCGGCTTCGGCAGCGCCGTACTTGCTGACCAGCAGACCCTTGTACATACGGAATGCCAGAGCGGGTTCCAGCGTGGTGCCGGACTTGGAGATGACACAGATGTCAAAGTCCTTGTCACCCAGACGGTGCAGGGTATCCATCATGGCATCGGGGGACAGTCCGTTGCCGACGAAGATGATGTCCACATCGCCTTCCTTCATGGTGGGACGCAGCAGATCGACCGCTGCGCGTGCGCCCAGATAGGAGCCGCCGATGCCGACGACCAGCAGAGCCTGAGAGCGTGCGCGGATCTTCTTAGCGCAGGCCACGATCTGCTTCAGCTCGCCTGCGGCGATGGTCTGGGGCAGAGTCAGCCAGCCAATGAAATCATTCCCCTTGCCGGTGCCTTCGGCGAGAGTGCGGTGTGCTTCAGCGACAGCAGCATAGTCGGGGCCATTTCCCTTGAAGAAAGAAGAAGCACCGGACAAATCAACTTTAATCATATGTATGAATTCCTTTCGTGCAAGTATTTGCGGGTATTTATTACTATTGGATGTTATCATTATACACTGAATTTTTGAAAGTGCAAATAGAATTCTTGTGATTTATGTATAAAATATAGGATCGCAGAGGCGGGGCTTCAGATGGTCATTTTCTTTGTATTTGCTCCGGACTTACGGTGCTTCACACAATAACACATGCACCATCAGCAGGAAAATATCCGGAATCGTCAGGCGGGGAACATCACTGGCCGCCACCACGGGCAGTTCCGCGATCATGTTCTCTCCGCTGTATATTTTCACGCTGCCAATGCTGTCACCGGCACATACGGGGGCTTCCAGTGTTTCCGTCAGCTCCGGTGTGTAAGTCAGGGCCTGTGCTCCGGCCTTTTCCATGAGCATGGTGCTGCCTTCCGGATATACCGGCTGCACGGACTCTGCTGTACCCATACGTACTGCCACAGGAGGCAGGGCCACCCCCGAGGCAAGATCAGTGAGTGTGAAGTTGGCGAAGGCATAGTTCAGCAGCACCTTGGCACTGGCAAAGCGGTGATCGGAGCTATCTGCACCGAGGACTGCAGCTACATATTCCACACCGCTGCGCTCTGCAGTGGCAGCCAGACAGTATTTTGCCTTGTCGGTGTAGCCGGTCTTCAGCCCCGTGGCCCCTTCGTAATAATAGATCAGCTTGTTGGTGTTGTTCAGGCCGAATTCCCCGTTGCGGGCAGTGTCCATCCAGATGGTAGAATAGGTCTTGATGGCCTCGTGGGAAATCAGCTCCCGTGCCATGATCGCCACATCGTAGGCGCTGGAGTAGTGGTTCTCATCGTCAAACAGCCCGGTGCAGTTGATGAAGTGGGTGTTCTCCAGCCCCAGCTCGGCAGCCTTGCTGTTCATCGCGTCGGCGAAGGCCTCCTCCGTGCCGCACAGATGCTCTGCCATGGCTACACTGCAGTCATTGGCGGAGACCACGGTGATGCACTTTACCATTTCAGAGACCGTCATGGTTTCGCCCTCTTCCAGCCAGATCTGACTGCCTCCCATGCTGGCTGCGTGGGCCGTAGCGACCACGTTGGTCTCCCATGTGATGCTGCCGTTTTCGATGGCTTCCATGATCAGCAGCAGGGTCATTACCTTGGTTACCGAGGCAATGGGCCGACGGGTGTGGGCGTCTTTTTCATAGATGATGGTACCTGTGGTCTTTTCCAGCAGACAGGCGGAAGGGGCGTCAATGGTGATGGCATCGTCGGACAGGGGCGTAATGGCGAGACAAGGTGTGGTCAGCAGACAGACTGCCAGAAGAATACACAGCAAAGGCTTCATGGAAAGACCCTCCGATTTTCGTTTTTGCTGTATTCTATGAGGGAAGGCGGGAAAATAGAAGGATGGGCAGCCTTGAAAAAGGGACAGGGGCAAGCCCTGTCCCTGTGCAGTTCACTTGCGTGGCCGCAGAAACAGCCCTTGCGGCTGTCCGAAACGCTACGAAGGATATGAAATTTATTTTGCAAAAGTTACAATTTATGAATATTCTGTGTCATGACATTGTAACAAAAATTCTGCCTTTCAACGGTTTTGAACATTTTCAACATAGTTTTCAACACTAAAAGTTCAGATGAGTGAATACGCATATTCATTTTGGGGGCTAGGCGAGACTTGTCAAAAATGAAACATCATATTTTACAAAATCTTAATTAAACAGGCTCCCGAATCATGTTGACGATTTTCCGTTTGAACGGTATTATAAATACAATAGAAATTACCGATTTAAAGGAGTACTCCATTGAAACCGAAACTGAAAAATTCTCCGTATTTCCATATTGGCATGACAGCCTTCAGCGTGCTGTCCGGCTGTATCCTGTTTTATGTGCTGCTGCAGCATCTGAATGTGGTGCTTTACGGCCTCGGTGTGATTACAAAGATCCTCAATCCATTCCTTTGGGGCTTTGTGATCTCCTATCTGCTGCTGCCGATGACCCGTACCTTTGAATATGACCTGCTGGCTCCTATCTTCCGCAAGGCTACCAAACGGGAGGTACCCAAGGGTGGAGCACCCCGTGTGATCGCCATTGCTATGGCACTGGTAGTAGCCTGCGTTATGATCTTCATTTTGTTCCGTTTGCTGCTGCCTACGGTGTATGAAAGCATCCAGAGTATTTTCGTCAATTACAGTACATACCTGAACAACACTGTGGATTTCATCAACGGCCTGTTCGAAGACTATCCTGAGTTGGGTAAGGAAGTGGAAAGCTGGACCCGCAGCATGTCTGCCGAATTGGAAAGCTGGATCCGGGAAAGGCTGCTGCCCGGTATCGGCGGTCTGCTCAGCGATGTCACCGGTATGCTGGTGAACCTGACCAGCGGTGTGTACAAGGTGCTGCAGTTCGTACTGAATATCTTCATTGGTGTGGTCATCAGCTGCTATGTGCTGTACAACCGTGACCGCTTTGCTGCGACATGGAAGCGTATCCTGTATGCTGTGTTTGGTATCCACCGCAGTGAATTTATCCAGCGTATCATCCGTTTTGCAGATGATGCGTTCATGGGTTTCCTGATCGGCAAGATCATCGACTCCACCATCATCGGTATTCTGACTTACATCTGCTGTGAGATTCTGGATATGCCGTATCCTGCCTTTATTGCGATTATTGTGGGCGTGACCAATATCATTCCCATTTTTGGCCCCTTCATTGGTGCCATTCCCTGTGCCATTATCATCCTCATGGTCAGCCCCGTCAAGTGCCTGCCCTTCATGGTTATGATCTTCCTCATTCAGCAGATCGACGGCAACATCATCGGCCCCAAGATCCTGGGCAACAGCGTGGGCATTAACGGCTTCTGGATCATGTTTGCCATCATCGTCATGGGCGACCTGTTCGGCGTAGGCGGTATGATCATCGGTGTGCCGCTGGTGGTGGTTCTGTCTGCCGGTGTGGATGCTCTGATCAATTTGGGCCTGAAAAAACGCGGCCTGTGTACCGAGGCCGCGTTGTATCTGGATATGGATCATATGGATGAGACCACAGGGTTCCCTGTACCCAAAGTGGGGGAAACTGATGGGAATAATGCAAATAAATTAACCGAGAGTGGGGAATAATTGCTGCTTTGCGTGGAGCAATCCGTCGCAGAGGGCGTCCACATCCTCCATTGTGGTGAATCTGGAAAAGCTGATGCGCAGTGCGGAGTCGATGACTCTGGGCTGCAGGCCAATTGCTTCCAGTACATGGCTCCGCCCGCCCTTCTTGCAGGCGGAGCTTTTTGCGATGCAAATACCGTCCCGCTCCAAAAAGTTCATGACCACCTCGCTGGGGTAGCCGGGCATGGACACGGAGAGAATGTGGGGCGTGCCGCCGCCGATGATGACCACATCACCGATCTCGCTTTGCAGACGTGCGATGGCATGGTCACGCAGCTGGTTCATATGGCGCACGGAGCGATTGAAGCTCTTGCGGGCCTCTTCCGCAGCGGCACCGAAGGCCGCGATGCCGGGGAGATTTTCCGTGCCTGCACGCATATTGGACTCCTGCCCGCCGCCCATGACATAGGGCAGCAGCTTGGACACAGGGCGCATGTTTTTGCTGACGTACAGAGCGCCGATGCCCTTGGGGGCGTGGATCTTGTGGCCCGAAATGCTGATCATGTCTGCACCCAGTGTGTTGGCCTTGAAAGGAACCTTCATGAAACCCTGTACAGCATCCGTATGGAGCAATGCCAGACTTTTTTCGGCCTTTAACATTCTGGAAATTCCGGAAATATCTGTCAAAGCACCGGTTTCGTTGTTGACCATCATCAAAGAAACGAGTATAGTATCAGCACGGAGCGCATTTTTGACAGACTCCACGGTGACCCTGCCGGACTCATCGGGAGTCAGACGGGTGACTTCAAAGCCCCGGCGTTCCAGCTCGTCCAGTGACTTGCGCACCGCATCGTGTTCCACGGTGGAGCTGATGACGTGTCTGCCTTTTTTGCTCATGGCCTCTGCACCGCGGACGATGGCCCAGTTGTCGGCCTCGGAACCGCAGGAGGTAAAGTAGAGTTCAGAAGGCTCGCAGCCCAAGGCCATAGCCACCTGCTTGCGGGCGGTGTCCAGCGCCTTTTTGGCATTGCGTCCCGCTGCATGGGTGGAGCTGGGATTGCCGTAGTTTTCCAGCATCATGTTGTATGCTGCATCTGCTGCCGCCTTGCAGACTGGTGTTGTAGCGGCGTTATCTAAATAAATCATTTGTATCACCCGATATTCATGAAATGTTGAAAATACAATCATAGCCTCCCCTTGGCAAGGGGAGGGGGACCATGCGAAGCATGGTGGAGAGGTTGAAATACCTCAGAGAAACCCGAAAATACGACCTCCCAGTCAGCCTGACGGCTGACAGCTCCCCTTACCAAGGGGAGCCATATAAGGTGAGGTTCATCGAAAATCCGGAGGATTTATGCGTTATATTATATCAACCCTTGGCTGCAAGGTCAACCAATATGAAACACAGGCCATCGAAACCATGCTCGCTGAGCGCGGACATAATCCCGCTGCAGAGGGTGAACCGGTGGATGCCATCATCATCAATACCTGCGCGGTTACTGCTGAGTCCGGCAGAAAGAGCCGCCAGACCGTCCGTCATCTGGCAGGGCAGCACCCCGAGGCTGCTACCATTGTCTGCGGCTGCTGGAGCCAGCTGAGCCCCGACGATGCGGAAGAGATCGGCTGCGATGTGGTCTTCGGTACCGGAGACAAGCATAAGCTCATTGATGCCATCGAGGAAGCAGTGGCAGATAAGAAGGCTGCCCGGGAGATCGACGACCCCTTCCGCCGCTTTGCATTTGAAGAACTGCCGGCAGGTGCCGTCAGCGGCCGCACCCGCGCCATGCTGAAAATCGAGGACGGCTGCGTGAATTTCTGTACCTACTGCATCATCCCTTATACCCGCGGCCGTGTGCGCTCTCTGCCGATTGCGGAGGTACAGCGTCAGGCAAAGCAGCTGCAGGAAGAGGGCTATCAGGAGCTGGTCATCACCGGCATTGAGATCGCCTCCTACGGCAAGGATTTGGGAGAGAACATCACTCTGGCCGACTGTATCGAGGGAATCGCAGCTGCTGCGCCCAATGTGCGTATGCGTCTGGGGTCTCTGGAGCCCACGGTCATCACCGAGGATTTTGCCCGCCGCATTGCTGCCACCGGTAAGGTCTGCCCCCATTTCCATCTGTCACTGCAGTCCGGCTGTGACAAGACTTTGAAGAATATGAACCGCAAGTATGACACCGCCCGGTTCTATCAGTGCATAGAATATCTCACGGAGTATTTCCCCGGCTGTGCCTTTACAGCCGACCTGATCACCGGCTTCCCCGGCGAGACTCTGGACGATCAGGCTGCCACGCTGAAATTCATTGAAAAGTGCGGCTTTGCGGATATGCATATTTTCCCCTACTCCGTGCGCCCCGGCACCAAGGCGGAGAAGATGCCCGGTCAGGTGGTCAAGGCTGAGAAGTCCCGCCGCGCCCATGAAGCACAGCAGGTGGCTGACCGCATGCACAAGGCCTATCTGGAAGGCTGTGTGGGGCAGGAAATGGATGTCCTGTTCGAGACTGAGCAGCCCGACGGCAGCTGGAACGGCCATGCCGGCAATTACTGCGTGGTCAATGCGGAAGGGGAACATCTAAGGAACAAGCTGTGTCGTGTGCGCATCACGGACGTAGACGGCGATTGTCTGCGAGGAAAAATCATTTGACAATCAAAAGAAAGCGGATATAATTGTATATTATTGTAAAAAAGCCTCGATTTGAGGCTTTTTTAGTTGATGAATGATTTTGCTTTGACGATGCTTTGCATGATCAATTTTAATCTGTTTTTTTCGCCGACATGCGCGAAGGAAAAAACACAGCGCAGTCTTTCCGGCGTGCGAGGAACGAGTGCATGCAGAAAGGCTGGTTGCCCATCGCCGTAGGCGGGGGCATTCTCACTGAAGCTCCGAAGGAGATTCAGTGAAAAACCGGAGGTTTTTATGGAACGTAATCAGGTATATAACTTCTCTGCAGGCCCGTCCGTCATGCCGGAATCCGTCCTGCGTACCGCTCAGTCCGAACTGCTCAACTATAAGGGCAGCGGCATGTCCGTCATGGAAATGAGCCACCGATCACCCGCGTTTCAGGAGATCTTCGATGAGACTAAGGCGCTGCTGAAAGAAGCGCTGAATGTTCCCGATACTCACGAGATCCTGTTCCTGCAGGGCGGTGCCACCATGCAGTTTTCCATGGTGCCCTTGAACCTGATGTACCGCACCGGCTCCGCCGATTATGCGGTCACGGGCAACTTCTCCGGCATTGCTGCCAGAGAGGCAGAAAAGTATGGTACAGTTCACTATGCCTGCCATACTGCCAACTGCGGGCACACCGTTATTCCGTCTCAGGAGCAGCTGCATCTGTCCAAGGATGCCTCCTATTTCTATTACTGTCAGAACAATACCATTTACGGTACCCAGTGGCACTATGTGCCCGAAACCGGAAGCGTACCGCTGGTATGCGATATGTCCTCAGACATTCTGTCCCGACCGGTGGACGTCAGCCGTTATGGCATCATTTTTGCAGGTGCCCAGAAGAACATGGCGCCTGCCGGTTTGACTGTGGCCATCGTGCGCCGCAACCTGATGGGCCATGCATTGCCCATCACTCCCATGCTGCTGGACTACCAGACCATGATCGACAAGGACTCTATGCTGAACACGCCCCCCTGCTGGTGTATTTATATGCTGGGCCTGCAGCTGAAGTGGCTGAAGGAGCAGGGCGGTGTGGAAGAGATGCAGCGCAGAGCTGCGCAGCGATCACAGCTGCTGTATGACTATCTGGATGGCAGCAGACTGTTCCGAGCCAGTGCACAGCCGTCTGCAAGATCCCAGATGAATGTGACATTCCGTACCCGCAATGCCGAATTAGATGCTGCCTTCGCGCAGGGCGGTGCCCAGCGTGGTCTAAAGCATTTGAAGGGTCACCGTATTTCCGGCGGCATGCGCGCGTCGGTTTATAACGCCATGCCCATGGAGGGTGTACAGGCGCTGATCGATTATATGAACGAGTTTGAGAGGGAGCATATATGATCAAAATTCAGGTTTTAAATAATATTTCTGACTTCGGGATTCAGGAGCTGAAAAGCAAGGGCTGCGAAGTGGGAGAACAGGTGGAAAATCCCCACGGTATTCTGGTGCGCTCTGCGGATATGCTGAACATGAAGTTTGGCAGTGAACTGCTGTGCATTTCCAGAGCCGGCGCGGGCTATAACAATATCCCCACTGAGCGCTGCGCGCAGGAGGGCATCGTGGTGTTCAACGCCCCCGGTGCCAATGCGGAAGCGGTGAAAGAACTGGCACTGTGTGAGCTGGTCATGGCCAGCCGTGATGTGGTGGGCAGCATCGAATGGGTCAAGACCATTGCTGATCAGGGCGACCGCATCCCTGAGATGGTGGAACGGAACAAGGGTGCATTTTCCGGTCCCGAGCTTATGGGCAAGACCATCGGCATCGTGGGTCTGGGCGCTACCGGCGCTCTGATCGCCAATATGTGTCTGGAGCTGGGGATGCAGGTCTACGGCTATGACCCCTACATGTCCGTGGAAGCTGCATGGCGGCTGAGCCGTGAGGTCATGCGTGCAGAGGACATTTCCGATATCTATCGCCACTGCGACTATATCTCCATCAATGTGCCCTTTAATACGCACACGGAAAAGATGTTCAATGCCAAGTCGTTTGCGGCGATGAAGGATGGCGTGCGCATCATCAACGAATCCCGTGCGGAGGTAGTGGATGACGACGCCATACTGGCGGCCATCCGCAGCGGCAAGGTGGCAAAGTATGTCACCGACTTCCCCAACGAAAAGCTCATCGGGCAGCGCAATGTTATCTGTCTGCCCCACATCGGTGCCTGCACTCCTGAAAGTGAGGACAAATGCGCAGTGGCAGCAGCAAGAGAGCTGTATGACTACATTGTCAACGGCAACATCCGCAACAGCGTGAACTTGCCCGATGCAGTGCTGGATGAACGGCAGGGCGTGTGCCGCCTGTGCATCATCCACATGAATGTGCCCCGTATGCTGACCCGATTTCTGGAGATTATCGGCAGCATGAACAACAACGTCGAGCACATGATCAACAAGTCCCGTGGGGAGTATGCATATACTATGATCGATCTGGGCGACCCTCTGTCCTACGAGGATGTGCAGGCCATCACCGATATGGAAGAAGTCCTGCGCGTAAGAATTTTGTAATATCGATTTTGAACACCCTGCTTCAGGCAGGGTGTTTTTTCGTGTGTGTGTATGCCCTTGCTATGCACCGTATCTGAACTTGCTGCGGCGACAGAAAATGAGAGGACGGACGACCATTGGCCGACCCTGCGACAAGGTGTGCACAGCTGCCCCCCCCTTCGGAGGGGTGCCAAAAGAGCGCGCTCTCATTTTGCTCAATTGGCAACAGTGGACCGGAATTGGCGAGTCCGATATTCACAAACTCTTTACAAACAACCGCTTGTAATTTCACTGCTGCAGAATTATAATGAACAACTGTTAATGATTAACGACTGTGAAACAAGTTTGGAGGTGAGCAAACTGAATTATGAGGCACTGGCAGCGCATTGTCTGGCTGCCACACATCCAAGGGAGAAGCGCCGCCCACCTACTGAACTGGAACGATATGAGCATGTGAAAGACGGCACGATCCGGTTTCTGTTTGAACACGACTGCGTAGCCACTCCTGCGCAGCTGATTGATTTTTTTGGATTCAGTCATGCGCGATTGACCAAGATCCTCGGCGATCTGGAAGCGGACGGTCTGGTTTTGCGGCAAAACGATAGGGCTGACCGCCGTCGTGTCATCGTGCATCTGACAGACAAAGGGTTGGAATATGCTGTGCAAAAGCATAATGATATGTTGAAGCGTATGACAGCTCTGCTGCAGGCGCTGGGGGAAGAGGATGCGCAGCATTTTGTACGCATCATCGGCAGACTTTCCGAGCTGAATATGCACCCCGGAGATTTTTGATATGGAAAGGAAGAAACCATGCTTAAAATCATAAAGTTACTGAAGAAGCACTGGGTTGCTGTCCTGCTGGTCATGTGTCTGCTCATGGTGCAGGCGGCCTGCGAGCTGGAGCTGCCCGGGCTCATGAGTGATATTGTGGACATCGGTCTGACCCGGGGCGGTGTGGAGAACGCCGATGCGGCATACATTGCTCAGGTGGCTGCCGGACTGGCAGATGAGGAGACCCAGATGGGTTATCTGTGGTCTACCGGCGGAAAAATGGCGCTGGTGGCACTGCTGGCGGCACTGGCAGCGATCATGGTGGGCTATCTTGCAAGTAAGGTTGGCGCACAGGTGGGCCGGGACCTGCGGCAGCAGGTGTTCGGCAAGGTTCTGACCTTCTCCCACAAGGAGCTGGACGACTTTTCCACCGCGTCTCTTATCACCCGTTCCACCAACGATATACAGCAGGTGCAGATGGTCGTCACCATGCTTCTGCGCATGGTGCTGTATGCACCGATTATGGGTATCGGCGGCGTCATCAAGGTGGTCAAGACCCAGACCGGTCTGGGATGGATCGTTGTGGCGGGGGTTCTGGCACTTGCTGTTCTGATCAGTCTGCTGACCGTGGTGACTCTGCCTAAGTTCCGCAAAATGCAGATGCTGGTGGATAACGTAAATCTGGTCTCCCGTGAGATCCTCACCGGTCTGCCTGTTATCCGTGCCTTCAACAGAGAACGCCATGAAGAACGGCGTTTCGATCAGGCAAACACCGAGCTGCGGGATACCCAGCTGTTCACCGGCCGCACCATGGCTGCCATGATGCCGTTTATGAGCCTGGTTATGTATGGGCTTAATGTGGCCATCGTCTGGTTCGGGGCCAAGGGGATCGAGCAGGGTTCCCTGCAGGTAGGCGATATGATGGCCTTTATGAACTATACCATGCAGATCGTCATGTCCTTCATGATGATTGCTATGATCTCCATTCAGGCGCCCCGCGCGGTCGTTGCAGCAAACCGTATTGACGAGATCCTGCAGTCGCAGCCGGTCATCTCCGAGCCGGCTCAGCCTGTGTCTGCTGCAAACGGAATGGGCGAAGTAGTGTTCCGCGATGTGTCCTTCAAGTACCCCG